>DHGD01000114.1 GCA_002402575.1 Syntrophomonas sp. UBA4807
GCGCCCGCCGCTGACAAGCACCAGTTGTTTCCGTTGCTCATATAATGCTAATAATTGTATCCACT
Source organism: Syntrophomonas sp. UBA4807 (assembly GCA_002402575.1). Taxonomy (GTDB): domain Bacteria; phylum Bacillota; class Syntrophomonadia; order Syntrophomonadales; family Syntrophomonadaceae; genus DTU019. Next base: position 66 of record DHGD01000114.1, read on the forward strand.
ACATCCATGAAGGAGGAAGACAGTGAGTTCAGTTTTGTCAGGAATAAAAATTGCCGTTTTAGGAGGGGATGAGAGGGAAGCCATTCTGGCGCACGAACTGGTAACGATGGGGGCTACGGTCACGGTTGCCGGATTCCCTCGTGAAATGGTGTGTCATGGCGCCCTGCTGGTGAACACTGTCGAGGATGCTTGCCAGGAGGCGGAGGTTTTAATTATGCCTCTGCCCGGAACAAACCCCGAAGGGGTTATCCGGGCGGTATTTACTGATAAGCCATTGCTATTAACCTATGAAGCCCTGCAAAAACTGTCCCCGCAAGCTCTGGTCATAATCGGTTCCGCCCGTCCTTTCCTCAAGGAGTGGTGTCAAAGCCTCAACCTGCATCTGTTGGAGATTGCTGAAATCGACGCCATCGCTATACCCAATTCCATCCCTACGGCTGAAGGGGCTTTACAGATTGCCATGATGGAAAGCCGCATCACCATCCATGGCAGCAAATCATGCGTGATCGGCTTCGGGCGTATCGGCATAACTCTGGCCAGGAGCCTTAAAGCGCTCGGCGCGGAAGTGACGGTGGTTGCCCGCAACCCAGGCCAACTAGCCCGTGCCCAGGAGATGGGATGCCGCCGGGCCGGGTATGAGCAGCTCCAACAACTGATGCAGCAGTGCGACCTGGCCTTTAATACTGTACCCGCTCCGGTATTGACTGCCGAAACATTGAAGTATGCCAATCCCAATGTGATTATCATTGATCTGGCTGCTCAGCCCGGCGGGACCGATTTTGAAGCGGCCAACAATTTCGGTCTCAAGGCCATTCTGGCTCCGGGACTGCCTGGCAAAGTGGCCCCGGTTTCCTCGGGCAAGATTTTAGCCGAGGTTATTCCCCGGTTGATCGCGGAAGAACTTTCCGGGTTGGGTGAACCCCTGCTCCTGGATTGAATAAATGGAGGTGATACAAGTGCAAGGAACAGCTGACACCCGATTAGACCAGGTCAGGATCGGCGTGGCTATTACCGGGTCACATTGCACCATGGGAGAGGTCATACCGCAGATTAAACGGCTGCATGACGCTGGGGCTGAGCTTTATACCATATTTTCATACAGCACTGATCAGACCGATAACCGTTTTTATCGGGTAGAAAATTTGAAAAAGGAGATCCACGCTATTACCGGACACGGTATTATAAACAGCATAGTAGGGGCCGAACCGATCGGACCGCAGAAATTGCTGGATATTATTATAGTCATGCCCGCCACCGGCAACAGCATAGCCAAATTCGCCAACGGCATCGTTGATACTCCTGCCTTGATGGCCATGAAAGCGCAGCTCAGAAATCAGCGCCCGGTAGTTATTGCCATCTCCACCAATGATGGTCTGGGGCTTAATCTCAAGAACATAGGATTGTTACTGAATGCCAAAAACATTTATTTTGTGCCCTTCAGGCAGGATAATCCGGCGGAAAAATGCAATTCTCTGCAGGCCGATATGGACCTGGTAGTGGACACCATCGCTGCCGCCTTACAGGGCCGACAATTACAGCCGGTTTTGCTCGGACCCCGCTAATTCGTTGAGTCGGCCCTGGCGGTGTGCTATATTATATAAATAGTATTTTTAGCAGGAGGTAACCAGCCCGATGGCCGAAGGAATTAAGCTGGCAATAGTTGGTGCAACAGGAGCAGTAGGGCAGGAAATGCTCAAGGTCTTGGAAGAGAGGAATTTTCCGGTGGGGGAGCTGATTTGCCTGGCTGATCCCCGTGAAGCCGGAACTCGCTTGAAATTCAAGGGCGAAGAGCATATAGTGGCGGCAGCTACCCCAGAAGCCTTTAAAGCGGCTGATATTGCCCTTTTAGCAGTCGGTTCCGATATCAGCCAGATGATAGCTCCGGATATTGTAGCCCAGAACTGCGTGGTTATTGATAACAGTTATGCTTTCCGCATGGACCCGGAGGTGCCTCTGATAGTGCCGGAGGTCAATGCGGATGACATAGACTGGCATAAAGGCATCATCGCTAATCCCAATTGTTCAACCATCATCATGGTGGTAGCCGTCAACCCGCTGCATCAGGCTGCCTCTATCAAGAGGATTCTGGTATCCACCTATCAGGCCGTATCAGGGGCTGGAAAAGCGGGCCTGGATGAGCTGGACCAGCATATTCATGCCGCTATCAACGGTGTCGAGCCGATATTAAGCGTTTTCCAGCATCCCATTGCTTTCAATGTAATTCCCCATATCGATGTTTTTGAAGACAACGCCTACACCAGGGAAGAAATGAAAATGGTATGGGAAACCCAGAAGATCATGCATGCCCCTGAGTTGCGCATCGCGGCTACTGCGGTACGCATTCCGGTTTATCGCAGTCATTCGGAATCAATTTATATAGAAACGGAAAAGGCGTTGTCGCCGCAAGAAGCCCGACAAATTCTGGCCGATGCCCCGGGGGTGATTGTTCAGGATGACCCCCTTCATAACACTTATCCCATGCCCTTGTTCAGTTCCAACCGCGACGAGGTTTTTGTGGGCCGTATTCGCCGTGATATTTCCTCGGAAAACGGCCTGGCCATGTGGGTGGCGGCCGATCAGATCAGAAAGGGCGCAGCTACCAACGCGATTCAGATCGCGGAGATTGTCAGCGCCAAAAACCTCTATTAGAGAAGGTGTTTAGACTGAAAATCGTAGTCCAAAAATTTGGTGGCACATCACTGGCTACGGCCGAATCCAGATCCCGGGTCTGCCAGATTGTCAAACGGACGTTGCAGGATGGCTACCGGGTGGCAGTGGTGGTTTCCGCTATTGGCAGAGACGGAGATCCCTATGCCACCGATACCTTTATCAATCTGATGCGGGCGGTCAATCCGGACCCCAACCCGCGCGAGTTGGATTTGTTGATGTCCTGCGGGGAAATGATTTCCGGGCTTTTGTTATCATCGCAATTGAATGCCCATGGGATTACAGCCCGCTTCTTCAGCGGCGCTCAGGCAGGGCTGGTCACCGATGGCAACTTTGGCAACGCCCACATTCTGTATGTTAATCCTAAAAATGTGGCTGAATGTCTGGAGCAGGGGATTGTTCCGGTCATAGCCGGTTTTCAGGGCAGTGCTGAAGAAGGCGAACTTACCACTCTGGGCCGGGGAGGCAGCGACACTACCGCCAGCGCTCTGGGGGTAGCTTTAAATGCCGAATATATAGACATATTTACCGATGTCGAAGGCATCATGACCGCTGACCCGCGTATAGTAACCAATGCCCGGCTTTTAAACGCTATTACTTACAACGAGATCTGTCAGCTGGCCCGTGACGGAGCCAAAGTGATTCATCCCCGGGCGGTGGAAATCGCCATGCACCGCGGCATTCCGCTGCGGGTGCGGTCCGCCTTCTCTGACTCTACGGGCACTCTGGTCACACACCAGACTATGGGTTATGATGATATCAGCATAATCAGGGACGCACTCATTACCGGAGTGACTTATACTTCGGATATAGCCCAGCTCAAGATAGAAATAGCCGACACGCCCAATGGGCGGGATGTTCCGTTGAAAGTTTTCGAATGCCTGGCCCAGGCCAATATAAGTGTGGACTTCATCAGCGTTCAGCCCCGGCTGTTATTATTTACAGTGGCTGGTGATACGGCTGCTGAAGCGGAGAAAAAGCTGCGTGATATGGGATTTGCCCCGGGAGTTAACAATAAATGCGCCAAGGTGGCTATAGTAGGAGCCGCCATGACTGGAATACCGGGAGTAATGGCCAGAGTAGTGGAGGCCCTGTCTGAACATGACATTCCCATCCTCCAATCCGGAGATTCTTATACCAACATCTGGTGTCTGGTCAACCGGGAACATATGGAGCAGGCGGTCAGAGCTCTGCATGATAAATTTGAATTGGGGAAAATTAATTAATTGGTGGTGATCGTAGGATGGCACAACCCCGAATGATGACGGCGATGGTGACTCCGTACAACGAAGATCTGAGTGTGAATTACGCCAAAGCGGCAGAACTGGCCGAGTACCTCTGCGATAACGGCAGTGAGGGCTTGGTAGTCTGTGGCACCACAGGCGAGTCACCGGTATTAAGTGATGAGGAAAAACTAAAACTGTACCAAACCATTCAGGAAAGAGTAGGAGGACGGGTTCCGGTTTGGGCTGGCACCGGGTGCAATGATACCGCCGCGGTGGTGGAATTGAGCCGGGAGGCAGTCAAAACTGGAGTTGCCGGTATTATGGTAGTGGCCCCTTACTACAACAAACCCACCCAGGAAGGGCTATATCAGCATTTTCGCAAAATAGCGGAAAGCGTACCCCTGCCGGTTATGCTCTACAATGTGCCGGGCCGCACCAGTTCCAATCTCTTACCGGAAACTATTGCCCGTCTGGCCGAGGTGGACAATATCACCGCAGTAAAAGAAGCCAGCGGTTCAATGGACCAAGTCTCCCAACTGCTGACTCTGATTCCGAAAAGGATTACAGTCTATTCCGGCGACGATTCCCTGACTTTGCCGTTGATGGCCTTAGGCGCCCATGGGGTGGTAAGCATTGCTTCTCATTTGATCGGATCAGCCATAACACAAATGATCGCCGCTTTCACTTGCGGACAGGTGGCTGAAGCAAGCCGATGGCATCTGGAGTTGTTCCCTATGTTCAAGGGACTGTTTGTTACCACCAATCCTATACCCGTCAAAGCAGCCTTAAATATGATCGGCCATGACCTGGGAGGCTATCGCCTGCCCTTAACCCCGCCGACGGAAAGCGAACAGGCCTTTTTAAGAAATCTCCTGAAACGATATCATCTTCTATAAACACCTATAATAACGGACATAAAAGGGGCTTTGCGGTTGCGCTGACGTAATACGTTCGGCTTGGCAAAGCCTCCTTTTTGCATGACAGCAATTAAGGGCAGGACGTGGATTAAGTTGTTAACCGCCTGACTTTCGGCTATAATAAGCGATATGGAAGTGTGCGGTGGTATCTTTCATTAAAAATTTAATAAGGAGGTGACCTGAGTGTCAGACTTTGATTCCCGCTTGCAGATAATTCCCCTGGGCGGTTTGGGGGAAATAGGGAAAAACATCGCGGCAATCAGATACGGTGACACCATTCTGGTAATTGACTCAGGGCTGATGTTCCCCGAGGACGAGCTCTTGGGTATTGATATAGTATTGCCGGATATCACTTATTTGATCGAGAACAAGGAAAAAGTCAAGGCGGTTCTCTTGACCCATGGGCACGAAGATCATGTGGGCGGACTGCCCTACATGCTCAAAGAGTTAAACGTACCGGTTTACGGGAGCCGGTTGACGGTTGGCATCGCCGCCAACAAACTGCGCGAACACGATATCGATTATGCCACCCTGCATGTGGTCAAACCTCGTGACTGCATCGATTTCGGCAATATGCAGGTGGAGTTCATACGAGTATGCCACAGCATCCCCGATTGTATGGGTATTGCCATCCATACCCCGCTGGGGATAATCTTACACACTGGAGATTTTAAACTGGATCAGACCCCGATAGATGGACAGACGGTGGACTTCCGCAAACTGGCGGAGATCGCGGAAGAGGGCGTCCTGGTTATGCTATCAGACAGCACCAACGCCGAACGTCCTGGGTTTACCATGTCGGAAAAAGTGGTGGGCAACACCTTTGACAGCCTGTTTGGCAAATGCGGCGGCCGCATCATAGTGACCACCTTCGCATCCAATGTGCATCGCATCCAACAGGTCATCCATACTGCCGAGAAATTCAATCGTAAAGTGGCGGTGTCGGGGCGCAGCATGGTCAATAATGTGCAAGTTTCCAGTGAACTGGGCTATATAGAAATTCCCCCCGGTATGCTGGTGGATATTGAAGATATCAATCAGTACCCGCCTGAGCAAATGGTCATCGTGACTACCGGTTCGCAGGGTGAGCCCATGTCCGCCTTGACCCGGATGGCTACCGCCGATCACCGCTGGGTGGTAATCGAGCCCGGCGATACGGTGATCATTTCCGCTACTCCCATCCCCGGCAATGAAAAACTGGTGGCTCGTACCGTAGACCTGCTCTATCGTCAGGGTGCGGAGGTCATATACGAGAAAAGTATGGGGGTGCACGTTTCCGGCCATGCCTCACAGGAAGAATTGAAAATGCTGTTGAATCTGATCAAACCGCGCTATTTCATGCCGGTACACGGGGAGTACCGCCACCTCATGACCCATGCCAAACTGGCGGAAAGCCTGGGCATGACCCGCTCTGCTATTTTTGTGATGGAAAATGGCCAGATCCTCGAGGTCGATAAGGAAAAAGCCGCCGTGGTCGGCAAGGTGACTTCCGGCAAGATATTGGTTGACGGCCTGGGGGTCGGGGATGTGGGCAATATAGTGTTGCGCGACCGCAGACAACTGGCCCAGGACGGCATCATTATCGTGGTGGTGACTATTGACAAAGAAGTATTGGAGATAGTAGCCGGACCTGATCTGGTCAGCCGCGGTTTCGTTTATGTGCGCGAATCCGAACAGTTAATGGAAGACGCCCGCGAAAAGGTGAAGGAAGCCCTGGACATATGCATGAAAAAAGGGCTGACAGAGTGGTCCATGATCAAGGCTCAGGTAAGGGAAAAACTGAGCCGCCATTTATATGAAAAAACCGGTCGCAGGCCGATGATCCTCCCCATTATAATGGAAATTTAGCCAGTAAAATGAAAAAAAGAGGAGAGGCCAGGCACGTTTCTAGGCCTGCTACTGAGGTGTTTGCGGATTTAAGACGGGGATTGTAATTTAGGCGGATAAAACGTACATCGTAAAATCACCGTCCAAGCAGAGGAACAGTCGGTTTGCCGGCTCTTATTTTTAAGGACGTATGGCTCCCACTGTCCGGACTGATGGTTTAATCTGATCCGGAATATTCTGAAATTACCTATGGTTCAAATTGTATATAAAAAGAAAGCCGCCTAAAGGGAGTTG
>DHGD01000111.1:0-3738 GCA_002402575.1 Syntrophomonas sp. UBA4807
GAGAAGGTGAAGAGAGTTAGAGTATAGCAATTTTTGCCATGTATAGTTGTGTGGTATATAATGACCTCATCAAAGCCATGGAGGTGATATGGTGACTGCGGTATTCTAGCCCTCATAAAGCAGTAGGGCTGCATCTCTACATAATGTAGAGCAACAGCCCCGCAATGAAGATTATTCGTACCAGGAGACGCAACCGGGCTAACACTCCCTGCTGGCTCCTATTCATATTGTAACGTGTGGAATATTACTTTGCAAGATTTGGCCTTTAGTGGCCTTGACAAAGCCTTGGCTTTATCTTTAATTTATAATTTAGTCCCAAACTCACTTAGTCTAGTGCATTCCACCATCCGGTTCAGGGTCTGAAGGGTGAATACCTTACCGTGGGTTGCCAGCAGCATTTTCTTCATATCTTCTCGGCGTACTCCGAACCCCCTGCCCCCAATACAAGCAATCACATCAAACCCCGATTCGCCTCGTTTGATGTACGAATTACTCAACTCGCTTAGGTGTTGTATCCTGGTGACCTTATCACGCGCTATTCCATCATCTTCAGTTATTTTGGCTTCAATCACAATTTGTGGTTTAAACTCGCTGGGAATAATAAAATCAGGAGTTTGATCTAAACCGGCTATCTTTTCAGCCCGTTTAGTCTTCCTAAAACTTATACCCGTGTTTGTCAATGTTTCTTCTATAGCCGCTTCCAGACTATCACCCACCAAATCGGAAACCGAATCGCGAAGACCCGCGAAGGGACGCCCTAAAAACCGTTCGTATAATAGCATCGAATAAGGCACCCCAAGAACGGCCAGGTTCTGTAAACTGAGCAGACCCAATCGGGTGTCGGCTTTGTCTAGTCGGTGCAGTTTAGTATCATCAGTTGCGGGTAAAGAAGAGTTGATCAGCTGACAGGCTGATTCAATCATGGCGTTAATGCGCAGCAGTGTGGTATTGCTGCTTGATAGAGGCTTGGTGGGATTCAAGCGAATATTTCTATCCAGGGTTCGGGCAAAACTCTGGCTGACCTCAATCCCTGTTCTTTGAGTAGTCACATAGGCCCATTCTGGAGGGGTTAGCCCTAATATACTCCTAATAACGATAAAACTAACGGGCAATCGGCAACTGCTTTTGCAACAACCACAGATCTTAAATCGGTAAATCCCTTGGTGGCCATTTTGAGCACTTCATAGCCTTTTTCGAATGCAGAGAACTCTATGAAGCCATTTCCGCGAGGCATGGTCATAAAGTCGGATTCCAGTGATGAAAACACCGTCGTTACGAACTGGTCCATGTTACCTACTAATTCTTCAAGACTGGCTTCAAAAGGCAATTTCATAATCTTCTCCTTCATAGCTCATTTCAGGCTCCAGTGCTATCCAGCTCTGTCTCTCTGGGACTGCTGTCACATTTAAAACATAATCTTTGATATCCGCCCATTCGCCCAACCTTCTGGCTTGTGCTGCAATTCGTTCTATCTTGGTCATTGCATCCCAATTCACATTCCAGTCAGCCCGCAAAAACCATACCGATAAACGAATCAAGTGCCCGAAAGCGATACAGCGGATGTCACCTTGAGAGTATTTAATCCCGCCCGTTTTAAGGCTCTTTAGATCTTGAAGAACCAGCTCAGCGATGGCTTCCGCAGTATCGACAATAGTTCTCCGTGACACAACCCCGGTGGAGCGACAAACGAACACCGTATCGGTGATTGATGATCCGGTGCCATTGATGTGAATCGAGCCCCCCATTTCACCAGGGCAGGGTATTGAAGCGGTGCATATCAGACCTGCGTCCAATATGGCTGCTGCTATAGGATAATATGCCCCTATATCATTGTGATGGTAGGTGAAAACCAACGGTGAACCTGGCTTTAAGGCCTGGGCCATGTTGCACAACACCTTGGATATGCCACACAGAAAATGCGCGACGCCGCGGTCCATGGTGGTGTTGCCGGTCAACTCATCAATATCCCTGGTAGTTTGACGCTCAAATCCCGGTACACTACTACCCATCAGTCGACGTAGCCAAACATAGCAGAAATCCATCAATTCAGCGTACTGCACATTGCCGAAGTAGGGGGGATCAGTAAATACCGCATCCAATGAGTTGGGAGGCAGGGACAAGTCAGTTGAACTGCCGCAATGCAGCTGAATGGTTCTATCCTGCTGTTGATCGTGATTATCTTTACCAGTCCCGATCCATTCCCCAGGGATAGGAACTTGAATCTTCTTTCCATTAACATGGTGTATTTCAAAGGGGTGCTGGCAATAATCCTTGGCGCGGCGGTATTTGTCGATGATGTTGGTCCAGCCGCCGCTGCCTACGTTGACGCCCCTTTTTTCATCTACAATGCCCAACAAATTTGACTCGCACTGCATGAGCCCGACCGGAAACCCATGGATAGAAAAGATGTCCAACGATTTGAGCGCCCGAGTATCATAGCGGCACAGCATATTCTGGTAGCGCAAAAGGTCAGACAGATTAGTAGCCAGGGCGTTCTTGACTTCGCCATCCGGCAATGCGGCTATCACATCGCAGCTCAACACCAATCCCAATTGCTGGCGATGGTTAAATAGTTCACTATATTGGTTATACCCCCAGCGATGGAGTCGGGTGGTTTCATCACCAGGTGGAATTATATCGTCTGGTATATATGACTTTTTGCTTATTGAAAGCATCGCTGCCGCTTGTTCATATCGCAGCTGGTCGGCTTCATCAGGCTTCTTGAAGAAACGACCTTGATGATTGGGCTTGCAATGGGGGCAATAATACTCGATGGCTGCCATTCGGTGCTGTGGCGGTCCTTGAGTTGGTTGGGGATATTGATTATTTGATCCGCAATGGGAGCAGGCACATTTGTTGCCTTTGGCCGGTCCTTGAACCCTTAACGGTGTATGACATTGGCAACAAGCCCCTGGATTGAGGTGGTCGCCAACTTCATTTAATTGGCCGCAGCTACTGCAAATAATCACGTAAGAGGGGTGGCGGTTATTGGTTGCGAGCAGATAGCCTGGAAATAAATCAAACTCGTCCCCGCAAACCTGGCATTGCTGAGTTTTTACCCATAAGAAATATTTAACCGGCACTTCATTGCCGCAAGTAGCACAAGTCGTTAGGTAAAAGGATTCAAGTTGTTTTTTCAATCCGGTTAAGAAACTATCAGAGATAGATTGGTATTCATCCAAATCCAGAGATGCCAGTTCTCTTTCCACGATCCAATAGGACATCGGATTGATGTCACATCCAATGACATCACAACCCAAGCGGTTGGCCTCAATTATCGGCGTTCCTCCCCCCATAAAGGGGTCGGCTACTGTAATGCCGTTCAGCGAGCTGGGCTGATAAAATGATTCCTGCAGGTCTCCGGATCCAAACTCTGATAACAAAAGACCCCGGAACAGTGTCCCCGGGCGGCGTGCAAACCATTTATGAACAGCAATGACGGGGCGATAATTCTGTTGTATCTGCTTCTCCCGCAAGGCCAGATTGGCCAGGAAGGGAATGTCGAATCTCTTTTCAATCACAAGAACAAGCCTCCAATACTAAAGATACCATTCTTCAAACCAAAGGTGGATTCCTCTAGTCATTGATACAACGGATAAGTGCATGAATTGGATTGGTGATTCACTGCTAGACGAGAAACGTCGGGGAGTACCCTATCTGGGGTGATTGATTTTTGATAGAGAATCACTGCGGTATTGCCAGATGATGGTAGCGGGATTATACTTATAGCAATAGAAC
>DHGD01000111.1:3752-10140 GCA_002402575.1 Syntrophomonas sp. UBA4807
GGGAACCCCGGTTACCATCCTGGTAACAAGGGGGTGGTCGTTCTGACGAATACGGAATTGTTATTGCTGTTAGCGGTAATTGTTTCTATTCTAGCCCTCATAAAGCATTAGGGCTGTAACGTCTACATAATGTAGAGCAACAGCCCCGCAATGAAGATTATTCGTACCAGGAGACGCAACCGGGCTAACACTCCCTGCTGGCTCCTATTCATATTGTAACGTGTGGTATATGACTTTGCAACATCTGGTCGCCTGTAAGAATAACAGAGGTACCGAAAAAAAGCCGGGACGAAGAAAAAGGAAATAATTTGGCAAATCACGAAGGATGTTGAAAAATAGATCACAAAGCAGGTGACCGCATGAAAATTATCCACACCTCGGATTGGCATATTGGGCGTTCCTTGTATGGGCGCAAGCGTTATGAGGAGTTTGAAGCCTTTCTTAACTGGCTGGCCGATTACATAACAATTGAAGCAATCGATACTCTCCTCATATCTGGGGATGTATTTGACAATATCGCTCCCAGCAATCGGGCTCAGGAGCTGTATTACCGGTTTCTGTGCCGGGTGGCGGATTCGCCTTGCCGTCATGTTGTTGTATGTGGGGGCAATCATGATTCTCCATCTTTTTTGAATGCACCCCGAGAAGTGTTGCGTCATCTCAATGTTCATGTGGTAGGCTGCATATCAGACGCGATAGCTGATGAGGTTATCGTCCTATCGGACAAGCAAGGAGATCCGGAACTGATAATCTGTGCGGTTCCATATCTTAGAGACCGGGATGTGCGCCGCGCCGAGGCCGGAGAAAGCTATGAGGACAAAGGACGCAAGCTGATCGATGGGATTAGGACTCATTACAAGAGTGTTTGCGAGGAGGCCGAACGAATTCGCCATGAGCTAGATACAGACGTGCCGATCATAGCTATGGGGCATTTGTTTACTGCTGGCGGGCAGACCGTTGACTCGGACGGGGTGCGCGACTTATATGTGGGCTCACTAGCCCATGTTGAACGGGATGTTTTCCCGCCTAGCATCGATTATTTAGCCCTGGGCCATTTGCATGTACCCCAGAGAGTTGCAGGGTGCGACCATTTAAGGTATTCCGGCTCTCCTATCCCCATGGGCTTTGGGGAGGCCGGGCAGGAAAAAACTCTGTGTCAGGTGGTATTTGACAACAGAAAGCCGTTTGTTACGGACATTCCCGTGCCTGGATTTCAGGAATTGGCGACTATAAAAGGCGATTGGGAACATATTGCTTCCCGCCTGGAAGAATTGCAGAGCCGGGACACCACTATTCTCATTGATATTGTCTATACCGGAAAACAGCTCAAAGGAGACCTGCGCGACCGTTTGGATGAGCTTACCGCCCACACCAAACTGGAGATTTTGCGCATCAAGAATGAGCGCTTAGCTGAGCGCACAGTTGTCAGCCCGCTTGACGGTGTAACCCTGGCCGATTTAAGCATTGACGAGGTTTTCAAAAGATGCCTGGATTCCTGCCAAGTACCGCCAGAGCAGCAAGAGGAACTGATTAACACCTACCGTGAGGCGGTCTTGCTGGTCAATACTGAGGATAACAGGGTGGCTGCGGAAACGGAGAGCTGAAGATGAGGATAATAAATGTTCGCTTCAAAAACCTGAACTCTCTGGTAGGTAGTTGGAGTATTGATTTTACACATCCGGCCTATACCGCTGATGGCATTTTCGCCATCACTGGACCTACCGGAGCTGGCAAGACCACCATTTTAGACGCCATTTGCCTGGCCTTATACGGGCGCACCCCCCGCCTTAACAAGGTAACCAAGAGTACCAACGAGATAATGTCCCGGCTCACCGGGGATTGCTTTGCCGAAGTGTGCTTTGAAACTCAGAGCGGTCGTTATCGCTGCCAGTGGAGTCAGCATAGGGCCCGCAATAAGGCGGAGGGCGTGCTGCAACAGTACAAACATGAGCTTTCCTATGCGGATAGCCGCGAAATAATCGAATCCAGGCCAAGTGAGATAGTAGGGCAAATTGAGTCTATTACCGGTATGGATTATGAACGCTTTACCCGCTCCATGCTGTTGGCTCAGGGCGGATTTGCGGCCTTTCTCCAAGCCCCTTCCAATGAACGGGCACCTATTTTAGAGCAAATCACTGGCACTGAAATCTACAGCCAGATTTCCATGAAGGTGCATGAACGGAGAGCGGAAGAGGCCAGAGAACTGGAAAAGCTTAAAGAGAAGGCTGCCGGAATAAAACTGTTGGCCGATGAGGCCCGGCGGGAATTACAGGCCGATCTTGAAAAGAAGCTGGCACTGGAGCCTCAGTTCACTGAACAGAGAGATAAGACCAGACAAGCTATCTTATGGCTTGCGGGCATTGCCCGGCAAGAACAAGAACTTACGAAATTGCAGGCCAGGCATACTGAACTTGAACAGCGGGCGGAGATGTTCAAACCAGAGTTGGAGAAATTGGATAAAGCTCGTCGGGCCAGGGAACTTGAAGGGGATTATGCAAAAATAGCCGGTAAGCGAGATGAACAAAATAGAGAACTCGCTGAGCTTGACATCAATCAGGAAAGGCTGCCCGCAGCCGAAAAGGCCTGGGAAGATGCCGCCAGTTTTCGCAATACGGTTAAAGACCTACTCTTAGAAGCACAACTTCAACAGCAGCAGGAAATGCTGGTCATCAAATCGGTCCGCGAACTGGATATCAAAATAGACCATAAAACCCAGCAGGTTGATAATCTGCTTCGAGAGATTTCTGACTCAGAAAAGGCACTCAATGAGACTCAAAGCAGCATTGTAGATATTAAAATACTACTGGAAAAGTACCACTTAGGCCTTGATGAGATTCAACAATACCTGGATAACAATGCGGTCGATGCCCGGTTAATTGAAGATCTGGCGGCAGTTAAGCAGATTTTTGATGCCGTTAGAGATACGGACACCCAATACCGCGCGGCTCAAGATAGACGGAGCAAGGATTACAGGAACATCGAAAAAGCCGAATCGGCGCTCGTCGGTCTCAATTCAAAGTATGAAGAGATTGATCTTGAAACCCGGCATTTGACTGATAAGCATGAGTCGCTGGGCGAAGCTATTGAAAAATTGCTGGAAGGCCGTCTACTGGATGATTGGCGGCATGAATTGGATGCTCTTAGAGAACGGAAAAATAATTTGGAGAAGCTTGAAGAGAGTCAGAACAACATAACCGCGACCAGCGATTCGCTGCAAGAAGCTGCCGACAAGCGAGACCGGCTCACGGCTGTTCAAGCGGGTTTGATTCAAGATGTTCAGTCAGCGGCAAGCCAGCAACGGCAGCTTGAAAATGAAGTCCATCTCCTGGAAACACAGCTGGACCTATTAAAACGCATTCAAAGCCTGGAAGAGCAGCGCGCTGTTTTACAAGACGGTCAGCCCTGCCCGTTGTGCGGCTCGATCCATCACCCCTATGCAGAGGGTAATATACCCCTGCCCAATGAAACCGAGTCGGCGCTGAAAAACGCCAGAAGTGAGCTAAACAACTTATCCGATAAGTTATCGAATTTGAAAATAAGCCAGGCTGAAATCGCCAAAGATCTAGAGCAGTTATATGATAAGGAAGCGGCGCTAAAACTGACCCTGGCCAGGGAGGGCAGCATAAGCTCTGATTTAATCAAAGCGCTGAATATTGCGGTGACGGATGACAAGCTACCGGAGGCCATATCCCGAGAAATAGAAAGGGTTGCGACTCAGGCAGCCAAGTGTTGCCAGTTGATTGCTGCAGTCGAGCAAAAACGCCAAGAAGAACAGAAGTCGTCAAAAGCCCTGGAGCAAATCAAGAAATCCCTGGTTGATGCTGAAAAGAAACTAAGTGATTGCCGACATGATTTGGAATTGGCCCAAAAACAGTATGGCTTGACTAATGAGCAATGTGAAACCTTACAAAAGCAAAATAATCAAGCCCGCAAACAGGCTAGCATTCTTGTCAAGCAGTACGGTGTAGACGACCTTTCGGTGAATAATTTAAATATTGTGTTTGAAAATCTCACCCAGCGCCGCAATAAATGGCAAATCAAACTGGCTGAGAAAGAGACCCAGGGGAATTTGAAAAACGCCCAGGTAATTGAACTGGCCAAAACACAAACCCTCCACCAGAAATTGAGTGATCAATTACAGACCAGGCGGCGTACTCTTGAGACTGAGCAGGATGATTTAGGCGGATTAAAGCTCCAGCGCCACAGTCTCTATGCTGACAAAAACCCAGATGATGAAGAAAATCGACTAGCGGGTAACGTACAAGATGCAGAAGCCAAGCTGGAGGGGGCAAATGACAGCCTCCGCAATGCTGAACAGGAACTGAAAACCCTCCAGGAGAGAATAGCAGCGGCAACTACATCAACCCAGGTTAGAGCGCAGGATTTAGCCCCTCTGGAACAGGTTTTCCGGGCCCGTCTGACTCGCTTGGGATTCGCAGACGAAGCTGATTATCGGGATTCGCGCCTGGATGAGGCTGAGCATGTGGAGTTGCATAATAAGGCGGAAAGCCTGAGAAAAGAACAGCTGGAAACATCGGCGCTTATACAGAATAAAACCGAAGCTCTTAATACTGAGCGGGAGCGCAGTGTTACCGATCAGCCCCAAAGTGCATTGGAAAAGGATTTGTCTGAGCTGGATAACGCTATCGGCACCATACAGCAAGAAATCGGCGCCATCAAGCAGCGCCTGGATGAAGATGAACAAGCCCGTCAGGGCCAAATGGAATTAAAGAAAAATATTGATTTACAGGCCCAGGAACTGGCGCGCTGGACCAATCTGCACAGCCTGATAGGGTCGGCTGATGGCAAGAGATACCGCAACTTTGCCCAAGGGCTGACCTTACAGACCATGGTTTCTTATGCCAATCAGCAGTTGAGCAAAATGACCGATCGCTACCTCTTGGCAACTGACAACAACGAGCTTTTAGAGTTGAATGTTATAGATAATTACCAGGCTGGTGAAATCAGGTCGACCAAGAACTTATCCGGCGGGGAATGCTTTATTGTCAGCCTGGCCCTGGCTTTAGGCCTATCCCGCATGGCCAGCCACAATGTCAGGATTGATTCCTTTTTCCTGGATGAAGGCTTTGGCAGCCTGGATGAATATGCTTTGGACACTGCCCTGGAGACCCTGGCCGGTTTAAACCAGGATGGAAAGATCATAGGGGTCATTTCACACGTTCCCGCGCTTAAAGAACGCATCGGCACCCAAATAGAAATAATACCCCAGACCGGCGGAAGAAGCGTTATTAATGGACCTGGCTGTGAAAAAGTGATGACTGATTAGCCGCAGGGAACCTCGGTTACAATCCTGGCAAGCGCAGCGGTGTCAGTAATTGCCGCCAGGACATCTCGCCGGAAAACAAGACGCGGGGGCGGGCCTGGCGACGCGACAACGCCCTCCGCAAATCCCAACGCGCGGACGTATCCCTGCTTTTTTTCGGGCATATCCAAGCGTGGGGCGGTTGTTTGACAAGCTCAACCCCCTGCTTTGACGGCTGTTTATATGCGTCACGATAATATGGCCGAACGGTTCTGTATACTGCGTCACCGCCTGTTACAGGACTGCGTTCGGGTTATGGTCACGGCACTTTATGCTTGGCCTGGGCGCGGTAATATAAGACGATCAACTCATCCAGCTTCCTGCTTAGTTTGATTACCTCAGGGTCCTGTAGCCCCTTCTTTTCCCCCAGATTGGTAAGCTGCCGGCGAAGATGTTCTATCCTTGTTATGATATCCAAGTTGCTACTCCACAATTTTGATCGAATCCGCTCCGTTTCTCTGTTTGGGCAGGATTACATATCTCGATCAGCTTATAATATTACAAATTAGACCAATTTTTCAACAATCCTCTATTAAAATCAAAAATGTATTAAAGGCTGCATTAAATAAATGCGACCAAGGTAGCTTAAATCAAGGTTGCCCTATGCCTAATAAAAAAAGAGCCTTCAGGCTCGAAAAGATATATTGATGAATCAAAAGAGGGCTTATAGTTGGTCATGTTTGGATATGATTATGGTATTGCTCTGTAAACCAGGGTTTGTTCAAGTTCTGCGGTAATTGCCTTAAATGTGTCTAACTGACTGCCCGTTTGCATTCCGATCTGACTTGATGATATTCCGATATCAATTGGTCGAGTTTTTTACTGATTTCGATTACCTGGAAATCCTGCAAGCCTTTTTTCGTTCCCAGCCGGTTTAATTCCCGGCGCAGCAGTTCGATACGGTCGGCCAAATTCATTCCCATACTCCTCTCCGCAGTTCATCTTATACAGTATATATCGCGTAAAAATAATGTAAAAATTAGCATACCGCTGTTTTAGTTTTCGACAAGAGCAGCTATTCGGGCAACCTCCATTAACATTCAGGCAAAAGGCCAACGTAAAGGG
>DHGD01000089.1:0-1291 GCA_002402575.1 Syntrophomonas sp. UBA4807
GCCAGCGAGCCGCTGTTGGCTATGGTCCCCAGGTTGCTCTCCAATTCCTGCGCATCCATGCCGATGCCATTGTCAGATATGGTGAGGGTGCGGGAAGCCTTGTCGACATCGATCCGGATGGCAAAATCCTCACGCTGCATTCCCACGTTCTGGTCGGTCAGGGATCGGAAATACAGCTTGTCGATGGCATCGCTGGCATTGGAGATCAGCTCCCGCAAAAAAATCTCCCGGTTGGTATAAACCGAATTGATCATCAATTCCAGCAGCCGTTTGGATTCGGTTTTAAATTGCGTCTTCTCCATTTGGTTCACCTCGACTTTTGCATAATGGAGGACTTAATAGTCCTCGGTTTCAACATAATTTATACTCCAAATTGGGAAGAAATTCAATATCCCTGGCAACCGGCTATGCGGCCCTGGGATCGTGCCGCGCTCTTGGCTCAAAGCAGTTCTATCTGTTCGCCTCCAACCAATAAATGACAGTCATCTTCTCATACCTGACCAATAATTGTATATTATTTACATAGGTATAAATCAATAATGAGGAGGAGTAATAGTGGATATTTTTACGGCCATTAAAGAGAGGCGCTCCTATCGCAGCTTCCTCAGCCAGCCGGTGGAGGAGGAAAAGCTTCAGGCCATACTGGAGGCCGGGCAATGGGCACCTTCAGTGATGAACCTGCAGCCCTGGAAGTTTATGGTTGTGAAAAATGCGGAACTCAAAGAAAAGCTCCAAGCCAGCTGCCAGGAAACCTTGGGCAAGATTTTCGAGCGCAGCGGCTGGAAATGGGTCAGCAAGTTCAACATTGACTTTATTACTCAAGCCCCGGTAATAATAGTTGTCACTGCCGACCCTAAGAAAACCGGGGCCGATCAATTCCTACCCGGTCGTGGCACCGGTTATGCCTTTTCCTCTTGCGCCGCCATACAGAACATGCACCTGGCCGCCCATGCCCTGGGGCTGGGTTCCCTGTGGTTCAGCCTTTATGAAACGGAAATGATCAAACAACTGCTGGGTGTGCCTGAAGAATTGGATGTTGTGAGCATGGTGATATTGGGCTATCCCGCCCAGACAGCCGCCCCTGTAAACAGAAAACCCCTGGAGGAAATGGTAACGGTGATTGATTAGTCAACTCTTCGGCCAATAACTAACGCCCGGGCAAGCGGGCGTTGTTCTATGTAGTGGGGGCTTTAGGACTTCATAAGACTTATTTGCCGCGAACCTAATACAACAATTCGTAATGCATGGCATCTGCATAGCTGTTTCCCCAGCTGAAACCGGCCGGTTTGAA
>DHGD01000089.1:1326-2877 GCA_002402575.1 Syntrophomonas sp. UBA4807
CCCCAGGAATGATTGCTCAGCCCTTTAACCGGATTCCAGTTCACGTGCCTGGCAACATAGGTTCCGTCCATGGTCTGGATCAGGCTGAGCAACGGCACCACGCGTCCGTTAACCGTGGCGGTGCCGTTCTTGATAAAATCGAAGGCTTTGATGAACTGAGCTGCAGCCAGCTTATGCACCTGCACATTGCGGTTCAAGCCGGGCAGCTTGATGGTGACGATGTTGTTGGCTACCCATACCGGATCGACCTCGATCCTCCCGTTATCCAGGTCGCGATAGCGGAACTGTCCAAAGCGGCCATTATATTTACTCAGTTTGGGATACCGGGACAGATCGGTTTTTACGCCCCGCGATACCGAAGCATCGGCATACAAAGCGCCCCAGGTATTGGGGCCCACAATGCCGTCAGGGGCAAGAAAAACGCTCTGCTGAAAATTTACTACTGCCTGATATGTATTAGGACCGAATATGCCATCGGCGGCCCCGCACCAAAAGCCCTTACTGTTTAGGGCGGCCTGCAACTGGGTCACTTCGCTTCCCTGCGAGCCCCAGGAGAGATTGGCGGCGGCAGCGCTGTCGGCAGCCAGCATAGAAAAAGCGAAAAATATGTGGACCATAATCAATACAATGCTGAAATGTTTTTTAAATGGCATGAAGGACTCCTTTCAGACCTGCCCCGACCGGATAAAGGAGATAGGCAGATACATTGGCAGTTTTGTTATAGTCTATAGAATAGAGGCATTAATCCACAAACCGCCTATACACTCTCTGAATTGGACAAGACTGCCTGGAATAACAAGTCCTCCGGGGTTTTATACAATTTGTTGTCTAAAAGCCAGATGCGGGGTGATGGGATATGCTGACAAATAACTGCCCCTGCTAAGAGATGCTGTCTTCCCATTAAAACCTGCCGTAAGGTTCTCAAAGCCAGTATAATACGGGATTATGTTTATCGCCTGTGATTGCCCGCGGGACAGTTCCTGGTAATGAAGCGGGTATAATGTGGAAAAACAACTGTTCATGAAAATATTCCCAGCTTAGCCCGTGAACGGGAAGAAAACCGGCTCAAAGCACCAGGGGGGGCTGCCCTGGTGCTTTCAGTGAGTTTGGGGAGGAGGTGTTTTTATTGCACATCAAGTTATTATTGCACATCAATTTTAAGACTGTCGTCTTTCTTGATTAATTTTGGCACATTAATATGCAACACCCCGTCTTCCAGCCTGGCCTTGATGCCATCGGGCTGAACATCGGCAAGATAAATACTGCGTTGCATGGTCCGGAAACGCCTTTCTTTATGAATGTAATTTTTCTTTTCTTCATCCACATTTTCTTCCCGATTGAGAGAGATGGTGAGCCGGCCTTCATTAAACTCCACACTGACTTCATCTTTGCTGGCGCCCGGCAATTCAGCATCAATAATGTACTCATTTTCAGTGTCTTGAACATCGATCTTGAAAGTATCTGCCGCCAGGCTTCTTGGACTAATGCGGGCATCATTAAAAAAGTCATCAAGCATGTTGTAAAATTCCTCAAAACCAGAAGGCCTCAACA
>DHGD01000013.1 GCA_002402575.1 Syntrophomonas sp. UBA4807
AGCTAGTGCATACTCAATATCGGCTGTATTTAGCCAGCCTGGTTATATATCGCAATATACTTCAAGATCCTGTGCTGACCGCTCTTGATTCCTGGTTGAATAGCCAGGAGTGCGATTATGTGGAGAGCACCTCCAGGTATCATCATTTCTGTCATGTCTTGCTTAAGACCAGGAAATGCCTGGCCTGTCACCTGCAGAAGCTGATATTGGAGGATGATAATATTTTCAGCCAGACCGCCGAAGCCGGCGGAGTGGTGGAAAACAGTCTCAGAGAGTTGGCCGCCCGCGACCTGGAACTGCTGCAGAAGGTAGCCGCTGCCGATTTCGCTGAATTAGCCCCGCCAGCGGAGCATCGCCTGGAGTTAAAAGAATTGGTATGCCATGGGCTGAACGGGTTTGACAACCCTCTTCAGAAGGCAGTGGATTGGCCCGGACAAATAGATAAATTAATAACCCATTACCGGGCCAACTCGCGCGGCCTGACCGCCCGCTTCAGGGCTTTGAGGTGGGATGCCCAGTCCGGGTTGCAAGGCATAAGCCATCCGCATCAGCCTAGGCTTCAGGATCTGGTGGGTTATGATTATCAAAAAGGCGTGCTGTGCCGCAATACGGAGCAGTTTCTGGCAGGTCTGCCCGCCAACCATATCCTGCTCTATGGCAGCAGCGGGACTGGAAAATCAACCATGATCAAAGCCCTGTTGCAGCGCTATCATGATCAGCCGCTGCGTTTGGTGGAAGTGCAGCGCGACAGTCTCAAGAGCTTGCATCAACTGGCGGAGATTCTCTGTAATTACCGGCTCCGCTTTATACTCTTTATAGACGACCTGTCATTTGAAGACAACGAGACTGAGTATAAAGGTCTGAAGGCCATCCTGGAGGGAAGCCTCAGCAGTCAGAGCGGTAATATACTGGTATACGCCACTTCCAACCGCCGCCATCTGGTAAAAGAGTATTTTAAGGACCGCTCTTGTCTTGATGAGGAGATCCATGTCTATGATACCCAGCAGGAAAAAATCTCGCTGGCGGACCGGTTCGGCATTACTCTGACCTTTTCCCCCCCCAATCGCGAAGAATATTTGGCCATAGTACAGGGACTGGCGCAGCAGGCGGAACTGGACATCGATCCGCTTATTTTGAGAAAAGAAGCCTTGCAGTGGGAACGTGTCAAACACGGCCCGTCAGGAAGAACCGCGCAGCAGTTCATAAATTATATTTGCGGGGGTTTGAAGACCGGCGCCGGGGATATAACTGCAGGAGATCAGGGGTGATGGATCTGGAGGAAGGCAATATACGCGCCAGATGGGGTCTGATCGAGATCGTACTGGTATATCTGGGAATATTTATAGTCACCAATTTGGTAGGATACTACAGTATGCGCTCATTGTGGGTGCAAGGCAGGCCGTTGCTGCAATTCACCCTGGTGGCGGGAGTGCAGTTTATGATTACCATAGCCTTGGTCATAATCTTTACTTTAGTATCCAAACAGGCCTCCTGGAAAGATCTGGGGGTAACTAAGGCATCAGCCCGGGATTTGCTCGTTTACGGCGGCGGGGCCGGTTTGGGACTGTTGCTTTTGATGCTGGTCTTAAGCTGGCCGCTGAGCAAGCTGCATCCCAATATTGCACCACAGCTGTTTGAGACCATGTTGCGTAGTGCGGACAATGGATGGACGTTTGTGTTATTATTTTTAATGGGTGCGGTTCTGGCTCCGGTTTCTGAAGAAATGTTTTACCGGGCTATGATCTATCCATATTTACGGGGCGTACTGGGGAAAACCTGGGGGATTGTTCTGGCCGGGGCGATATTTGGGCTGGCCCACTGGGATTTATGGCGGGCTTTGCCCCTTGCTGTCGGGGGGTCCATACTGTGCTATCTATATGAGAAGACAGGCAGCATATTGGTACCGATCACAGCCCACGGGGTTTGGAACGGCGTTATGTCATGGTTGGTATTTATTAAAATACCGGTATAAAATTATCCAGAGAGAAGGTCGAAACTGTGCCGTTATATGAATATCGCTGCTCAAGCTGCGGGGTATTTGAAAAACTGCAGAAGGCTTCTGATGAACCCTTGAAGGTATGTCCCACCTGCAACCGCGAGGTGGAGAAACTTGTAAGCCGTGATATCGGAATAGCCTTCAAAGGCCCCGGTTTTTATAAAACCGACTACAGCGCAATAAAAGACCGGGCCCGTAGTATCAACAAGGAAAGACAAAAGGATAATGAGGCTATTCTTGATAAAGACGTTAAGTCATACGTCAAGCAGTCCGATGAAACCACCAGGAAGATACAGGAGGCTTAGGCATCGCAGTTTTGCCGCTGGTGATTAGTTTAGCGCAACCCGGCAGGCGGTATGTCCGGAAAAGGGGTGAGCGGACCGATGGAATCCCAGGTTATTAATATGGTAGAAACTGCGGTGTGGGACTTAATGGCAAAAGTCCTTAACGAGAATCAAGGTATCTGTACCTGTCCCAAATGCCGCGCTGACATAGCGGCCGTAGCTCTCAACAATCTCAAACCGCGCTATGTTACCAGTAACAAGGGTCAAGTTATGGCTCGGGCCGACAACCTCGATCAAAACACTTATATCGCGGTTTTGGTTGCCCTGGCTAAAGCCGTTGAACAAGTGGCTCCCAATCCCCGCCATGATGAAAGCCCGCAACCATGAAGAAAACGGTCACTATTTATACCGATGGGGCTTGTTCTGGAAATCCCGGCCCGGGAGGCTGGGGCGCGATTTTGATGCACGGCGACCGGGTTAAGGAACTGTCAGGCGGGGAATTGGAAACCACCAATCAGCGCATGGAACTGACTGCGGTACTGCAGGCCTTGA
>DHGD01000050.1 GCA_002402575.1 Syntrophomonas sp. UBA4807
AAGAGGTCGGGGTTATGGTGGCTAAGACCACCGCACCAAAGGTGATTCTGGCCCTGAATGAAAGCAATCTGACCGCTGCTTTTTGGGACTATCTCAACACCAGCATAAACAATGCGCTGACCGGCAAAGCTCAAACCATAAGCAGGCTGGTGGCAGTCATCAATAAGCTCAAACCGGGACACCGCGCTCTCTAAGGAGCTTATCAAACTGTTTTTAACAAACCTGCTAGCAAAAAACCGGCGGCGGTTTGGACGTCCCCGGTTGATTGCTGTGCCGGTTATTAAAGCGTCCACGTAGAGATTTAATTCAGTGTTAGGCTTGCCGATGATTTCGTATCGCTCATAGCCTAAACTTTCAAAAAATGCCCGGTTGGCATCGATGAATACGCCTTTGCCGAGATCCGTCAAAGTCATCATTATGGGGCTGTTTTGAGATACCTGGGAAAATTTATCCTCGGAAGAGCGCAGAGTGTTTTCAGCTTCTTTGCGTGCGGTAATGTCTATGCAGGTTCCGGCAGCTCGCAGAGCTATGCCGTTACGGTCTCGGGAAACCACTTTGCCTCGGGCCAGCATCCATTTCCATTGCCCGGACTTGGTCAGCATGCGATATTCCGCCTCAAAAATGGGGCTTACCCCCGCCAGGTGATCGATAGTGGCTTGCAGGGCTTGTGGATAATCTTCAGGGTGCATCAAAGTTTTCCAGGTTTCAATACAGGGTTGCCGTTCTAGCGGAGAATATCCCAGTATCTCAGCCCATCTGGGGCTGTAATAGATGTTGCCGTTCTTCAGGTCAAAATCCCAGAAGCCGTCGTTGCTGGCCTCCAGGATCAGCCGCAGGCGCTCTTCGCTTATCCACCGGGTTGCCACCTGAGTCCCGGGACACATCCACCGCGACACTTTCGTTATTTAGGAGAGAGTGTGACCGCCCCTTCTCATCCGTCTGCTGCAATGGCTGGCTGACCTGTTGAAGAGCGGTTTCGACCTTTCGACGGCTCACTACTTGTTGCTCCTTATAATCTCGTCTTTTATATTGCAATAACCCATACAGGCGATACAATTTGTCGAATATAGTATATTAAAAATATTTTCATCAAGCATATTAATATGGATTTCAGATTATCAATAAGCCGGGGAACCCGTTATTAATAATGTCTTCCACAATAGTCGCGGCCTGCTCTTCTGAATATTCCTGCTGCGTAAGCCACCACTTTGCAAGCACCATATAAAAAGAGGCCGTCAAACCGCTAAGCAGCGTAGGCGGGCAATTATTCCCGGGACATTGGTTACCACCCTCGGCCGCAGCTTTCTCCCTGAAATGTGATTGCAGGCATTTTTCGATCTGCCGGTCTAACACATAAACGGAGACATGATTCAAAAGGATCTGCAGAACCTCTTTATTAAGGCTCAGATTTCCCAGAAACGCGCGGATGTTATGGGGCAACGAGCCGGGTGTAATGTCCCCGTCAAAATCCCGGCAGGATGATTGGAGCAATGAACTGATGTTTTCGTGCAATATCTCCTGGAATAAAGCATCGACGCTTTCGTAGCGATTATAAAATGTTTTGCGGTTGATCATGGCTCGCTCCGCAATATCTTTTATGGTTACATTTTGGTAATCTTTTTCCGTAATCAGTTCCAGAAAAGCTTCTTTAATCATTTTCTTGCTGCGCAGTATGCGCAGATCAGATGATTTCATTTACAGAATCCCCCCACCAAATAATAACAATAATGGAAATGGGCAATTCTCCCCCGGTTTGTGCGTAGTAAGCCACACAATGAGATGATTTGACCATTGAATTGCGCCGGGAAATCGCTAAAATAGTTGATGTTGTGTTTCTATTCTAGTACAACAGCCCAGTCATGTGTACAGACAAATACCGATAAAATGGGACATTAACGCTGAGCATGAATTTGTAGTAATAACTATGAGAAAACACAAATATAATAATATATTATGAAGGAGGAGTTTTATGACACCGCAGTATTTCTTAGGAGAATGGATTAATCTTCAACAGAATATGTTGGATATTTTCCAGAACAGTTTTAACATCGCCCCTAAACCGGAACATAAACAAGAGCAGGCAGAAGCAGCCAGCCCGCTTGCAGACAGCATGAAATCGGTTGAGGATTGGATGCAAAAGTGGATGGATATGTCCAGGCAGTTTTTCGACCATAGCTTGCAGACGATAGCGCCAACCTATCCCGGGCATATGGAGCTGATCGACAGAATGCTGGGCAGCGCCAACCTCTATCAGCAGCTCAACACGTTTTGGGAAGAACTGAAAAAAAACATAACCGGACCACAAAGCGATGTGGAAGGATTTTACCGTAAATGGAGAAAGGAGTACCTGCAACTGCTCAACCATAATGTACTGCCCTTGTGGCCTGAAAAGTTTCAGAACATTATTAAGCAATCTCTGGATATCGGCGAACATGCCGCTGAAAGCGCTGATAAGCTGTATCAACCCTGGATCGAGTCGGCCCGGGAAATGCAGGCGCTCCTTTATAAAAGTCTGGGCGGGGACCAGCAGGCTTATATCGACTTCAACCGTCAATGGCAGGAGAACTTCTCCGCCAGCTTTGGTAAAATCCTTAACATCCCGCAGTTTTCCTTGAACCGGGATTTGATGCATAAGCAGCTGCGCAGTTTGGACTCATTGATTAATTACATTATTGCCATGAATCAATTTGGGGCTGCCATGATTAAAGTAAATCAGGAAACCCTGCGGAGAATTATTACTGAATACCAGCAAATGCTGGCCTTGGGCAATAATCCCAAGACTTATAAAGAGTTTTATGATTACTGGTGGAAATCCAATGAAGAGGCTTATTTGAAAGTATTTGCTACCGATGAGTTCTCTGAGCTGCTGGCCCAGGTGCTGGAGGCCGGGGTCAACTTCAAGAAGGAATTCGACCTGGTGGTGGAAAAACAACTGGAGTTTCTGCCCTATCCTAAAAAAACCGATATGGACAGTGTTTATAAAACCCTCGACAGCATGAAAAGGGAAATCCGCAGCTTAAAAAAAGAGATCACCGCGCTCCGAGAGGAGAAAACCAAACCCTGTAAAGCGAAGGGCGACTAGGATGGTATGGAGGAGGATACAATGATTAGCGTTTTTGATATAGACAGAAACTTGCGCGATATGTTGGATTACCAGCAGAAATTTGTCAGTACGGTTGACGCGCTCCTTAATATGGGCGACCCAAAATCTGATACTACCGCCAAAGACCTGATCTATCAAGAAGATAAAATGAAGCTCTATCATTACCGGCCAGTGGTTAATAAAACCTGCAAGGCGCCGACACTTATAGTATATGCCCTGGTCAACCGCCACTACGTGATGGACCTGCAGCCCGACCGCAGTGTTATTAAAAATTTGCTGGAATTGGGACTTGACCTGTACATCATAGATTGGGGTTATCCCACTGCCGAGGATAAATATGTCACTCTGGATGATTACATCGAGGTTTACATTAATAATGCCGCCGATCAGGTATTGCGGCAAGCGAGGACCAGCAAATTGAACATCATCGGGGTATGCCAGGGGGGTACCCTGTCCGCGGTATATACCGCCCTGAACCCGCACAAGGTAAAAAACCTCATCACCATGGTGGCTCCTATTGACTTTGAGGCTGGGGCCGCTGATGGCTTGCTCTTCAAATGGAGCCGGAACATGAATGTCGACAATATGGTGGATACC
>DHGD01000001.1 GCA_002402575.1 Syntrophomonas sp. UBA4807
ACCGCGGCAGGATTCCAGAGCCTTACCCTGGCGGCAAAGTTCGTGCGGGTAAATGTATCCGGTTACACCAGCGGCACCATTGAAAAGGTCCTACTCTACGCGGTGCCATAGGGAGGATAAACCATGATACCCATACCAGAACTTGCCATTAAAGGTGTAATAGAGCAAAAACTGAGCGAAATTAAGGTCAATCCCGCATTGTTGGACGAAATCTTTTCCGGGTTGCCAGCAGAAAACCTTAATGACGCGAAACGTTTTTTTGCCACAGCAAAACCCGTCCCGGTGCTTCTGGGATGGCCGCGAGAACCCGGGCAGATGCCCTGCCTGACTATTGCTCAAGCCGGAGAACAAGAAATAGATAATCCTATTGGCAGCGAACTTGACGAGGAATTATTGCTTGATGCCAGCGGAATCCCGGTTGCAGTTGAAAGCCTGGAGGGCACCTGGTTCAATGGTAGTTACCGGGTAACAGCCTGGGCCGGCAATGCCGATTTGACAATCTACCTGCAGGCGATAGCCAAGCAGGCATTGCTCGAAAACAGAGGCTACCTCACGGAACAAGGGTTATACGAACAGGTGCTGGCTGGCGGCGATTTTGAACCCGCCCCCCAGTATATTCCGGACTTTGTTTTTCTGCGGGCGGTTACATTGAACTGCCGTTACCTGGCCGTCTATGTTGTCCAAAATACTGAGGTAGCTCAGGAAGCCGTGGCCAGCATGAACGGCGCGTAAGAGCGGAGGTGATTACCAATGGCAAAAGCACAAACAGAAGAGAAGCTTGCGGCGACAGAGGCAATGGTGGAGAAAGAACCCATCATTAGCCTGTCCGAGTTTGCCAATACGTTTAAGTCCCCCGTCGAGTTGATGGGCGGGTTTGTTTACATGATGCAGAAGGAAGGGCGAGTCCGGGACACTGCTGCTAATTATGCCAAAGCATTTGAGGAGTTCCGGAACAGGCCCATAGGTTAATAATAACCTGGTGTTACCTTTTGGAATAATGTTACGCGAAAGGAAAGGAGGAAATACTTATGCCGGTTTTTTTCGGTGGACGTTTTTTGGTAGCCCCCACCGTGGCCAGTCGGGTAGACGACTCGGCGCTGGTTAATCCCAATCCCGCAGGCGGCTTTGGGCTGGCGTTAATCGGGCAAGCCGAAGGCGGAGAACCAGGTGTGGCGCTAAAATTCAGCGACCCGGCCCGGGCGCGGCAGGTTTTGCGCTCCGGCAAGCTGCTGGATGCCCTGGAGCGGGCTATGCATCCCTCGAATGATTCTGACTTCCCTGGCGCCGGCACAGTGACGGCGATTCGGGTTAACCCGGCCACCAAGGCTACTCTCACTCTGAAGGACTCAACGAGTGCCGATGTGATTATCCTTAATTCTTCTGATTGGGGACGCTGGAACAATCAGATCAAGGTGAAGATCGAAAACGGCACTCAAACGGGGAAAAAGAAAGCCACCGTGGCATATGCGGATCAGGTAATCAGCAAAGACAATATTGGTCGGGATATCCTCAGCCTGCAATATACTGGTGCTAATACCACAGCTACGATAACCATCAACGATACCAGTTTAAGCCTGGCGGCTGGCACCGGCGAAAGCTTTACGGCCAACTTTTCTGATTATCCCACGGTGCAGGCACTCTATGATTTCCTGGCTACCAAATCGTTTTTAACCGTTACCCTGCTGGCCGACAACGCAGAGCATCCCACGGCGTCGGCGTTGGATTTCGTTTCGGCGCAGGACGTAAAGACTGCGGCCTACACCGTGACCGCTAACCTGCAGGCCCTAATCGACTGGTTCAACAGCACCGAGGAGCCCTACGTGGACGCAACCCGCGCCACCAATGCAGGAAAGGTTCCCGCCAATACAGATGGTTATGTTTACTTGTCCGGCGGCAGCGAGGGCACGATCATAAACCAGAACTGGCAGGATGCTTTTGATGTCCTGAAGCAGCAGGATGTGTATGTTATTTGCCCGGTGACCGACGAAGCGGCTATTCATGCTATGGGCGATACTCACTGCCAGTTCATGAGCGGGCCGTCCGGTAAGAAGGAACGGGTTCAATTTGTGGGTGCCACACAGGGTGAACAGATGAGTGATTGGATCACCCGGGCGCAAGGCCTGAATTCGGATCGCACCGCCTTGGTGGTTCAAGGGGTCAAGGATTTCGACCGCAACGGCTCTCTGGTTACCTTCCCCCCTCCCCTTCTGGCGGCTCAATTAGCTGGTATGTTCGCCAGCGGCGGACCTGGTAGGGCGCTTACCAACCGTTATATCGTAGCCAGAGGACTGGACCCGCTGGTCAAGCCCGAGGATCGCGATACTCTGCTGCTGGCTGGTATCATCCCGGTTGAATTCGTGGATGGCCGCGGGTTCAAGGTGGTACAGAGCATCACCACCTGGATAGCCGATACGCGCTACACTAGGCGTGAACTCTCCACCCGGTGGGCCGCGGACCATACGGTGCGTACCGTGCGCGAGAGCCTGGAGCCCCTGCCAGGCACTACTGCAGGTCCGCAACTTATCGCTCTGGCCATTTCCCGCACCGAAAGCACTTTGAAGCGGCGTGCGGCCGAAGGCATTATCGTAGGTGATGCAGAGAATCCGGCATTCAAAAATATTCAGGCCTTCATTGATGGGGATGTGCTGAGCGTGAGCTTTGAGGCGAGCCCGGCCATTCCGGCTAACTATATCCTGCTGACCGCCCACCTGGTGCCGTACACCAGTAACACGGCGGCGTAAAGGAGGGATTAAGTCATGGGACGGAACAACGTCAAGACACATACCGGCAACCGTGTAGTGGTGAGGTTTGACGGCAAGATCATCGGTTTGGCCCAAAACGTCCGAGGCAGCGATGACTATGCCCTGGACCCGGCCTCGGGCATCGGCGATGCCCATGTCCAGGAGTACGTGCCTACGATAGCCAGGCATACCGTTACAGTCGGCTTTATGGCACTCAAACAAAAAGGCTTGGCCGAGCAGGGAATCGCCCCCGAAAACGCCGATGAGGCTCTTAAAGGGTACGTCTTTGATATTGAACTATACGACAAGGACACCAACACCCTGCTTAAAAAATACATCGACTGCAGCTATAACAACGGCGATTTGGACGTGACAAAGCACGCCATCATCATGAGGAACGCAACTTTTATGGCGCTTGATGTCTCCGGCAAAGGGCTGTAAGCTTTTATAAAGTTGGGAGGGAAGAACCCGTCAGTTATCCCACTTATAGAAGCGGGATTTGCCTTGGCGGGGGCAAAGGCAACTAATTGACTAGGCGGCTGCGGGAGCAGCAGAAGTCCGTAGGACTACCTAATCACTTCCGGATGTTTCGCCAGTCCGGATTATGTGAGGCAGAACCGCTTAATGCCATGGCTGACAAAGACCAGCCTAAGTCCTGCGGACAACGCCGAGGCGACAATCACTTCCATAAGGAAGAAAGGAGTATCCTTTATGTCAAGAAAACCGGAAGAACAGCCAAGGGTGTCGGTAATGAGTGTGGATGGTAAACCTCTTATGCCAACTACCCCAAAAAAGGCCAGAATGATGATGCGAGACGGCTTGGCAATACCCAGAAGGAATAAGTTGGGGCTTTTCTATATCCAGATGGTTAGGTCGGTCGGTGAAAAAGTTCAACCCATGGCAATGGCTATAGATCCAGGTGCAAAGTACGATGGCGTTGCCGTGTCTTCGCATAAACAGGTCGAGATGAAAGCGATGGTATTTTTGCCCGAAGGCGTGCCGGGAAAGATGGATGCTCGGCGAAGATTACGCCGGGCAAGAAGATTCAGGAACACACCACGGAGACCACCCAGGTTTAACAACCGGAAGAAAAAGAAATACTGGCTATCGCCGACCCAGAGAAGTAAGGTTGAGTGCCGACTGAAGGTGGTGCGGGAATTGTGCAAAATTTACCCCGTCCAACTCATCATTACTGAGGATATACGGTTCAACCACGCCAGGAGCAGAGATGGAAAATACTTCTCCACTGTAGAGGTTGGCAAAACTCTTACTTATCAGGAGTACAAAAGACTGGCCAATCTTAAACTTGTAGATGTGTCCAGCACTGATGTTTGGCGCATGAAATTCGGCATAGAGAAGTGCACTGAAAAGAAATGGGAGCAAACACCTGAGACTCATGCCAATGATGCTGTAGCTATGTTAATGGGCGTCACTGAGTGCGGAGAGGGTGCCCCGCCTTTTTATGTCTGGCGAAGACTTCAGTATGTACGGCGGAGTCTGCACCGGCAAAACCCGCAAAAGGGAGGCGTTAGGCATCGCTTTGGCGGTACCGCCAATGGCGTATGTTTACGCAAGGGCGACTTGGTAGAAGCCGAAAAGGCCGGCACAGTTTACCTTGGCTGGGTGTGCGGCCTGCCCACAAAAGCCACAAGGATAGTAGGTGTGGCTGGTGCCGATGGAAAAAGGGTTGGTCAGTTCAACGCAAAGAAGGTAAGGCTACTGGCCAGATCGACAGGATTTTCTTGGAGGAAAGCAATATGAGCAAGAAAACGGCATCCCTCCCACCGCCTTAAGGGGAGGTGGAATTACGCAGTGGACTTGACGAAGCGCGAGGTTATTGAATGGGCGAACCATAACTGGGAGGTTGTTGCGTTACTGGCGGAGGCGCAGAAAAACAACTTTTACGG
>DHGD01000036.1:0-4603 GCA_002402575.1 Syntrophomonas sp. UBA4807
GCGATCCTGGTAGCCGTCTGAATGTCAGTTGCGGCGCTGTTGCCGGTTTCATACAGTTCCACCGTCAGAAAATAATCGGGCAACACCACTCCGACTCCGCACCCGTCAGACATGGTGTACTCCCGCACTTCACAGCCTTTCAGTTTTCTGGTCTGGATGCTGGTGTGTTCGCTCTCGCCGTCTACATAGTCGAGCATAGTCTTCATCTGCCCGGCGTCAGCCGGTCCCAGTACGGTAATGCCTCCAAAACCCGAACCGTAGTCGCCGCCGCCCATATGCATTTTAATGCCCAATCCGGTAACTTGTTCATTGCCAAAATTAAACTCGGCCGAAGAAAAATTGCTGTTGCTCACCTGGGTGACCACATCTCCGATTCCGCCTGCCCATGCGGCAAAGGGAAAAACGGTCAGCATCATAAGCGACAACAGCATGGACAGCCCTGCCGCTCTCAGATATGCTTTTTGCCTGCGCCCGCGTCTGGCGGTCAAACTCATTATCGACACACTCCGCACCCCCTTTTCCTTATGGCAGAATCCCCACCAGCATCATCCAGCCGGTGGAGAGCACAAAAACCAGAATCGACGGAATCATGACATTCTTTATGCCTTGAGCCCCCATTCTCATCACTTCGGTTCCCGCAGTGGCCGCGGCCGTCATCATGGCAGCGGTGGCGAAGGGCATTACCGCGTCCCAGCCCAGTCCAAAGCGGGCTAAAACCGCTAATACCGTGAAGGGGATCATAAAAAGCATGCCGGTGGCCACCGCTTCCCGGGCAAACCCCTGGCTGCTCTCATTTAAAGAACGATTGGCGGCGCTGAGCAGCATGACCAGCAGATTAACGGTCAAGGCACCCACCACCAGGGCTGCCACAACTGATAAAAGAGCAGTGGTAACTTTAACCTCTGCTTTGGTAAAAGGAGCCAATCCCCCAAATATGACAAAGCACAGGTATGCCGGCCACAAGCCCTTGGTTGGTTTAGCCTGGCCGGGACCGGCCTTATCCTTATAGCCCAGTCTCATTTCCATTACAATTCGCCTCCAGTCTCCCGTCTCGTGTGGATCAGCCGATGCCGGAACTAACTTCCAAACCGCCCCAGCAGGGACCAGCCCGCCAGGAGTATAGCCCCGCACAAGGTGGTCACGGCTATACTGAAGGCAACCCTTTCCCCGGACATCTGCTTGATAGTGAACAAGGTAGGCCGCAAGGCCCATAAGACCCCGGTCACCCCAAAGGCCACGGCGGTCTTCCAGCCCAGGGCGAGAGAAAAAATCAAGCCTGACAGGGCATATACCAACGTAGCTGAATAGCCCAAGGCAAAGGCGGATACAGCCCAGCCCATGGTGATGCCGCGCTCGCCGGCCTGCGCCAAAGCCCACACCATCACCGCCAACAGGGCTACTCCGGCGGTGCCGTATAACAGCCCCAGCATGGTCATAAGCGCCACCCCGGAGGCCTCGATCTGTCCGGACCGCAGCAGGTCCAGACCGGTCTGCAGGAAAAAGAGGGTGAAGGACAGCCCCGACACCAGCAGGGAATAAGGCCACGGGACCTTGCCCATCTGAGTCTTGACCACCTCACCCGGATTGATGATCATATTAAGGGTCGTTTTCCAACGTGGTGCTGCGACAGTAGCGGTTGTTTCCACACAGTCTCCTCCCTTGTCCATAAATGTCGATTGTCGTTGCGCATCCATGCTCCCCGACGTACCTGTCTGCCTATTGCCCTAATTCGGCATGGGATTTTGCGGTCAGCTTTTAAATATATTTCACTGGGCTGCTGAAAATAGGTATCTCCGGAATAATTTCAACCTGATTCTAATTATCCGTAGCGTACTGGCGACCCCGCCTGCAAAAACAGCGGCAGCCGCTGAAAAAGTCTGTATTGAAAAAATTATATATTATATGTAATTTCAAAATATTGACTTTGAATATTTGACAATGACAAACAGCCTGACACAAGTCATGTCAGGCTGTTTTATGGGCGCCAATCTTCTGTAATCTGGAACAAAGGCGGTAATCGTGTGAGGTTAAAACAATCATGAGGAGTCAGAAGCAGGTGTCCCTGCCCGTACAGAACTCAGAGGACTTGGAGGGACGCAACACCAGACTGGCTTCGGTCCCTGTTGCTTAATAACTTAACTCGCTGCGGGATCAAGGGGGGGCAGGGTCAATCAGGCACCACGCCAAATCTCCATAATCCCAGTAAAGCGGCAGCGCTATTTTCCCGGTGCATTGTCCCCAACCGGCTGGCGACCGGCAAGGTAGCATATCAAGGCAGCCGCCACCGGTAGCACCGTTAGCAGATACATCAGACTGTACCCGGTCACCTCAGCTACCGCCCCCCACATGATGGAACTCAACCCGATGCCCAGGTCGAAACCGGAGAAAAAGGTAGCATTGGCGGCGCCGCGCCGCTGCGGTGGTGACAAGACTATAGCCAGAGCCAGCAAGCTGGGTTGAACGGCGCCGAAACCGGCCCCGTAGACCACTGCCGCCAAAAGGAAACCGGACAGGCTATGCGCCCTGGACAACAGCACCATGGCGATTGCCACCAATATGATGCCGGGGATAACCACCGCATCGAAGCTCTGCTGGTCGGCGAGCCTCCCCGCCAGAGGGCGGGAAACCGCCAGGGCTAAGGCATATACCGTGAAAAAAGGGCCGATGTTACTGATGCCACCCTGCAGTGCATATAGGGCCAAGAAGGCTACGATAGCCCCATAAGTCATGGTCAGGAAAAAAACCACCAAGCTGGGGCGCAGAGCGGCCTTCTCAATCAGGCTCAACTTGAACTGTCCGGAATGCGGGGTGACCTTATGATACTTTATGAGATTGGCAATAACGATGGCAATCGCCACCATCGCCGCAGAGACTGTAAACAGGAAGCTAAAACTGAAGCGGGTAAGCAGATACAATCCCAGGGCAGGTGCCAGAGCCATGGAGATGGTGCCGGCCAAACCGTAATACCCCATGCCTTCTCCCATTCTGGACCTGGGAATGACATCAGCCGCCACTGTGCTAGCCGCGGTACTGGAGAGTCCCCAGCCTATTCCGTGGATGAAACGAATGGCCAGCAGCACCAGGAGAGACGGGGCCCACATATACCCCAAAACACAGACCGCGAATATCGCCAATCCGCTGAGCAATATTCCCTTGCGACCGTAGACGTCCAGAGCCTGTCCAGCGAAAAGCCGGATTATCAGGGCGGACAAAGTAAACATACCTACCACCAGGCCGGCAGATGTGTCGCCGCCGCCCAGGTGCTTGGCATACACCGGTAAAGTTGGTAACAGCATTTGGAATCCCAGGAAAGTAAACAGATTGGCCAGGATTATAAAGATAAAATCTCTCCCCCACAACGGTTCCTTCTGCAGTGCCGCACCAGTTTCCATGCTCTATCTCCTTATCGCATAAAGTGTCGCCAGGCTAACAGGATGAAAAGGACGCCCCCTTGCTGGTTCGGCTGCTGGCCGTATGGGGGTGTTTTTTACCTTATGGTGTAAAGCCGAAGCTGGCCGCGATCATCTCATAAGTGGGCACAGGCACACCATATTGCCTGCTCAGGCGCACCACTTCAAAAATCAGCCCATCCATCTCCGATTCCCGCCCCTGGCGCAAATCGCGCTGCATGGATGTAGAAGCTATAGGCGACAGACTATCGAGAATGTGCAGATTGGTCTGGACTATGTCCACCGTAAAGTTTATCCCCATGGCTCGGGCCAGGGCATCTATCTCCTCCATCAAGGCAATGAAGGTGTCGCGGGCCGGTCCTGGTTGCTGGGCTTCTCCGGCATCAATATCATAATAGGCTCCGCAAGCGGCCATGGGTGATACATAGGAGAATTTTTGCAGGGCGTCTCTGCGAATATCATCCGATACAATCGCGGTGATGCCGCTGTCCTCCAGGTCACGCTCCACCTCTGCCAGAACCGGCCGGAAGTCTTCCTGGCTTCTAACCCCGTACACTACCCGGAATATATCCCCGGCCTGCAGGATGGTACCGGGGGCCTTAATTTCGGCGGCTATGTAAATGCACCCGTCGGTCACCAAAATATCCGGCAACAGGGCCTGCATTTTTCCCCCGGTGCCGTAGATATTAAGCAAGGGTATCACCACCGTATCCCGATGTACCACCTTTTTAATGAAGGGAATGGTTTCAGGCAGGGAATAGCCTTTGACACAGGTGAAAATCACATCCGGCTCTCCCTGATAATCTTCCATTGTGCTGGCTTTGACCGGATACACCGTATAGTTGCCTTGGCGGATAGTCTCCATCTTCAGGCCGCAGCGCTGTATAGCCTCAAGGTGAGGACCCCTGTCGATGACGGTGACATCATGGCCCGCTTCAGTCATAAAGGCGGCGATGCTGCCACCGGTTCCCCCCCCTCCGATAATCAAGTATTTCATAATTGTAGGCCTCCGCTAAATACTCAAATTATTTTTAATAATACCACAATATATAAACCCTCCAATGAGTCAAAAGAATTGTAACCTCCGAGTCCAAAGGACCGTCAGACTGACTGTGCTCTAAAACGCAGTTCATGAATTGCGAGTCTTGCCACGCAGTCTGCCGGCCGGCCGGCTCCCCAGAATCTCGAATAGG
>DHGD01000036.1:4635-6891 GCA_002402575.1 Syntrophomonas sp. UBA4807
CCTGATAATAAAGCGCAGCGTATACAAGAAAACGATCATGCCCACAACGGTATATGCCAGAATTTTGACAGCGGTGGCCAGAATTATCGCCCAGCGCGGGTTGTCACTACCGGGGGGGGCGAAATTGTACAGACGCACCGTGCCCAGATCGGCATACTGCAGACTGCTGGCGGTTTTAAGCCGCACATCCAGTAGCAGGTCAGGCTGTTGGCCGGAACCGGCTTCCAGCAGGCGACAATCCACGGCTACATCGGCAGGGCTGATGCTGTTATGCAGGAGGCGGGTGAAACTGGCATCCCGGTTCTGGTTTAGAATGTCGGCAATCAGTTTGTTGTCTTTATTGCCGCGGCTGGGAGACACCATTTGGGCGGGCGAAAAGCTGGCGGCGGTAAATTGATTGAATCCATAGTCAAATAAAGCTATGGTGTCGGTGTACACCCCGTAGGCCGGGCTTTTCATTACCACCGCGATCAATTCCCGCTCGCCGCGTTTGGCCGCGGTAACCAGGGTATTCTGTGACACCGCCGTATATCCGGTCTTGCCTCCGATAACCCCTTCATAATAAAAACGATTGGTGGTGAGCATGCGGTGTTCCGACCACAAATCACGAGGCTCGGGCTGTTTATTGGTGGGGGGTATAGTGTAGCGCACCGTGCCCAGGATTTCACGGAAATTATCGTTTTGCAAGGCTTCCCGGGTTATCATCGCCATATCATAGGCAGTGGTCACATGACGCTCATCGGGAAGCCCGTGAGGGTTGACAAAATTGCTGTTCAAGGCTCCTGCCTCTCGGGCGCGCTGATTCATCAACATCGCAAAATCCTCCACGCTGCCGCTAATGTGCTCGGCAATGCCGTTGCTGGCATCATTGGCCGAAGGCAGCATGGCCGCCATCAAAGCTTGCTCCAGAGTTATCTCCTCCGCCTCGGTGAGGGCGATGTGGGATGATCCCCTGAGGATGCCGAATACCGCCTGGTGCGACATGATGACCTTGTCCTGCAGCCGGCCCCGTTCCAGGCCCAACAGGATAGTCAGTATCTTAGTGATGGAAGCTGGATAGAGCTGGGTGTGCATATTTTTCTCGTAGAGGATCTGCCCGGTTTGGGCGTCCATCAACACCGCCGCTTCGGACACCAACTGCGGGGCAGTTAAGGCCGCGCTGTCATCGGCCAATGAGGGAGCCGGCAGTATGCTGACCAGCAGTATCAAAGCCAGCAGGAAAGCGGTGCATTTGCGCGGGAACTGCCGATTGAGGGCAGTATTAATACTTTGCCGGACGATTGAGCGCATAATAACCTGATTATAATTCATCAATCCATTAATGCTCCGGTAAAAATCTAATAAAAAAACCCTACCCAACATATTAACATAACCATGCTCCAAAACCGAACTGCTTTAAATTGATTATTTCTGTAACACCGGCGAGGTGTGGTCTTCCCCGCTCACGGGCGCAACAAAAACGCCCTGAACCGGGCTTATGACCAGTTCGTTAATGATAATACGGATATTATCATCTTCGTACACAGCCATCAGCCCATGCTGCAGAGCAAACGCGGCGTTCTGATGCTAAAGCCCTCATCCAGGGCCAAGCGGCGCAATAAGAAGTGGTGCTCCCGCATAATTCTGGAGCTTCTCCCGGATCGGTTTCAGGTGAGGTTGAATCACTTCGCTACTGATCAGCTAATTTGAGCTTAATGATATTGCCCGGCAACGTTTCAAACAATTCCTTATAATTAGCCACTCTGGAGCGCAGCTGGCCGGCGGAAGCCTTGCTGCCGTCCCGCTTGGCATACAGGCCGCGCTGGTATAAAGCTTCAGCTAATTCAGCCACCGGCATTTCTTTGTTCTCGGTTTCATCCAAAATCATTTTTACGGCGTCCTGCAATTTCACGCGCGGTGTTTTTTCTACTTTCTTTTTGGGTGCTTTGGCCTGACGAGCCGGTTGGGAGGCTTCGTTTCTGGGTTTGCGGCCGCGCTTTTTGGGGGCTGGGGCTTCTGCGGCAGTACCTTGCGCCGCGCTCATAACATTGTTGTTCTCCGCCTTTTCCGCCTCGGCCTCATATTTAACGATTACATACGCGGGCTGATTGTTTCTTAAAATCACCACTGTATCATTCTTGTCAACCAGCTTAAAAACCGCGTCAGGGTGCTTTTTAATCTTCTCATACGAGACTAAGCTTTCAATTTTAATTTCCACTACATATCACCTCAAATTTATGGTAACACAATATTTTATTTTAAACATTATATTTGTTA
>DHGD01000036.1:6970-11768 GCA_002402575.1 Syntrophomonas sp. UBA4807
CTGCCGCATTGACACCGCGGATTGTTAATCATGCAGTTGGAGCGAATTATCGCATTGATTTCAGGCGCTAATTCGCAGCAGCCCGACTTCCTTATTGGCAGTCGCAATTATCGCTTTACAAAAATATAACGCGCATAGTAAAGTAGATGCAGCAAATATATTCGGGAGGTGAAAAACCAAATGCGAAACAACTATGAGAAACCTCAGATAGTAGTTTATGAAAATTTATCTTCTGCCACTGCGCAGGCATCCATGTGGGACTAAACTAACCAGATTTATAAAACCGGCCGCCTTAATCGGTAGCCGGTTTTTTGTTGCGGGTAAATCGGGAATCCTGAAAATTCACTATACAGGGCATTATTCATAATGTTATAGTTTCAAACCTGCCCAAATAATGATTGCTCTCTTGCCAAATCCGCACATTCTCGGTAGCCTGGGAAAGAATCTCCACGTCTCCGGCACAGTCGGTCAGAAGATCCATTTGCGCTGCGTCGGTTGTCCTTCCTTCTTGCTTTGCACTATGCCTTCAGCCCTTTTCAGCAAATCATGAACAAAATTAGCGCCTCGCGACAGCAATATGCCGGTCATGATTTGACCGATAAGCGGATGGGAAAAACTTATTCCCACCAGTACGAACAAATCCATACTTGCTCCAATGGCAATTACCAGACCCACCGCCAACGCGCCTACACGGTCCGCCGAGATCTTGCCTTTCTGCCACACCATTTTGCCGGTCTCCCATACCGCCTCGGACAACATGGCGGCTACTACAAAAGCCCCTGCCGTATGCATGACACTTCCCTCCTCCGCCGCTATTTCAACGCAACAGCTTCGCTCACTGTTTCGTTATATAATACGCAGCAGACCCCTTCACGGACACGTCAAACGCACGGACGTTTCCTGAAGGGGCCAATCGGAAGTTATGCCAGCGACGGTTCATGGGAATTGCTATGGTTGGGGCATGGACCTACTTTCCCCACACCCGTCTGTTAACCACCCCGGTGTAGCTCTGGATAATCTTAATCACCTTGGTGCTGACATTCTCGTCCGCGTAGTCGGGCACATCGGCTCCCAAATCCTCGCAGACACCCATACCGACCGCCAGATCCACCGCCTGCAAGACCTCCTCGGCACCCAGGCCGCCTAGCACGAAGTTCCCCTTGTCCACAGCCTCAGGCCGCTCAGTGCTGGTGCGCACGCAAACCGCCGGGAACTTGAAATACGAAGCCTCCTCAGGCAAAGTCCCGCTGTCCGAGACCACGCAGAATGCCCTGAGCTGCAGCAGATTATAGTCGGAAAAACTGAACGGCTTCAAGCTGCGGACCAGGGGATGGAACGCAAACTGACGCTGTTCTATGAATTTAGCACTGCGGGGATGAGTGCTGTAAATCACCGGCATTCCGTACCTCTCAGCCATGGCATTGACCGCCTCCATAAGCGCCAGGAAATTCTTCTCCTGATCGATATTCTCCTCGCGATGCGCGGACAGCAATATGTACTTCTGCGGCTCCAACTCCAAGATATCCAGAATCGTGCTGCAGCGGATCTTCTCCATATTGGCAGTCAGCACCTCGGCCATCGGCGAACCGGTTACGAAAGTCCGCTCCCGCGCCACCCCTTCGAAATTCAAATAGCGGCGGGCATGCTCGCTATAGCACAGGTTGACATCAGCGATATGGTCCACGATACGGCGATTGGTCTCCTCAGGCAAATTCTCGTCAAAACAGCGGTTCCCCGCCTCCATATGGAAAATCGGCACCTTCAGCCGCTTGGCGGCTATGGCCGACAAAGCCGAATTGGTATCCCCCAGGACTAAAAGCGCATCGGGCTGCACCTCGTTTATCACCTTGTAGCTCGTGGAGATGATATTTCCGATAGTTTCGCCCAAATCCTCGCCCACCGCGTCCAGGTAGTAATCCGGCTCCCTCAAGCCCAAATCCGCAAAAAAAATCTGGTTGAGATTGTAGTCCCAATTCTGTCCGGTATGCACCAGGTTATGCTCGAAATACCGGTCCGCCTTCTTAATAACCTCGGACAGACGGATAATCTCCGGCCTAGTGCCGATAATGGTCATCAGCTTTAGCTTATTCATAATTAGTCCTCCGAATCCGGCAGGCGTTGTAATGGGATATCTTTTTCTATTGCCCCAAAAATAAATATTACTCATTCTGATAGCTTTAGAGCGGGAGCTTGGCTTACATTCACAAAGCCTCCATTCTCAAACTAAAAGCCGGTCAGATTGAGGTATCAATGGAAGTCTGAATTCTAATAGTATTGTGCATAATAATATATTACCCCATCTACACTAGATCCGCCACCTTCTCCGCCATGCTCAGGCAGGTAGTCAGCTTACCCCCGTAAACATGAATCAACTTACTCTCCCCTATACGAATCACATCAAGCTTATAATCCCGGCTCATGCTGGTGGCATCGGTTGGGAGTGAACATTCTGCAGTGTAAATGTTCCCCCCTCCAATCAAAATGGATATTACAATTATTCATCCATCTCCCGATGCTCAGTCAGCATCTCATCCACCCAATCTTCCTCCACATAAACCATCCCGCCCCGGCCTTCAACTTTGCGATTAGGACCAGCTTTATATAATTTGCACGATAACGGTCCATAACAAAATGTCTCAAACCGGTACTTCCTCTTGCCCCTCGGGTTCCAGTTATCAACTATTATTTCTACCGGCATCCTAGCTCCCCACATGCAACTGCTACACTTAATATCATAAGTCCTGGCAGCCAGTCTCCGATGTCCTCTTTCCCGATAAACCTCCAGCTCTGGAGGCACTAGTTCCCAAGGTGCCGATAGACTTCCCTGCTCCCCTTCCTCTACCTTAGCTAACTTCGATACCTTATAGTAATCCACCGGCTCCAGGTCCGGATCCGGAACAGGGAGGCATTCTCCGGAGATAATGTCATTAACTTTGAAGTTGAATTTAGCTTGGGCGGCTTTCCCGATACCGATGGAGAATGTTGTTTGCTGATTATCAACGGTTCCGGCGATTTTAATGGCATAACCCAAATATGTATGAGAGGCTTCATCAAATGAACGGGTTAGTCTTATACGCGGTTGGATTGATTTGATGGTACCTTTGAAGGATAGTTTGTCCATTGATTGGTGCGCCTCCTTTAGTCTATTCGTTGTTATATACAAAGCATGCTGAGAGATATACTTACATAATCGTAGTAAGTAAATATCCTTTATTGGGCCTCAGTTTATAAACATTATTTTTAAACGTCTCTCTGGTAACAGTACCGTCAAAATTCGGCAAATAAATCAAAGGGTTCTCTGCAGTTATTCTTCCCGACCAATCAAATAACGCAGGATATAACATTTCAACAGACACTACAAACGCAATATCTGATATAGAACCTATTTCCAATCGGTACGGGCTAATCTCCTCGTTGTGTCTGTTAATGCAGATC
Source organism: Syntrophomonas sp. UBA4807 (assembly GCA_002402575.1). Taxonomy (GTDB): domain Bacteria; phylum Bacillota; class Syntrophomonadia; order Syntrophomonadales; family Syntrophomonadaceae; genus DTU019. Next base: position 10,406 of record DHGD01000036.1, read on the forward strand.
CTCCACTCTCTTTGGTAAGCATGCTTATTCCCTTTATCGAAACAATCATAGTGTTCAAGCAAATTCTTTTCAGAAGCAACTTCATTAATATCTATTTCATCTTTCCTAATCAAATGAAGCATGTTCCCAGATACTGGCTTCCCACGGTCATTTGCAGCATGGTAGTTTACATCTCCAAAGATACAGTCGTAGTCTAGTTTTTCAGCTGCTTTACGAACCCTATATCTGAATTCAGCTTCATTAATTATAACCACTACGAGTTTTCCAAATTCATTCATCGTATCCATTTTTGGCACAATGAGTTCCCTAGATTTAACATTAAATTCCGAATGGTATGTTGAAAACATATTTATATATTGGTACGCAGACAACCTAACTATTGGATTAGTTCCTATTACTTCCGCAAATTCTTTATCAAGCCCAATATCTTCTTTATTCAAAGATAGATATGTGCCCTCAAATAAATCAAATCTATCTGAATTACTGGCACCCACTGGTTCTCCATAGTTTATACGCCAAAAATAAGACAGCGGATTCATATAAAGAGAACCTTTCATCACATCATCCGCATATTTATTTGTTTCTACAAATTTTAGTAGAAATTTCATTGACTATCTCCATGTAGATATTATTCTAATAAGGGTTCATGTTTTACAATAAATTACTCCCACAAATATTAAAGTAGTTTCAATTTACTATATCCTTCATTGACTGTAGGTTATATTTCATCTTTTTAATTTCTTCATGACTATCATCCATGCCCGCCATCTTATAATATCTAATTGCCTGTTCCCATGCCTTGACAATTTCATTAATATCACCATTCAAGTCATATAGTGAATTTGCGTATGCAATATATATATTTCCAATTAATATGCAATTAATAGATTGGTTTGACATCTCAAACAGTTTGATTGCATCCGTAGCGATATTAAGCGCATCTTCTTTATCACCAGCTAGATTTCTTATTTGTCTTAGCAAGCAAGATTCATGCATAGCAAGCAGAATATTAGCTAGATCAACAACATTTCCAACATTTGAGTTAAATTGCAATATCCCAACTGCCCTATCGTTTACCTTGATTGCCTCGTCGTAGTTATGTAACCATTTTCGATAACACTTGGTTTTTGCGGTTAATAAGTAAGCGACAAACTCAACATCACCTATCGTTCAATATTCAGGATAGACTAATATATAGAAAAACGATCGAGAATGGATGAAAAGGGGGCTAGTTGACGCATTTTAGAGAAATTCATCAAGCAGAACAGCCTTAAATTTATATGCACCAGGTTATGCTCGAAATACCGGTCCGCCTTCTTAATAACCTCGGACAGACGTATAATCTCCGGCCTAGTGCCGATAA
>DHGD01000018.1:0-3482 GCA_002402575.1 Syntrophomonas sp. UBA4807
ATACTCTAACTCTCTTCACCTTCTCTATAGTCCTGGTAATGTAGGCGGTCAACTTGGCCTCAAATTCTTCGGCGGTGATCTCTTTGTTCTGCACCATGAACAAGCCTTTTTCCCAGCTGGCGGTGAGGATAGGATTCAACAACTCCTTAGCGGATTGGCGCACCAGTTCAACGATGGCCTCCCCTTTGGGCTCGGGAGTGACAATGCGGGTCTTGGGATTGATTTTAATGTATCCAATGTCTTGAAGCTTCTTGATAATGCTCGCCCGGGTGGCCGAGGTGCCGATGCCGCAGGTCTTGATCTGCTCTCTCAGTTCCTCGTCATCGATATACTTGCCCGCTTTTTCCATGGTCAGGACCAGGGCCGCATCGGAAAAGCGGGAAGGCGGTTTGGTCTCTTTCTCCTCCAAATCCAGCGCAATAACGGCACACTTCTCCTTTTTGGCAAGCAGGTGAAGCGGGGCCGCGGATATTTCTTCCTCGGTTTTAGCCGGACTAACTTCGTAAATCTCTTTCCAGCCAGCCTCTTTAAGGGTTTTGGAATTGGTCCCAAAAACCTCGCCAGCAACGTCCGTCTCTACCTTCACTGTATTGTAAACTGCCACAGGATAGAATATGGCCAGAAACCTCTTCACAATCAAACTGTACACATTGCGGCTGTCGGCATCCAGCCGCGACAGATCAGTGCTTACATAGGTGGGAATGATGGCGTAATGGTCAGTCACTTTACTGTCATCCACAAATCTCTTGCTAGACTTGTCGATAGCCAGCTTGCCGAAATCCTTGATTCTTAAAACCGCATCTTTAAAGGCGGCATTTTTGTACAAACCATTAAGGATCTGAGGCAATTCAGAAACGATATCGGTGGACAGTACCCGGCTGTCGGTTCGGGGATATGAAATGAGCTTCTTCTCATAAAGGCTCTGAGCCACAGCCAGGGTTTTGTCTACCGGCAGCTTGTATTTTTTGTTGGCTTCGGATTGCAGTTCGGCCAGGTTGAAAAGCAGCGGCGGGGCTTCCTTTTTAGCCTTGATCTCCACTTTTTTTACTGCGGCCGGCTGCCCCCGCAATTTATCGATAATCTGCCGGGCATCCTCCTGGCTGAGGTATTTCTCCTCTTCTTGCGCTGCCTCCAGGTCTTTATTCTCCTTGGTCTTCCCGGGCAGCCACTTGCCTATATATTCTACTCCGCTGTCCTGGGATAAAAAGCTGCCTACAACCCCATAATGGGTTTTAGGCACGAAGTTCCTGATTTCCAGTTCGCGGTTGACCACCAGGCCCAACACACAGGTCATCACCCGTCCTATGGCAATCACCGTGCGTTTCTTTTCCTGCAATCGATTCGATAAACGCTGGCCATACTGGCAGGTAAAAATACGACTGAAATTAATGCCGAACAGCCAGTCCTCTTTAGCCCGGCAATAAGCCGACTGCGACAGGGAGTCGTACTCACTGAGATTTTTGGCTGTTGCGATACCTTTTTTCACCGCTTCTTCGGTTTGCGACGATATCCACACCCGTTTGGCGGGTTTGTCTGCGCCGCTGAGCTGATAGACCAGGCGGAATATATACTCCCCTTCCCGCCCGCTGTCTGTGCAGGAATAGATGAGGTTCACATCGGGGCGGTTCATTAATTGCTTTATGACCTCAAACTGTTTTCCAGTCCCGGCATTATCGATAATCTTATATTTATATTGTTTTGGTATGATGGGCAAATGTTCCACCCGCCAGGATTTGAAGGCAGGATCGTATTCCTCCGGGTAAGCCATGGTGACCAGATGGCCATAGCACCAACTGATAATGGCGGCGTCATTTTCAGCGTAGCCCCGGCTGCGGTCCGATTTGGATAGGTCTATCCCTAAGACACTGGCAAAGCTGCCTGCCACCGAGGGTTTTTCGGTAACGTATAATTGTTTGCTCATAGTTGCTGCCTTTACTGCGCAGAGCGATTGACGGTAATGTGCGGTGGTTTGCCCGGGGTGTCACAGTCCTGCCGCCACAAGTTTGCAATCTACCTGCCCCATGATTTAACGCATATCGGGGTATATGGTAAGCCCGGTATTGAAGAATTTACCTTTGTTATTCTAACCATGATTATACTATAGCGCAACGGGTCTTGGTTCGGGGAAATTCCCCGCGCTGCTCTGACAGCGCGGAGAATGAGGGCCAGGCAGCTGCGGTGCGGTTGGTTTGTGATAGCGAGAATGACGGATGAACAACAATAAATCAGCGCTGTCAGGGGTTGTCAGCAGAACCGTCCCCCCGACACCCCCTATTTGAGTAAGGGGCAGAAGCAGCGGTGGCAGCGGTCGTCATTTATGTCGTTGAGGCTGGAGCAGGCGTTGCAGAAGATAATGCTGTCTCCGGATTTATCGTACTTCTCCAGGGAATTGAGCCCTTTGTGGTGGCGCACCTTATCGCCGATCTTATAATAGTTGTAATAGGTATCGTCATCATCGGCAATGACCTCATAGGTTTTTCCATAGTCGGTCTTGATAACTACCGTGTAGCGAGTATACCTGACCCAGCGCTGCTGGTCGCCGGACCGCTCCTGGCGCCGTTCTTTTTGAATTTTTTTGTCTGTTACCACCCCGTCCCAGGTGATGCTGCGGCTGCGCCCGATGGTTTGGAAAAAGGCGATGGCCACAAACATGCCCCCAATGCCCAGACCGATGTACAGAGCCTCGGGGTTTTCCATCTCGGAACTGGTTTCCCCGTAGATATAGAACCCGATTATGGCCGCCAGAGCCAGGATGGCCGCGAAGCTAAACGACCATGCCGCAGAATTGCGCTGGTAGCGGGCAAAGGCCGGGTCTTTGATGCGCTCCGAATAGCCGATCAAATTCCCCTGTCCGCCTGGCTGCTCCTCCACCGCCGCGGTGTTGTTAGGTAGGGTCTGCGCGGCTTCCTGAAGCAGGGCTGAACCACACTCCGTACAAAACTTCACATTCTTGACCGAGTCTGCACCACACTGAGGGCAAAACATGACTTTCTTCCTCCTGACATAATGACCTTAAAATGATAACAAGCCGCTCCGCTGCGGGAAGCGCCAGGTCCGTATCTTCTCCCTGTGGCCCGGGGGCGGAGCGGCTTGCCTGTGCCGGCCGGTCATTAACGGCCTCCGTAGCTGGAACCGCCCCCCCCGCCGCCTCCGCCGCCGGAGAATCCCCCGCCGCCGCCGGAACCCGAGGATGATTTGCTGACCGCTTTTTGGGCTGAATCAAGAGAGCGCTCGATGGAGTCTCCAATGCCGTCAAAACTTGAATACAGGTTGTTCATTTGGTTGTAGGCCCCGTAAGTCATCCAGCCATGGCCGAAACGGTAGTCGCCATCCTGCAGGTTGGGGAACACCACTTCCAGCTGTTTAATTACTTCTTTGGCTACTCCCAATGTCACCGCATAGACCAGGTAATGCTCCCAAATGATGAGGCTGGGGATCTCATGGCGCTCCATCTCCGAAAAATGTTCCAGGAAGCGCTTGAA
>DHGD01000018.1:3508-3786 GCA_002402575.1 Syntrophomonas sp. UBA4807
GACTTGCTGGCCAGATAACTGCCCAGCACGAAAAGTCCCAGGCCGCTTAGTACGGTCAAGAGACCCATATTGCCGCTGTTGTCGAAAAACTTGTATTCTTCCCCACGAGCGATCAGGCCCTTGCACCAATCCTGCCAGAAGCCATAAAATTCTTTTCCGTTGTCTTTGGAATACTGCTCTATATCGCTTAGATAAATACTTTCCTGTCCCTTGCCAATGTCGTCCCGCAGATAATCCAGCAGCTCTTTTTCATGCGGCCGCAATACCGCGTCATCGGC
>DHGD01000133.1 GCA_002402575.1 Syntrophomonas sp. UBA4807
TGAGCCCTGTTGTTATTTGAGAGGAATTCCTGTATAGTATTGCTAAATATCAGCAGGGATTCCACAAAATGAAACCAGAGACCGAGCACGTCAGCATTCATGATTACCCCGAGAATGAACGCCCGCGCGAGCGCCTGGAGCTGCTGGGGGAATCGGCATTGAACAACGGCGAACTGCTGGCCATTCTGCTGCGCGTGGGAATGGAGGGCAGCAGCGCGGTGGACCTGGCCTGGCGGCTCATCCAGCGCTTTGGGGGTCTGCGCGGGCTGCACGCCGCCAGTTTTGCAGAATTGTGCTCCGTCAAGGGCGTGGGGCGCGCCAAAGCCGCCCAGATCAAGGCAGCCATCGAACTGGGCTACCGCCTGAGCCAGGAGGAGCTGGCACCCAAACCGGTCATTCATAAGCCGGCAGATGTGGAGAAAGTGATGCAGCATATGCTGGTCTCAAAAAGCCAGGAGGAGCTGTGGGTTCTGGCGCTTTCCACACGCAACCAGCTGCTGCATAAACAGCTGCTCTACATCGGCACGCTCAACCACTCCGCCGTGCGGCTGGCAGAGGTGTTCGAGATCCCCATCCGCGTACGGGCTGCCTCGCTGATCCTGGTGCATAACCACCCCTCAGGAGACCCGACGCCCAGCGAGGAGGATATCCGCTTCACCGAGGAACTGCTCAAAGCGGGCCGCCTGCTGGATATCAGCGTGCTGGACCACATCATCATCGCCAGGGGCGGCTGCCGCTCGATCAGGCAGGATGGGCGGGTGGTATTTTCAACCAGCGCACGCAATTGGGTTTAAGCGCACCATAACCTGCTGTTAATCAAAACCGGGTAAATTTGGTTACAATTAATGCCATATCAGAACGGAGAGATAATGGACGACTGGAAGAAACAGCTTGAAGATCATTTTGAGGAATTAAAAACAACCAGGAAGGAATTCAAAGACCGCCAGGAAGGCATGAAGTCGCAGGGCAAACGCTTCCTGAAGAAGAGCGTCATGCCGGCTTTCATGGAGATAAAATCAGAATTGCACAAGCACAAGCGCGAGTGCAGCCTGGATGCCAGGAAGGACTGGGCCGCCTTGATGGTGAAGAAAAACAAGAAGAAGGAATTTGTGTACGAGGTCAACCTCACCAGCGACGGTGACGGCATGCTGGCCAGCAAGAGCGTGTATGTGCCCAACGAGAAGGGCAAGCTCAAACTGGGCGTGGAGGGCAAGATCAGGAATAAAACCCACTCCATGAAACTGGACAAGATCAGCAAGGACGACATCCTGACCGACTTCCTGGAGGAATACCGCCAGGCGACGCGCGTGAAATAATTGACAGAAAGCGGCGCGTATAGTAATATTGTCCGCGCTGATACGGCGAGGTAGCTCAGTGGTAGAGCAGGGGACTCATAAGCCCTTGGTCGTGAGTTCAAATCTCACCCTCGCCATATAATATTTAAATTATTGCCAGTGGGAGAGACTCGCAGCCTGCCACAGGCAGCCAGCAAGCCCATAAGTCCTTGGTCGTGAGTTTACACTGAAGGGCACTATGCAAATCTCACCCTCGCCATCTTTCATTTAAATAAACCCTAAATTAAGGAAGATGGCCTTGCAACGCACCACAGGAGCCTTGCAAGCCCTCGCCATATTATATTTAAATTATAGCTCAGTGGTAGAGACTTGCAGCCTGCCACAGGCAGCCAGCAAGCCCATAAGCCCTTGGTCGTGGGTTTACTCTAATTAGTACCTAGAACAAAAAAATAATTCTTTAATATGGGGAGGGGAAATTCCCTTCCCAAAGGCCATCTCCTATCAAAATTCCAGAAATCAGAATCCCAGAAGCGAAACTTTTAAGGTGAGCTGGCACAACGGAACCCGATGATGCCGCCCCTGTAGTACGGGTCTAATCCGTAGCGGTAGGTAGCGCGGACGTAACTATCAACAAAGTTCCAGGCACCTCCCCGCAGCACGCGGTAATCCCCAGATGATGGCTCTGGCGGGTTGCTGCCTGGCGATTCACTGTAATAGCCTTTATCATACCAATCCGCTGTCCACTCCCACACGTTACCCGCCATATCCAGCACCCCGTACGGGCTGGCGCCTTCGGGGTAGCTGCCCACTGCTGTGGTATCATCCAAACAGTCAGAATAATTAGCCAGACTACAATCGATTCCCTCACCCCACGGATAGATGCGCTTATCCGTCCCGCGGGCTGCTTTCTCCCACTCCGCCTCGCTTGGAAGGCGCCTGCCCGCCCAGGTACAGTAATCATTAGCCTGGTTCCAATTCACCCAGATGACCGGGTAGTCGTCATAAGCCGCGCTTCCGTAGTAACTGTCGCGAGTAAAGGAACCCTCGTAGTAAGGCTTACTGCAGCCGCCTTGTAACACACATAGTGCGTATTGACTATTGGTGACCTCGGTCTGGTCTATCCAGTAAGCGTCCAGGTAGATTACATGCAGCGGTTTTTCATCACTATCTCCATCCTCACTACCCATCTCAAACTCACCCGCCGACACGTACACCATGGTCATGCCATCCTTTTCTGAAACAATCTTGTCAATGGGTTGCACATTTAGCGCGGTTTTGTTGACCGCGGTGTGTGTGGACTGTGTTGTATAGACTGAATAAGCCGCAATTGATACTGGTGCTCTGTTAATGTAAGCTATGATGATCGCCACTGCCACAATCCCCACAAGCCCAATTACGAGCCAAACTGGTGTGGTCTTACCGCCATCTGGTATGTTTACTGGGCGGGCTGATCCTCGTTGCTTTCCGCTAGTTGTCACCGGAATCTATTGTTTATACACTTTGATTTCATCTAGATGATCGCGCTGTACGTCATCAGACTCGTGCTCAGCTTTGAGCAAATCTTGCATGGCCAACATCATCTCTGTCATGCTTTAATAGCGCTCGCCAGGTTGTATGGCCAACGTTTTGTACAATAATTGTTCAACTGATTCTGGTATACCCGATATGATCTCGCTGGGTTTCGGTAGCGGATCGTGCATGTGTTTCACTAGCACCGTCACGGGCGTTTCGGTCTCAAACGGTTTCCAGGCCGTCAGTTGCTCGTACAGCACCACCCCCAGTGCGTAGATATCTGTCCAAGCGTCAATGACCCTGCCATCCGCCTGCTCCGGCGCCATGTATTTCGGCTTACCAACCCATGCGCCGATCCCCGTCAGGTCCAACGTCTCCTCTCCCCCCAACATTTTCACTAATCCGAAATCCGTTAGCATGGGCAGATCCCCTTCAGTTAGCAGGATGTTGCTGGGCTTCACTTTTCTGTGCACCAGTCCCTTGCTATGAGCGTAAGCTAGCGCATCCGCCACCGGCAGAATCAAGCGCAGCGCCTTTTCGTACGGAATGCCTGTCCCCAACCAGTCCTTCAACGTCCCGCTCGCGTAATTGGGTATCACCAGGTAGGGTATGCCTTCATGTTCCCCATGATCCATCACCTTGACGATGTTGGGATGGTTCAAAGCTGCCATCCTCTGTGCTTCAATGTGAAAGCGCTTCAGACCTCTCTGCATCACTTTGGGCTGGATATTATCGGTTTGGATAACCTTGATAGCCACTTCCTTTTCAAGCAGCTTGTCTGAAGCCAGGTAGACATCCGCCTTGCTGCCATGGCCAAGTGATTTGATCACTTTGTAACGGTTCTTGAGTATTTTTCCGATCAGACTGGCCATGGATTGCACTCTGCCTCATGCTAAACTGGTATTTTTCACTGTGGGGTTATGCTTATTTTACAATAAAATTATAATCTACAAAATTTACTATAACTCAGTACACCCATCTCCTTTCCATGAGACAAAGAATCCAGTATCTAAGAAGCTAAAATATTATATGTGAATCGGCGCAACGGAAATCGAAGCAGCCATCCCTGAAATCTGGCTTAGCCTGAAGCGGTTACTGTTTATGTGAGATCGATTGGGTGAAAAATCGTGGGTTGATCCAAATCTTATGATTTGCTTGTTCCAGATAAGGGCTACCTTAAGGGTTATTTGCCAGGCTGCGCACGGTTCGCTGTATCGGATATGGATTGCCTATAACTTAAATAGGGGTGTTTATTTTTTGAAAAAATTTACAGAAGTTTTAGTAGATACAACTAACAAAAACAAACAAGTGTACATTCAATAGAATGAAAAAAACATTGGATTACAGTAATCCTGTGACTTTTGCCCGTTAACAATTCTCTGATGTTTATTCACTGTGTGATCATTAGAATTGA
>DHGD01000142.1 GCA_002402575.1 Syntrophomonas sp. UBA4807
GTAACGCTCGTGGGAGGTAATCAGCCGCGGTTTCTCTCTTGGTCTTGCTGCCCATCGGGACGCTTAAACTCCACGCCATAATCGTAAATCTCATAATGAGCTTTTTGACTGGACTTGATCTGCATAGCCATCGCAGGAGTGCCTGTTTCAGCATTGGCAGGTATGTCCATGGCCATATTCATATCCATATCCATATCCATCGATTCAGTTAAATAGGTTTCATAATCGAACATTATGTCATAACTGAAATCGGCTTTGAAGTTCTTCATAATCTTTTCCAGGCTGGCCTCGAACTCCGGCCCGCTTACCTTCTTGAGCAATCCGGTCTGGTCCAATACCGAGTTAAGGTATTTACCCAGGGCTTCCTGTCCCATTTCTACATGGATTGCACCGCAGTTCTTACCATTGATGACCTGATCATCCGCATAATTAATCACAGCGCCAAACTCCTTCATCTGCAGAATGGATTTAACCGGGTCCTGGCTGCCATACTGCTCCATGAGCTGAGCGATGTCGAGCTCCTCCGTATCCATCTTGACCCAGCCCTCGACACCAGGCAAGGTCATAAATATGCCATCTTCATTCATTACCACTTCGCTCTTGAAGGCCTCCTGGGGAATAGCTTCATCTGTTGTTCCGGTTATGTTGTCCACTTTCATTTCGGTAATAACATAAGCCAGCAGAGGTTTTTCCTGTATAGAACCTATTACCTGCCCGGACATGTCTATATTTTGAGTCTGGCCGTCAGCAGTCATCTGCATTTTCATAACGGTGTCGGCCTTCATCTTGTACCTGCCCTGACCGGTCATCGATTGGGTTATTTTGCCCAGCATTTGCTCGGCAGTCAGTCCTTGCTTTAAAACCGGAGAAGTAACTATTATCTCATAGGTGCTGGCGTCCCAGTCCACTTTAGCCCCTAAGTTTTCCAGTACGAAACGCAACGGAACCATGGTCTGTTCACGGTCTGTTGATGGCGGCAAGGGCATAACCGCGTCCTGTCCGTTGATGACCGCTTGTGGACTGCCCAGTTTCATCAACAGGGTATCACCATTCATGGTTATAGTGATGTTTTCTCCATCCACCTTGGCATCAACCGGCACTATCTGTTGAATAAAGCTCATGGGCACTAAGGTGCTGCCGTCATAAACCGCAAAATATCCGTCATAAACCTGTCCGTTCGCTTTAATCACGAACGTCGTCGATGCCGCCGCTGGAGCCACTGCCGCAGCCATTAATAGAACCGTAAGAATCAATACTAAGAATTTGCGCATAAAAATACCTCCTTTATCTAAACCAGTTCAGCGATAATACACTCTCTACTAATTAAGACGCTAACATCCTCGGTTTCTTTCCGCTTTCAGCCATAAATTTGTCATCAGCCATTCCCGGATAGCGAACGGCCCTCATCCCATCGGAGTAAGAACTTCTCGGGTCATATTAATATACTAATTCGGCACTGTTAATGGATATCCTTCAGAGCTATTTTTTCTAATTCTTTAATTGTGTCCCAAATAGATTTGTTCCGGCTGCCAGCCAACTTATTGTTCGGAAGGCTCTTCTTCGCGCTGTCTCAGAGCGGCTCGGCAAACATACTGGGCAAGCGCTAAATAAGCCCCGCCTTAGTGGGACGATTGTTACAATACCTAATGCAGCACCTTCAAGGCTATATCAGCGAACTGTGACAGGGGCTGAGGATACACGCCGATTAACAGCGTTCCAGCCAGACACAGTAGCAATGCCGCGCGGGCTATAGCCGGCACTGGCAGGCATTGGTCGTCACTGTTGCCTATATACATGACCCTTGAAACATTTAAGTAGTAATAGACTGAAACCATGCTCATTATCAGACCTATGAAGGCCAGCCACAGGTATCCTGACTGTATCGCCCCGGAAAAAAGGTAAAACTTGCCGGCAAACCCGGCCATGGGCGGAATACCCGCCAGAGAAAGCATACAAATGGTCATTATAGCGGCCAGCATCGGGGCTCGCTTAGCCAAACCGCTGAAAGCCTCTAAATCAGATCTGCCGCTATGCGTCTCCACCAGAGCTGTTACAGCAAAAGCCCCGACATTAGAGAACACATAAAGCATAGCGTAGAACAGCACACCTTTGAATCCATAGGCATTGGAAGCTGCCAATCCTACCAGGATATAACCGGCCTGGGCGATGCTAGAATAGGCTAACAACCTTTTGACATTACTCTGTGCCAAGGCAATAAGATTTCCTGCTATTATGGTCACCGCAGCCAGTATGGCCAGAAGCAGCGTCCAGTTGAAATGGGTCATCGGCAGAGCTATCACCAGAACCCTCAGCAAAGCCGCGAAAGCCGCCGCCTTGGAGCCCACCGCCAGGTAGGCCGTCACTGGAGTCGGCGCTCCCTGATATATGTCCGGAGCCCACATATGGAAAGGCACCAGAGCGATCTTGAAGGCAAATCCAGCTATCAACATGACGATGCCCGCAATCAATACCGGCTGAGTTGCATATTGAGCTTGCAAAGCCTGGTACATCAGAGAAAAAACCGTAGTGCCGCTGGAAGCGTAGATCAGGCTGATGCCGAATAGCATAACCGCCGATGACAGCGCCCCTAATATCAGATATTTGAGACCCGCTTCCGCTGACCGCCCGTCATCCAAAAGGTAAGCGCTAAGTATATAGAAGCTTATGGTCATCAGTTCCAGACCCACATATAGAATTATCAAATCCCCGCAGGAAGCCATTATGATCATCCCCAGGGTGGCGAATAACATGATACTGTACCATTCGCTTTGTCGGTCGCCGAAGAGTTTAAGATAATGTCCTGACATAGCAAATATCAGCAGGGCGGCGCTTAAAAACAGCACTTTAAAGAAATTGCCGTAGCTGTCCACCCGATAAATACCCTGGAAAAACTCGGCCTCGTACCCGAACTGCCACAACACCAGCCCAAGTATACCCAGGGTGCCTGCCATAGCCAGCGGCCCGGTAAACTTTTGTCCTCTCCCGGGGAGAATCAAGCCCAGGGCCAAAACTATAATCCCCAGTGCCACCAGCAGCATTTCCGGGGCGAGCAGAGAATAGGTCATTAGAAGCTCCCTCCCAACTGTACGAGATTGGTTGAGGCCAGAAGCTGTCCCACTCCTCCGTTGATCAGGTCCATAACGGTGAAGGGCAGAACCCCGCCGATGATAATAGCCAGCCCCAAAACTACTAGCGGCACCATCTCCACCCCGCGCAAATCCTGGAGGTGGTCCCATTCCTCTTTACGCGGTCCGAACAACACATCACCCAGGGTGCGCAGAATATACACTGCGGTGAGCACTATTCCCGATACAGCAATTACTGTTAGTACCTTATATTCGCTAAAAGCTCCCACAAATATGGTGAACTCACCGATGAAGTTAACCAGCCCCGGTAGTCCCAGAGAGGCCAGTCCGGCCAACATCAACCCGGTGGCAAGCCGTGGCATCTGATGGGCCAGACCGCCGAAATCAGCCACATTGCGGGTATGGCTCTTGTGATACAGGTTGCCTATCATGGCGAAGAACAAGGCCGCCATAACCCCATGGGCGAACATCATCATCACCGCACCGTTCAAACTGATTAGGTTTAAGGCGGCAATTCCTATCAGTACATACCCCATATGGCTGACCGAGGAATACCCCACTATATATTTGAGGTCTTTTTGATTAAGGGTCACAAAGGCGGCATAGACCACATTGGCGATAGCCAGTATCGCTATTATGGGAGCTATCATCTTAGCCCCGGCCGGCAGTATAAAGATGCCGACACGGATCAAGCCATAACCGCCGATCTTCTTCAAGACCCCGGCATGAATCATGCTGACTGCGGTAGGCGCTCCGGCGTAACCATCCGGGGACCAGGCGTGAAACGGGAACATAGATAGCAGCGTACCAAAGCCCAAGGTCATCAATACGAAAACGAACACCTGGAACTCCACCGGGTACTGCAGCATGGCCAGGGTTGCGATATCCATACTGGGATAACCCAACATAGACTGAGATTTGACAAATAAGGCAATAAGACCGACCAGCAAGAAGGCACTGCCGATCAAAAGGTAAATAGTCAGCTTCATAGCGGCGTATTCCTTTGTAACCCGTTTAGATGAGCCAAAAACGATTACCAGTATATAAATCGGCACTACCACCACTTCGTAGAACAGGAAGAATATGAACAGGTCGGTAGCCAAAAAAGTACCCATCACTCCGGCAATTAACAACAGCAACAGGCTGAAGAACTCCTGCACCCTCTCCTCAGTATGCCAGCTAGCATAAACCGCGCTAAAACCAATCAGGTTGGTCAACAGCAACAGCGGAATGCTAATGCCGTCAACGCCCAGGGCAAAACTCACTCCCAAGTCCTTGATCCAGGGCACATACTCCACAAATTGCATACCCTTGACGCTCTGGTCGTATCCGAAGAATACCGCCAGGGACAGGATAAGACTGATGAAAGTGCTGACTGCGGCGATATATCTGATCAGCTTTTCATTACTCCGAGGGGTCAGCATTATCAAGAGCGCTCCCAGCAAAGGGGCTATAAGGGTCACGGTTAGAATATGAAATGATTGCGTAACTGCCACCTCCTAAGCCAGAACCGTATAGTATACGGCCAATACAGCGCCTACCAGTATTACCACCGCACCGGTAAACACATAGAGAGCGTAGGTCTGAACCTGTCCGTTCTCAGTATAGCTGAGCTGTTTTCCTGACCAGCCGGTAAAACCAGCCAACCCGTTAACCAATCCATTGACGATTTTCAGGTCCACCCATTCCAAAACCCGGGCGCTGCCATCGATGAACACCGCCACCAGACGGGCATATAACTCATCAATATAGTATTTGTGATACAAGATTTCATATATAGATGAAAATCTCTGCCTGAGTTCTTGATGGGAAATGATCCCTTTTTGATAAATCAACCAGGCCAACAATATCCCGCCCACTGCCAATAGCGATGAAACCGCCATTATAGCAATATTCATTTCATGGTGCGCTGCTCCCGGAGCATTAATGTAGTGTCCGAACACATTCCCCGTTAGCGGGGAGCCTGCAAATCCGGCCACAACCGACAAAACAGCCAGTATCAACAGCGGCCCTGTCATCACCGGCGGCGACTCATGGGCATGGCGCCCCTCCGTACCAGAGCCGAAAAAGGCTACAAAGATGAGCCTAAACATATAGAAAGCAGTCATAAATGCCACCAGCGAACCTAAAGCGTACAAGAACAGATGCCCGCTGGAAAACGCCCCCAAGAGGATTTCGTCCTTGCTCCAGAATCCGGATAAAGGCGGTATGCCTGCCAGAGCCAAGGCTCCAATCACAAAAGTCCAGGTGGTTACAGGCATTTTTTCAGACAAATGTCCCATCTTCCAGATATCTTGTTCACCATGCAAAGCATGGATAACACTGCCTGCCCCCAAAAATAATAGGCTCTTAAAAAAAGCATGGGTCATGAGATGAAACATCCCTGCGGTCATGGCCCCAATCCCCATAGCCATTACCATATAGCCCAACTGGCTAAGTGTAGAGTAAGCCAGGATACGTTTGATATCGATTTGCACCAGGGCGATGGAAGCGGCAAACAAAGCCGTAAACCCTCCCGCCGCAGCAATGAAGTACATGGCCTGAGGCACCGCGCTGAATATAAAGAAGGCCCGGGCCAAAAGGTACACACCGGCCGCTACCATGGTGGCGGCATGTATCAGGGCGCTGACCGGAGTGGGCCCCTCCATGGCGTCAGGCAGCCAGACATGCAGGGGAAATTGGGCTGATTTCCCCACCGGTCCGGCAAACAGCAACAGGGCGATGGGAAGTAACACCGCCAGGTTATGATAATCCTCCAGGCGTATTGACAGCTGCTGATAGTCCAGATTGCCGAATAATACTGCCAGAGCGAGGATACCCAACAGGAACCCGAAGTCCCCCACCCGGTTGGTTATAAAGGCTTTCTTAGCAGCTTCTTTGGCAGAATCGCGCCCAAACCAGAAGCCGATCAAGAGATAGGAGCACAGCCCTACCAGCTCCCAGAATACGAATAACTGGCCAAAGTTGCTGGATAACACCAGGCCCAGCATGGAACCCGCAAAAATACTCTGATAGGCGAAATAACTAGACACCCCCGGATCTCCCTCCATGTATCCAAGGGAGTAGATCTGCACCAGCAGGGCTACTATGGTAACCACCAAGAGCATCACGGCACTCAATGGATCGATCAAAACACCCATATCCACCCGCAGCCCGGGCATCTCCAACCAGCGCACCGCTGCCGTAAAAACCTGGCCGGGCGCGGCAGTGAAAACCTGTATGGCTATAAGTATCGACCATAAGGCCGATAAGGCTATGGCCAGAATGGAAGTAGTTGCCGCCGCCCGGGGCCAGCGATGCAGGAACAAGCCGATCAGGGCAAAAGCCGCAAAAGGCAAGGCTGCTATGATCCATGAACCCGAAAACAGGTCAAACATTGTTTACCTCCCTTACCATTTCAAAAGGTTAAAATCATGTAAATTTACTGATTTAGTATGCCGGAAAATGGACAGGATCAAAGCCAAACCCACTGCGACCTCGGCCGCAGCTACCACAATTACGAATATGGCGAACAACTGCCCTAAAACTTCATCAGGCCTGATAAAACGGTTGACTGCCACAAAATTGATGTTGACCGCGTTGAGCATCAATTCAATCGACATCAAGACTGCCACCGCGTTGCGCTTGGCCAGGACCCCATAAATGCCGATACCAAATAAGCAAGTGCCGAGTATTAAATAATGATTAAGACCTATCATGATTGATTTGCTCCTCTCGCCAGTATAATGGCTCCTACCACCGCCACCAGCAGGAGTACCGCGGCCGCTTCAAAGGCGATCACATAATTGCCCATGAACAACTGGGCGAGCATTCCCGCTGCGTCTTCCACCGTTTTTCCCTTTACCTGCGGAAGCTCGCTGAACCAAATAGACAGAGACAAAGCCATTGTTAATAGGGCGGCCACGTAAGCCCCGGCCAGATGTGTTCCCAGACTGGGGTTGAAGCGGTTGGTCTGGGCTGGATCGCCGTGCATAACCAGCATAATGGCGAAAATAATCAATACGGCAATAGCCCCGGCGTAGACCAGTATCTGCACCAGACCCAGAAATACCGCTCCCAGGTTAAAGAACAATGCCGCCACACCCAAAAAAGTCAGAATCAAGGCCAGGGCACTGTGCACCAAGTTGCGGCTTAAGACCATGCCTAAGGCAGAGAGCAGGGTGAACCCCGCGACAGCCACAAAAACCAGGTCATTGATAATCATAGCACTCAATGTTTTCCCTCCTCAGGCCCGGTTTTATCACGTTTTTCCTTGGCCACGAAAGCTGCGGCCACCTTGCGAGCTTTATTTTTATCGTCCACCATCAATTCCGCCATCTTATCCTGTTTCTTTTGGTCTGCTTGCAAAATAGTCATCAGCAGGCTGGCGTCTTCCTCAAAATCCACAAATTTATCCAAAACCTTGCTATTGCCCCTAGCGATTGCCCCTTTTATGGCTTGAAGCTGCTTAAGGCGCTTGGCCTCGGCTTCCGCGTCTGGCTGGGGTTCCAGCGCCTCAGCCGGTATCAGTTCGGCTTGGGACTCGCCGGTCAACAGCTGCGCTTCCGCGGGCGGGCTATAGACCCTTTTTATCTCACCGCGCCGCGCCGTGGACAATTCGAAGTTGTGCGTAAAATAAAGAGTATGGGTGGGGCAAGCCTCGACGCACAGATTGCAGAACATGCAATATTGCAGGTCTATGGTATAGCTGACCAGCTGTTTTTTCTTGGATCCCGGCATTGGTGCGCTTTCAAAGCTCAGCACATTGTTGGGGCAGACCTTAGTACACATGCCGCATATTATACAGTTTTGGGGGTCAAACTCCAGAGAGCCACGGTAGCGTTCCTGTAAATTAGGCATTACCTCAGGATACTGTATGGTTATGTTCTTTTCCCAGCCATGCTTAAAGGTGATTCCCAGGCCTTTCAGCAAACCCTTGCCAATCATTTAAATCACCATCCCATCCAGCGGAATAGTTCTAATCCAGCACCAGTCACCAAAATATTGGCCAGACTGACCGGAATAAGAACTTTCCAGCTAAAAGACAATAAGTGATCCATGCGGATGCGGGGGAAAGTCCACTTCATCCACATGAATACCAGCATAATTAAATAGGTTTTTATGATTATCCACAACCAGGAAGGCAATAAGGGTCCCTGCCCTCCACCGAAAAACAATGTGGCCGCCAGAGCCGAAACCGCCACCAGATTGGTATACTCGGCCAGGAAGAACAAAGCCCAGCGCATCCCGGTATATTCGGTATATGCGCCTGCGGTCAATTCCTGTTCCGCCTCCGGCATATCGAAAGGCCCGCGGTTCAACTCCGCCGTAGCGGCAATGAAATAAACAATAAAGGCAACTGGCTGCAGGATAATGAACCACAAGCGATTCTGGGCTGTTACGATATCTGACAGGTTCAATGAGCCCGCTATCATCACCACCCCCAACAGGGAGAATGCCAGGGGGATTTCATAACTGATCATCTGCGCCACGGAGCGCATCGCTCCCACCAGGGACCATTTGTTATTTGATCCCCAGCCCGCCATCAGCAGGCAGATAGTGGACAAAGAGCCCAGGGAAATGAAATAAAACAGGCCCACATTCAGGTTGACCACGGCCATATTATTTCCCAATGGCAAGACCGCATAGAGCATGACCGACACAATGATGAAAAACATGGGGGCGGTTTTAAATATCAGCTTGTCCGCTCGAGCGGGAACAATATCCTCCTTGGTGAGCAGTTTTAAAGTATCGGCAATGGTCTGAAAAGCTCCAAAAGGACCCAGTCGGTTAGGGCCGATACGCTCCTGTATGAACCCTGAAACTTTCCTTTCCATCCATACCAGGACGATGGTGTTGACAGTGATTATCAAAACTATTACCGCCCATTGCAAAATGGTGATGATCAGATCGGCCCATAACGGCGCCAGGCCGAGTCCCACCATCCAGGAGGTGAGAAATTCAGCTATATCGATAAATATTGTCTCCATTTACTTCACTCTCCTCCCCCACAGTTAGCGGTCTGATTCGCCCAGAACCGGGTCCAGGGTGGCGATATTGGTGATGATGTCCTGCAGTTTGCCGCCGCGCGACACTAAGGGCAAAGCCATCATATTGACGAAAGATGGAGCCCGGACATGGACGCGGTGGGGCTTGTCAGTGCCGTTGCTGACGATATGGTACCCCAGTTCGCCCTTGGCAGACTCGATGCGGTGATAAACCTCCCGCCCGGCCGGCGGCTTGATAATACGGGGTACCTTGCCCAGATAATCTCCCGCGGGCATATCTCTTAAAGCCTGCTCTATTATCCGGCCCGACTGTTCTATTTCTTCGATTCTTACCGTATATCTGTCCCAGGAATCACCGCAATGCCCTGTAGGGACGTTAAACTCAAAACGGTCGTAAATACCGTAAGGATCTTCACGTCGTATATCGTAGGCTACCCCGCTGGCTCTGAGATTGGGACCGGTTATCCCATAAGCGATGGCATCGTCGGCTGACAACACGCCCACTCCCTTGCAGCGCGCCTGCAAGATCTCGTTGCCGCTCAATAAGCCATGGTATTCTGAAATCATCTTCGGCAAGTCACCTAAAAAACTCTTTACTGCCGGATAAAAGCTGTCGGGAAAATCGTGACTGACCCCGCCGATGCGCATATAGGACGCAATCAGGCGCTGTCCGCTGCTCATCTCAAACATGTCCATGATCCGCTCCCGGTCCCGGTAGCAATAGATCATCCCCGTAGTGGCGCCCAGGTCGATAGCCAGGCTGCCGGCAAATATGAGATGGGAAGCGATGCGCGACAATTCCGCTACTATTACCCTGATATACTCGGCCCGCTCCGGAACGGTTATACCCAGCAATTTTTCTACTGCCTGCACATATCCCAGAGTGGGCAAGTGCGAAGCCAGGTAATCGAGCCGTGAGGCATAGGGAACAAACTGCGCGTAGGTACGGCTTTCGGCTATTTTCTCCACCGAACGGTGCACATAGCCGAGATGCACGATTACATCCTGCACATCTTCGCCATCCATTATGGTTTCAGCCCTCAGTCCCCCATGTGCGCTGGGGTGCTGGGGGCCTATATTAATGGTGTAAGGATCGGTTTTCAGCATGGTCTTAGGCCTCCTTCCTGAAATCTTTGCGCAGGGGATGACCGCTGAAATCATCGGGCAGCAAAATGCGCACCAGATTGGGGTGACCGCTGAAACTAATTCCCATCAGATCAAAGGCTTCCCGCTCCTGCCAGTCAGCGGTGGGAAACACGGTGACCAAAGACGGCACCTGGGCCTGCTGATGAGGCACTCGCACCTTAACAGCGATTTTTTTACCATTATCAGGAATGGCATAGAGATGATAAACCACCTCGAATTCGCTGTCATAATCGACTGCGCTCAAATTGGCCAGATAATTCATGCCCCAGTCATTGAGCAGGCTTCGCATAACCGACACGAGTCGAGACACATCGACTTGCAGATAGACAAAGAACTCATCCTGGCTGATCTCATCAATGCCGGCTAATTGCCGCAAAGCTGCCATAAGCTCTGCTGCCCCGACACCGATAGAATTATCATGTGACGTCATTTTAGTACTCACCCCGCTCCACTTTCTTTTTCAGTTCCAGCAGTCCATGGAACAACGCCTCCGGCCGTGGAGGACAGCCAGGCACATACATATCCACTTTAAAAAGAGCGTCGGCCCCGGGGAGAATGCTATATCCGTCCCGGAAAGGGCCGCCGCTGGTGGCACAGTTTCCCATGGCCACAACCCACTTGGGAGACGGCATTTGCTCATAGATTCTTTTTACCACCGGGGCCATCTTCAAGGTTATAGGGCCGGCTACAATCAACAGGTCCGCCTGACGGGGTGAGGCTCGAAATACTTCATAGCCGTAGCGGGCTATATCAAAACGGGCCGCGCCCGATGCCATCATCTCAATCGGGCAGCAATTACAGCCGTAAGATAAAGGCCAGAATGACCGCGCCCGGCCCCAATTCCATATTTTTTCCAGTGTGGTTACAATAATATTATGTTTCTCCAGCTGCTCAATATCTGAGGCTAGATTGGCTGAGCCAGCATCGGTTTTTAATACCACTTAAAAGCACCTTCTTTCCAGGCGTACCAAAGTCCCACTGCCAGTATGGCAACGAAAATAATCATCTCCGCAAAAGCGAACAGCCCAAGGCTTTGAAATTTTACCGCCCAGGGATAGAGGAATATAGTCTCCACATCAAAGGCCAGAAAAACCAGCGCATAGATGAAGTAATTAATCTTAAAGCGCATCCAACTGGGTCCCTGTGTGTCCACCCCGCACTCATATGGGAGCAGCTTCTCCTCGCTAGATTTAGGTTTGGCTCTGAACATCCAGGCGGCTATCATGGCCGCAACCGGAAATACCAGGGTTAAGACCAGGAAAACACCGATGGTGGCGTGTTCTGACATCATATTCAATCCTCCTCACCTGACAATCTAACCTGCTCAATATCTGTTACCACGGTATAACAACGGCATTTATTTAGTATGGGCAATTTTGAAAAAGTCCTGGTGCTTCTGGTAAAATACATATATGTTATTATTTTCACATA
>DHGD01000128.1:0-24720 GCA_002402575.1 Syntrophomonas sp. UBA4807
GATTTATTATGAATAGATTATGGAAGAAATTTTTCTATATATTCCTTGCTGTATTTTTATTGGCGCTTGGGCTGCAAATCTATGAGTATGCAGGCGTGGAAATGATAAAAGTCATATCTTTGGATGCTACCTGGGGGGAAGCAAAACAGGCTCTGGGTTGGTATGCCCTGTGCCTGTTTGTATTAAATGTACTCGTCTATAAATTCCCTATCTTTGGTACATCACGAAATCAAATTGAAAGCGGATTCTTAGCTCAATAATGGCGGGATAGCTGTTCTGTACATAGTATTGGGGAACCTCACCTTCGTTGATTTTGGTGGTTTTGGTAAGAAAATCTACCGTGAAGCTTTTTTGGTGTCGGAGGGGGGACTTGAACCCCCACGCCTTTCAGCATACGCCCCTCAAACGTACGTGTCTGCCCGTTCCACCACTCCGACCCGAAAGGTTGCCTGTCAGGGCACAGTTGCCCTGACAATGGGTATTATACAACGTCCTTAAGCGGGTGTCAATTAAGGAATATAGCCATTCATAGCCCCGGTTGTCATAACTTTAGATCACCCATGTTCCAACAGCAGTTGATGCACACCAGCTTGCCTTTATGGGCATGAAGTCCTTCACGCTGTCCGCAAAACACGCAACCTTGCGAATTCTTGTACAGCCTGATGGCCCCATCCTCCATTGCAAATTCAAGATAGTCTCCAGCTTTCAAATCAAGTGCCTCCATAAATTCAGGCGGCAATAAAATACGCCCCATTTTATCTACGTTTCTGACGGTTCGCAGCGGCTTCAAAACGATGCCCTCCATTGGTAAAAAATGTAATAGTATGTATAATTTAGAACATATTACAGCAAAAAACAACCAGCAAATGGATAAAATCCGTTCAAATTTTTTATATGCCAACTAAGCGCTGCTGTAAGTGGATAATATACACCGGAGAGAGGTCAGAGAGCCTGGAGCCTTTATGGTCATAGCAACAGCAAACATTTATAATAATAAGTAATGATAACTTAAACTCATGTAATCCTCGGCAACTCTGTCGACCAACAAAACCGGTATCAAACTGGAGCACCTCAGAAGCTAAAACAACTGCGCTGCATCTGCTTATTGGGAGGAACTCATGCACATACCCCTATTAAATGACATTATCATTTTATTCGGCCTGTCCATTGCGGTGATATATGTCTGCCAGAAGATAAAGATCCCCAGCGTGGTAGGCTTTTTAATCACCGGTGTCCTGGCCGGGCCTCATGGATTGGGCCTGGTCAATGACGTAGAAAGCGTTGACGCTTTGGCTGAGCTGGGCATTATACTGCTGCTCTTTACCATCGGCATCGAGTTCTCTTTGCGCCAGCTGTTGAAGATTAAAAAAAGCGTATTTATAGGGGGCACCCTGCAGGTGCTCTTCACCTCCCTGGCCACCATGTTTATTATGGTCAGAGTGGGGTACTCCTGGAACGTCGCTTTGTTTATAGGTTTTTTGGTTTCGCTCAGTAGCACCGCCATCGTACTCAAACTGATTCAGGACCGCTCTGAGATTGATTCCCCGCATGGACGCAATATATTGGGTATTCTGATCTTTCAAGACATAATCATCATACCCATGATGCTGTTCACCCCCCTGTTGGCCAATACTACCGGCGGTAGCGGGGAGTCCGTCTTGCTGATGATTGTAAAAGTCCTGCTGGTACTGATCTTCTTATACGTGGGCGCCCGCTGGGCAGCGCCGTTTGTTTTCCATCACATTGCCCGGCAGCGGAGCCGGGAGCTGTTTCTGATCAGCACGATCACCATGGGGCTGGCGGTGGCCTGGTTGACATCCAGCATTGGCTTATCGTTATCCCTGGGAGCCTTTCTGGCGGGTTTGATTATTTCGGAATCCGATTATAACCACCAGGCTCTGGTCAGCATCCTGCCCTTCCGCGATGTGTTTACCAGCATTTTTTTCGTATCGGTTGGCATGTTGTTCAATGCTTCCGAGTTTGTGCAAAATCCCCTGGCAATTACCGGGGTGGCCGTGCTGATTCTGGCGGTGAAGTCCATCGCCGCGGGCGCAGTGGTGTTGTCGCTGGGTTTTCCCTTGCGGACCGCTGTCCTGTCAGGAATGGCGCTTAACCAGGTGGGAGAATTCTCCTTCATCCTGTCCCGGGTAGGATTAGAATACCAGCTGATAAGCCAGGAATTCTACCAGTTATTCATCATCGTTTCAGTGCTGACCATGGCGGTTACCCCTTTCAGCGTCGGGGTCAGCCCACGTCTGGCGCAGGCCTTGTTGCGCCTGCCACTGCCCGCCAAAACCAAGACCGGCCTGGAATCGTATTTGGAATCTCCGCAGGAGCGATTGAATGACCATCTGGTAATTATAGGTTTTGGTATAAACGGTCGCAATCTGGCCCGGGCGGCGTCGGCTACCGGCATTCCCTATGTGATTATCGAGATGAACCCCGATGTGGTCAGGCAGGAAAGGGATAATGGAGAGCCTATATTTTTCGGGGATGCTGTTCATCTGGAAGTTCTGCGGTTGGCTAATATTGATACCGCGCGGGTGGCGGTGGTGGCTATATCAGATGCTGCCGCGACCACCAGAATCGTGGATTTAATTCACAAAAGCAATCCTCAGGTACACATTATCGTACGCACCCGCTATGTGCAGGATATTGGAGAACTTTACTCACTGGGGGCTAACGACGTGATCCCCGAAGAATTCGAAACTTCGGTGGAGATATTCACCTTGGTGTTGAAAAAATATCTGGTTCCCAAAGTGGATATCGACAGGTTTGTCTCCGAGATAAGAGCCGATGGATACGAAATGCTGCGCACTATGTCCAGGAAATCCGCTACTTTCCAGGACATTAAACTCCATTATCACAATGCCGAAATCGCCAATATCAGGATTGAAAGCAGCTCGGTCCTGGTAGGTCAGACCCTCGCTGACATTGATATGCGGAATCGCTATGGGGTGTCTATTTTGCTTATTCAACGCGGGGATGAAACCATTATTAATCCTGGAGCGGAAACCTTGCTGCAGCCCGGGGATCAGGTGGTTTTACTGGGAACCCCGGCTTGTATGAACCAGGTAACCGGCCTTCTGGGGGCTGGCGGGGACTCAAAACCTGCCAGCGAACGCAGCCATTAGGACGTGTGCCTATTACAGGAACAACCGCAAAAGAGCAGGAAACAGGCAAGCTGCCGCTGCCCGCGGGAGTGTCGGCCCAGGCCGGATGGCCCCGGTTTGGCGCTTGGAGTTTCATTATATTATATTCGCAGCTGGGACTGTAGTATATGATATAATCAGGGAATAATTCCTGGATCGAGGTGTATAATGCGCCTGCCGCGATTTTTTAGGTTTTTGCTACAAATACTTCCGGTTTCGAGCCTGTTGATCATTGGGGCGATCGCTTATCCGCGCGCCGCCCTGGGTATGACCTGGCGCGAGCTTTCAGGAAGCTTGCACCGCACTTTCAATCAAAGCCATACCTGGGACTATCAGAATATCCTTGGCCTTGCTCTGACTTTGATAATTTTTAGCTTATTGATGGCCTGCTTTAAGCTGTATAACTTCAGACAGCAAAAGGGAATTGAAAATTTCTATCATGAACGCCTCCGCAATAAACGGGCTGCCACACTACCCAACGGCCAGACACAAAAGCGCCAGTGGTTCCGGCTGAAGAAACGGGACTGGCTGCTCTGGTTCCATTTCCGTGGTTTTTCACCACTCGGCGAAAGCGATTACAAGCAGGACCGCATGGTTGATATCGGTGGGGGAGGGCTCAGCTTCACCACTGACCATAAGCTTGAAATAGGTGCTATTATCACTTTTCTGCTGAACATCGACAGCGATGAACCTCTTTCGGTTTGGGGACGGGTGGTGCGGCTTATGGAAAAAACTGCAACCGAGCCGCAGCGATATTTTGTCGCCATACAATTTGCGGAACTGCCTGATGCCGACCGCCAGCGACTGGTGGCCTGGATAATGCAAGGGCAGCGCGATGCCCGGCAAACCACCTCAACTGGAATCAGCTCCGCAGCCATTCCTTCTGATTAATCCTGTCTGCTCATTTCAGGACTGAACCAGCAATTGGTAGTCCAAACATCCCAATCCGATTTGCTCGGCATATTCCAGCCCCATTCTCCAGTTGGTATTGGGGTGGATTAGACCGAATTTGTCATCCCCAGGTTTATAGCCTTTATCGCTTAACACCGAGAGCGGCAAAGCGGGAGCTTGATTGACCATATCCACACAGGCCTTGTCCAGGGCTACCGGATCAGTTGAAACCGCTATCCCCAGGTCAGATACTATTGGGGCGTCGTTGTGCGACCAGCAATCGCAATTGGGCGACACCGCAGTGATGATATTGATGTGCAGGCCGGGCTTGTTCTTAACTACTGCCAGGGCATATTCGGCGATCTTTTCTCCGGTCACCTGCGCTGATTGATCCCACACCACCTGGGCAGAGTTGAATCGGCACAAGGCCACACACTGTCCGCAGCCAATGCAGAGCTCCTCATCAATCACCGCCTGATCCTCAGCGGACAAAGAAATGGCCTGCTGCGAACAACCTTCTATACACATTTCGCAGGCGGTGCAATTCTCGCCCACCATACGCGGCCGGGAACTGGAATGCATTTCCATTTTACCCCCTCGGGAGCCGGAACCCATGCCAAGGTTTTTAAGCGCGCCGCCAAAGCCAGTCTGTTCATGGCCTTTGAAATGATTCAGCGATATGATTATGTCCGCATCGGCTATAGCGCTGCCGATTTTAGCGGTTTGACAATTCTTTTGGCGGATTTCTATTTCCCGGTACTCAATGCCTTTGAGGCCGTCGGCGATGATAATCGGGCAACCCACCGTCAAGGGCGAGAAGCCGTTTTTCATGGCTGCTTCAAGGTGGTCGATGGCATTGCTGCGCTTCCCGCTGTAAAGGGTGTTGGCATCGGTGAGGAAAGGCTTGCCGCCCCGTTCCTTGATCATAGCCACAACTTCCGCGGCATAGTTGGGCCGGATGTAGGCCAAATTGCCCGGCTCGCCAAAATGAATTTTAACCGCCACCATCTTGTCTTTAAAGTCTATCGCGTCGATTCCTGCCGAATTAAGCAGCTGGCGTAGTTTTTTTAAGATGTTTCGGCCCGGGCGAGTACGGAAATCAGTGAAATATACTGGGGCTGGTTGCATAATTATCCTCCATACAATATCTTTATTTGGTAAAAGTATAGCACAGTATGAGGTCCCCCCAAAAACAAGGATTGGCTTAGCAAGCGGGTTGGCTTGCAGGAGCCTGAAATGATATAGTCATTACAGAGTTATACTGTGTGCTGATTATTCACCCAATATGAAATTTATTAAGCGCTGTGGCGCCTTTTCCAAGGCGGGTGAGACAGGTCGGCGGCTTTGCAGTATTGGGCTAGTATTAGTTGTTGGCGGCTATATAACTTAAAGGAGGATGGTTAAATGATTTCCGAACAGATTAAAAACGACCTGCAGAATTCCTCATGGATTCGGGCTATGTTCGAGGAAGGAGAACGCCTGCGGGCTATTCACGGCGCCGAGCGGGTGTACGATTTCAGCCTGGGGAATCCTGACTATGAGCCGCCTGCCAAAGTGAGGGAGACTCTCAAGGGCTTGGTGATGGACGAGATTCCAGGACTACACCGCTATACCAGTAATGCCGGATATATTGATGTGCGCCAGCGCATTGCCGGCCAGTTGTCCAGGGAGAGCGGGCTGGCCCTGGCGGCCGAACACATCATAATGACCTGTGGCGCCGCCGGAGGCCTTAATGTGGTGTTAAAGACTATACTTAATCAAGGTGATGAAGTGGTCTTGCTGGCGCCCTATTTTATGGAATACTTTTTCTATGTCAAAAATCACGGCGGCAAGACGGTGGCGGTTACCACCGGAGATGATTTTCTCCCCGATGCAGCTGTTCTGGCTGCCAGCATCACCCCCAAAACCAGGGCTATAATTATCAATTCACCCAACAATCCCACCGGGGTGGTTTATTCTGAACAAGCCCTGAAGGCTATTGCTGAGGTTGTCAGCTCCAAAGAGCAACAATATGGAACCGAAATCCTGGTCATATCAGATGAACCATATTATAAACTGGTGTATGAAGGGACCAAAGTCACCAATCTGATGACAGTTTTTAAGAATACAGCTATTGTCAGTTCCTTCAGTAAATCCCTGGCTCTGCCCGGAGAACGCATTGGCTACATAGCGTTGAGCCCCAATATATCGGATGTGGGGCCGCTGATCGATGGTATGGTATTCGCCAACCGCACCCTGGGCTATGTCAACGCACCTTCGATTTTTCAGAAAGTAGTGGCGGAATGCCTGGATGAGGGCCCTGATATCGAGGAATACCAGCGCCGCCGGGATACCCTGTATAATCATATAACCTCTCTGGGGTTTTCCTGTACCAAGCCACAGGGTGCTTTCTACCTGTTCCCCAAATCACCGGACGCCGACGATGTGGCGTTCGTTAATAAGGCTCTGGAATACAACCTGCTCTTAGTTCCGGGGCGTGGTTTTGCCAGCCCGGGATATTTCCGCCTGGCATATAGCGTTGACTTCAAAACCATTGAGAGGGCTTTGCCAGCCTTTGAGAAACTGGCCAAACACTATTTTTAACATAGCACCGCAGGGGGGTGGGGGCATTCTGCCGCAGCCAGCCAATCCGCCTGTGACACGCACGTTTGAGGCCCATTCCAGGACCCGGCCGTTTGCCCCGGTTATGGAATTACTCAGCTGTGCCAAAAATAAAATATCATGAAAGAATTCCTGCTCAAGACGGTAATCAGTGTAAATTGAAACGGAGGCCGCACTGGTTTGAAAAAGGGTATTTCGCGCTATAAAGTCCTGTGGGCAATGCTGACGGTTGTTGTTGTTATAGCCCTGGCATGGCCACTAAAGGTCTGTCTGCCTAAGGGCGGGAGAAACGCCGCCCCCGATTCAACGCCGGTTTCCTCAACGGCTGCAGCGTCACCGGCAGTTGTACCGGCAGTACAGCCGGTTACAGCGCCCGCGCCTGCCCCGGCAAAATCGGCGCCTTATCTGCAGATCCTGATGTATCATGAGATCGGCGACGGCCCTAATGGTCTTTATGTATCGGTCAAGAATTTTGAACAGCAGATGAAATACCTGCATGATAATGGTTATTGCGGCATCACCTTAAACGAGGGCAAAGCGCTTTTGGATGGCCGGGGCACATTACCGGCGGGCAAACCGGTGGTATTGACTTTTGATGACGCGTACAGCTCTTTCATGACTTATGCCTACCCGGTTTTGAGCCAATACGGGTTTCGGGCTACGGTATTCGTTATCACTGATCGCACCGGCAATTCCAGCTATCCGAATCATCTTACCTGGGAGCAGATCGGTGAACTCGCCGCCTATGGCATGGAAATCGGCAGTCACACCAAAAGCCACCCGTCATTGCCCACTCTCAGCCCGGCTGGTTTGGACGAGGAAATCCGCGGCTCTAAAACCATACTCGAAGAACACCTCGCTCAACCGGTGTATTCCTTTTGCTATCCTGCCGGGGAGTATAATCCGGCGGTGGTTGACGCCGTAGCCAGAGCTGGTTATCAACAGGCGGTAACCGTCAAATACGGCTGGGCGATCAAAAAAAACGCTCCCTTCGAGATACCGCGCATTCGCATCAGCCGTTACCTAACCTATGACAAATTTGTGGAGATGTTCGCGCCGCCCGTCCCCGCGCAGAGTCCTTCCGCAGTCACCAGCGGCAAAACTGTAAAACCATAAACTGCAAAACAGGACTGGAAGTGCCCGTCCTGTTTTGCTGTGCCTCCAAGTTAATGCCCTGGAATGCACTGCCTAGCCCTGCATATATTGTAATGATTGAAATGGTCTGGCTTTTGCAGGGAGGTGCTGGAATGGATTTAGGCGGCACACGGCGCCACTATCTTTTGGCTGTGGCAATGGTAATTGTTCTGGTGACGGTAATAGTGTATCTTTTGCAGCCTATGCCCCCAGAAGAAGCTCCGCCGCCGCTTTCGCAGCCCGAACCCTTGACGGGGGAATTCCTTACCTGGCAGGAAGTCGACCAGCTTTTTCCCCGTAACGCCTATGCCGATGTGGTTGACTATGAAACTGGTTTGACATTCAGAGTGCAACGCCGGGCAGGCAGCTATCACGCCGATGTTCAGCCCCTAACCGCCGAGGATACCGCCGTCATGAAAAAAATCTACAGCGGCAAGTGGGCTTGGACGAGAAGGTCGGTGTTGGTCGTATTGGACAGCGGAAGGGTGGTGGCTGCTTCTATGAATGGTATGCCTCATGGTTCGGGAGCCATTAAGGACAATAAATTCAACGGTCACTTCTGCATACATTTTCGCGACAGCATAACCCATGGCTCGCGCAGCAGAGATACCGCCCACCAGGTTATGATATGGAAAGCGGCTGGGGTATTGAAGGAACAATTGGGACTATTGAAGCCGGAAGAAGTGTTCGATGTCGCCATGGCTGCCCTGGCCCAGAGAGATTATCGTATTCTCAGGGAAGTCACCTGCGGCGGTCAACAGGAGCAAGTGCTGCAGGGCATGGCGGACATCACCTGGGTTAAGCCGCAGTCGCTGCAGAAGCTGGATGAGCAACATTTCTCCGCCCAGGTACAGTTGTTGAGGCGTGGCAGCACCAGGACTCAGGCGCACACTTTGCGAATTGAGATAGTCGCATCCCCTGAACATTGGTGCGTATCGGCAGCATCGCTCCTGCCCCTTATTGAGCCTTGAACGCACCGAGTAGCCAGTCGCCGCCCCCATGTTTGACAACTGTTAGCGGTCGGCCTTTTCATCCAGGTCGAACCAGCAACCAGTAATGGCTCTCAGGCACTTGGGGCATAAAACGGTGCTGTATCCGAATTGTCGGCCGAGCAGAATACACTCCATACAAACCGGCTTCAAGCATAAGCTGCAGATCTGGCTGGTAGCTTCTTCACCTTCATGATATATGCATTCCATCTATTTGACTCCTCCATTTTGACGATAAAAACCAATTGATTGACCGAGGCAGTCTTACGCCGGCCCAGTTTCATATCGACCAGGCTATTTTCCCTGGCGCAGCGTTTCAATGACGGTATGATCGCTGGGAAAGGCCAGGGGCGGTAAATTGTCCAGAGCAAAATAACCCACCGTATCAAGGTCATCGCCCGCCTCAGGTGTTCCTGCCACTACATCTGCCCAAAACCATATGCCGACTGTATGCCGGGCCGGGTCGTGGAAATTGGACTGCACGGCAAACAGCCTGACAATTTCGATGGTCAGATTGGTTTCTTCTTTAAATTCCCGCTTGACTCCGGCGGAAACGTCCTCATCATACTCCAGATAACCGCACGGTATGCACCACAGCCCCTTATAGGGACCGCAGTTCCGGCGTCCCAACAACAGTTCACCCTGATCATTGAAGACCATGGCGGCGACGCCCACGATGGGGTTTTCATAAAAAATATACTCACAGCGCCTGCAGGTCAGGCGCTGGCGTTCGTTATAAGCACGGTATTGGAGAACTCCTCCGCATTTGGGGCAATAGAAATAACGCTGCATCGGAGGCTGCAGATGGTGTGTCATTGAATCTGTCCTTATCTAATTATGGCGTGGTTTGAATAAGTTTCTGGTCAAACCTTTGTCAGCATCTTCATTTTCACATAAGGCCAGCATGGACTCCGGCACGATCAGCATCTTGCGGTGCTGCTCCAGCATCAGCAGGTACATGGGGTCTCCGGGAGCGCGCAGTCCCCGTTTGCCTACTACAATACCGGTGCAGTTGTTGTAGAAATGACCTTTTTGAGTTATTATGACCCTATTACCCAACTCCATCTTGAACACCTCTTTCTCCGCCAGCGGGGCTGCCAGCGGACGTTTCTTACAGCCACCCATTATTTTTAATCTGGCGGGCGGTTATGCACGGTACTCACTTTGTCATAATACATAGCTTAATTATATTATATTGACAGGTTGATTGTATATTCTGTCTGCCGGCGGGTCGCGTGTTGGACTGATCATTACATAACATACGCCTCTATTGCCAGGCGGTGTTGCCGCGGGAAAAACAAAACCCGTAGTTTCGTGCCTTAAGGAATTATCACCAGAATGAAAAGCTGGGGAAGGGTGGAGCCGAGAGTGAGAACCAAAGCAGTATCAAGTCAGCAATAATGAAACGAAGGGAAATAAATGGAGCTACCCCCCAGAGTGTTGCGGAGATTATCCCAGACGTCAGCCACGCTGCCCGTTGCTCCAGATACGTTGCGTTTTAAGCCAGGGCGAATTCACGCAGGATGTTATCGAAAATCTGGGCCACCGGCAATATGCTTTTAATTTTATGCACATTGGCGCCGGTGAAAATCACCCCGTTTTCCACGTTGCCATTGCGGGCGTTTAGCAGAGCCTCCTTGATGCAGTAATCGCCTGAACAATGACGCAGGCAAGCTTCGCACTCCTCAGACAGGGGAGCGTCTCCGGCGGCGATCAGTTCGGTAAAGCTATTTCTGATGGCGCGTCCCGGCAGCCCTACCGGGCTTTTGATTATTATCACATCTTCCTGCCGGGCATTAAGATAAACCTGTTTGTATTCCTCGGCCACATCGCATTCTTCACTGAGCAGGAAACGGGTGGCTATCTGCACGCCGTCTGCTCCCAGGCGCACCATATCGGCCATGTCATAGCCGTCTACGATGCCGCCGGCGGCGATGACCGGAATTTTAACCGCCTGTTTGATTTCAGGCAATATCTCTTTGACGGAGCGGTCAGTACCCAGATGTCCGCCGGCTTCGCAACCTTCGGCGACCACGGCTGCAGCACCCGATTTTTCCGCTAATACGGCGGCGCGACCGGAGGATACAATTGAAACCACCGGTGTCTGGGAATCTTTACACCAGCTGAAGATCTCCCGGGAAAAGCCCGCTCCGGTAAATATCACATCGATATGCTCGTTTATAGCGGTTTTGACCAGCTGCATAAACTCCCGCGCGGCGTACATTATATTCACGCCAATGATGCCCTGGTTGTGGCTCAATTGACGGGCAGTGCGTATCTGCTCACGGAGATCACCAAGGCTGATTCCGGTCCCCCCAATCACGCCGATACCACCGCAGCGAGCCACGGCCGCCGCCAATGATGCGGTGGATACTCTGACCGACATTCCTCCTTGAATGATAGGGAAACGAAGTGGAAGGCCGCCTATTTTTAAATCCGGGAGCTGCAAAATGAACCCTCCTGTTTTGATGATACTATAACTAGAATATTACACCATAAAACCAACCAACATGCAAATATCATAAATATTATTGAGCATATTGGGCCTGCCGGACGAGAAATGGCGGCGTACAAGCGGAGCCTGCAAGGAAAAGGAATTAAATGTCAATAATGCGGTAATACTGGAATTGTTATTGACTTTCATAAACAATATTGGTTTAATTACATAAACGTCCATGTGCACGAAAATGTGCTCATTGATATGGGCTTAATATCAGATGAGGTGATATCGCATTGAGAGCTCAAATAATAGGCGTAGGGCATGCCCTGCCGGAGCGTCGGCTTACCAATCAGGAGCTGGAGCAAATGGTGGATACCTCTGATCAGTGGATCGTCGAACGCAGCGGAATCCGCGAGCGCAGGATAGCCGATCCCCCCACCAAGTGTTCTGACCTGGCCTATCAGGCCGCCGCTATGGCTTTGCAGCGAGCCGGCATCGCAGCCCGGCAATTGGATTTGATTATTGTGGCTACGGCCACCCCGGATATGTCGTTCCCCTCCACGGCCTGCATTGTGCAGGATCGTTTGGGCGCAAGCAATGCGGCGGCATTTGATTTGGAGGCCGGCTGTACGGGGTTTATTTATGGTTTGGATGTAGCCCACAAGTATTTATTGTCTGAAGATTATAATTACATACTGATAATCGGGGCTGAGGTGCTCTCGCGCATCCTTAACTATGAGGACCGCAATACCTGCGTACTTTTTGGCGACGGGGCCGGGGCGGCTGTACTGGGCAAAGGACATGACGGCTATGGCCTTTTAAGCTCGGTTATCGGCGCGGATGGCAGTGGGGCCAGATTTCTGACCCTGCCCGCCGGAGGCACGGCTATGCCGGCCAGCCTGGAAACAGTACAGAACGGTTTGCATTTCGTGCAGATGAATGGCAATGAAGTGTTTCGCTTTGCCTCCCGCATCTTACCCGAAATCAGTTCCAAGGTTTTGCAAAAAGCCGGTTATACATATAGTGACATAGATATCTTTGTACCCCATCAGGCCAATATCCGCATCATCAAAACCGCTATGAAGAGAATGAATATTCCCGCTGAAAAGACTTTGATCAACTTAGATAAGTATGGCAACATCTCTGCCGCCTGTATACCCGTCGCGCTGTCCCAAGCAGAAGAAGAAGGGCGTTTAAAGGCGGGAGACTTGGCCCTTCTAGTAGCTTTTGGGGCCGGTCTGACCTACGGCGGCGTGTTGCTGCGCTGGGGGAGGGATTAGATGTTTACCAGCCGAGTTACGGAATTATTAGGGATTAGATATCCCATACTGCAGGGGGCCATGGCCTGGATCGCGGGCGGCCGACTGGCCGGGGCGGTATCCGAGGCCGGCGGCCTGGGGGTGATCGGCGCGGGAGACGCCGACCGGGCCTGGGTGGAAAAAGAGATCCGCAAGGCCCGGGAGAACACTGACAAGCCGTTTGGGGTTAACTTGATGATGACTTCGCCATATATCGACGAGGTAGTCGATTTAGTGATTTCTTCCGGGGTATCTGTCGTCACCACCGGAGGAGGAAATCCGGGGCGTTATATGGAAGCACTGAAGGACGCGGGTATAAAAGTTTTGCCGGTGGTGGCCTCGCTGGCCCTGGCCAAACGTCTCAGCCGACTGGGCGCTGACGCCTTAGTGGTGGAGGGTATGGAATCAGGCGGTCACATCGGGGAAATGACCACCATGTGCATCGTTCCCATGGTTGTTGACGCGGTGGATATTCCGGTCATCGCCGCCGGAGGCATAGCCGACGGGCGTGGCTATATGGCCGCTATCGCCCTGGGAGCCGAAGGGGTGCAGCTCGGGACACGCTTCATATGCGCGGCCGAATGCGACGTGCACCCGGCTTATCAGCAGAAAGTCCTGCAGAGCCGAGACCGGGCCACCGTGGTCTGCGGCTCCACTACCGGACATCCGGTGCGGGCTATACATAATCGCTTCACCCGCCAGTATCTGCAGGAAGAAGCCTCCGGTGCCGGCACGGAGTTTCTGCAGCAGTTGGGACGGGGCCGTTACCCGGCAGCAGCGGTGCGGGGAGAGGTCGACGAAGGCAGCATTCTGGCAGGCCAGATCTGCGGTTTGATCAATCGCGTCCAACCAGCCGCGGAAATCATTCGGGATCTGGTAGAGGATGCCCGCCGGGTGCAGAAACGATTGGGGGAATGAGATGGTGAGGCTAGCATTTGTTTTTCCGGGCCAGGGCGCGCAGCAGGTGGGTATGGGCAAGGAACTGTACGACCACTTTGAGACGGCTCGCCAGGTGTTTCGGGAAGCGGACCAGGCTGCCGCATACAGCCTCAGCCGGCTCTGTTTTGAAGGCCCCGGGGAACAACTCGACCAGACCGAATTTGCTCAGCCGGCACTGTTGACCTGCAGTGTGGCCGCTGCGGAGGTTTTAAAGCAACAGGGTATCCAGGCTGTCATGATGGCGGGCTTAAGCCTGGGGGAATACTCCGCCCTGGTTTCCGCCGGGGCTCTGTCTTTCGCGGAAGCTATACCGCTGGTGCAGCGCCGCGCGCGATTGATGCAGGCTGCGGTCCCCCCAGGTGAAGGCGCTATGGCCGCAGTGCTGGGTTTGGACGATATAATCATACAGGAGGCTTGTGAAAAAGATCCGGGCATAGTGGCCATCGCCAATTACAACTGCCCGGGCCAGTATGTCATTTCCGGCCAGAGCGAGGCGGTGCGGAGGGTGTCGGATCATTTGCGGGAATATGGCGGCAGGGTAATGCCCCTGGCGGTAAGCGTACCCTCACACAGCGCAATGATGAAGGAGGCCGCGGATGGATTGCGGCCCTATCTGGAGGCTGCATCCTGGCGGGAACCGCTAGTGCCGGTAGTCAGCAATGTAAACGCCAAGACCAATTCCGCTTCGGCATTGGCTGATCTATTGGTACGACAGCTCTATTCCCCGGTCAAGTGGGAGCACAGTGTGAGGTATATGATCGGCCAGGTTGATTATTTCGTTGAAGTCGGCCCGGGCAGCACCTTATCCGGACTTATCAAGAAGATAGATAAAAATCGGGTTCTGGGACAAGTGAACGATATTAAGAGCCTGGAAAAAGTGATAGAGAAGGTGAATTCCATATGAAAGCCAAATCAGCCCTGATAACCGGTAGTTCCAGGGGAATAGGCAAGGCTATAGCCCTGGCTCTGGCTGCTGATGGTTGTGATATCGCGGTAAATTATTATGAGAGCAGTCAGGCGGACTCGGCAATAAATAACGCCAACCGCAGTGATGCCGAAGCAGTAGCCCGAGAAATTGAAGCTTTGGGCTCTAAAGCGGTGGTTATCGGAGCCGATGTCTCCTCCGCCGAGTCCGCACAAGGATTGGTCGACCAGACCGTGCAGGCCCTGGGGCAGATTGATATCCTGGTTAACAACGCCGGCATCAACAAGGATAATCTCTTGCTGCGCATCAGTGACGCCGAGTGGGATCAGGTTTTAAGGACCAATCTCAATGCAGTCTTCTATTGCAGCCGGGCTGCGGTGAAATACATGCTTAAGAAGCGCTATGGCAGAATCGTGAGTATATCCTCGGTGGTAGGGGTGAGCGGCAACGCCGGCCAGGCCCATTACGCGGCCTCCAAGTCCGGGATATTAGGATTTACTTATTCCCTGGCCAAGGAATACGGCCGTCGCGGGATAACCGCCAATGTGGTGGCCCCGGGATACATTCAGAGCGACATGACCGCCAGGCTGAATGCCGAGCAGACCGCGAAGATAGCGGATAACATTGTCTTGGGACGCCTGGGCACCCCGGAGGATGTTGCAGGGGTAGTGGCATTTCTGGTATCATCCAGGGCAGACTATCTTACCGGCCAGCTGATTCGCGTTGACGGCGGCATGGGCGGCCTATAAAATGGAATTCAAATTGGTTAGAATGGCATGAACCGTTTATTGCGGCTGACCAACAACGTTATGCCTACGAGTTTGTTAAAAAAATTAAAGGAGGAAGTAAGAATGTCAGTATTTGAGGAACTGAAGAAAA
The DNA here is from genome assembly GCA_002402575.1 of Syntrophomonas sp. UBA4807. Classification (GTDB taxonomy): domain Bacteria; phylum Bacillota; class Syntrophomonadia; order Syntrophomonadales; family Syntrophomonadaceae; genus DTU019. The sequence continues at coordinate 15,249 of DHGD01000128.1, forward strand.
TTATTGTTGAGATCAAAGACCTCCCCGAGGAGCAGATCACTTTGGAATCCAGCTTCGCAGAAGATTTGGAGGCGGATTCACTGGATATCGTGGAGATGCTGATGCTCTTGGAAGAGAAGTTTGAGATCCAGATTCCGGAAGATGCGGCGGAAAAAATGAAGACAGTTCAAGACGTAGTCGACTATGTCGAGGCCAGACTATAACAGATACTCAGAATAGGGGTGATGAGATGCCGGAACGCAGGGTAGCAATAACCGGTTTGGGGGTGGTATCTCCGGTCGGCAGTGACAAAAACGAGTTCTGGAGCAACCTCTTGGCAGGGAAAAGCGGCATTGGTCTGATTGACCGTTTCGACGTCAGCCAGTACCCCACTAAGATAGCCGCTCAAGTGCCGGATTTTGACGTGCAAAAGTATATCCCTCGCAAAGATGCGCGGCGTATGGATCGCTTCGTTCAATACGCCTGTGCTGCCGCTAAACAGGCGGTTGAGGATGCGGGGCTGGATTTTTCGATAGTGGATAGGCGACGTGTGGGGGTATGGATCGGGTCTGGCATCGGAGGCATCGAAACCCTGGAGCAGCAGCACAGTATGCTGCTCAAACGCGGTGCTTCAGGGGTGAACCCCTTTTTCATCCCCATGATGATTGCCAATATGGCTGCGGGGCAGGTATCGATCCTATTTGGAGTGCACGGTCCTAACGGCTGTACCGTGACGGCGTGCGCCTCGGGAACCAATTCCCTGGGTGAGGCCCTGGGATTTATCCGCCGGGGTGAAGCCGAAGTCATGATTGCCGGAGGGGCGGAGGCCGCCATCACTCCCATCTCCATCGCGGGATTCTGTGCGGCCAAGGCTTTATCCACCCGCAATGACGAACCTGACAAGGCCTGCCGGCCTTTCGACGCCGACCGGGGCGGTTTTGTCATGGGCGAAGGCTCGGGGATATTGATCCTGGAGGAAATGGAGCATGCCAAAAGGCGCGGCGTCCATATATATGCGGAATTAATCGGCTATGGAGCCAGTGGGGATGCGGTGCACGTGGTGCAGCCTGACCCGGAAGGGAAAGGCGCCGCCCTGGCCTTTAAAAACGCCCTGGCTGACGCTGGCATTGAGCCGGAACAGGTCGATTATATCAATGCCCATGGCACCGGAACCGACCTTAACGATCAAATGGAGACCAAGGCCATCAAAGAGGTATTTGGCCCTCATGCTTACAAGCTCAGTGTAAGCTCTATAAAAGCGGCCACCGGTCATATGCTGGGAGCCGCCGGCGCGGTGGAGTTGATTGCTACTGTCTTGGCCATGCAAAACAACATCATTCCGCCAACCTTGAATCTGGAAAATCCCGATACGGATTGCGACCTGGATTACACCCCGCTGGTGTCCAAATCCAGGCGGCTGGCGGTGGCCTTATCCGATTCCCTGGGCTTTGGAGGGCACAATGCGGCCTTGTTGGTGAGAAAGGTATAGTTTTATGACCGTTAATATGAATGTTGATGAAATCATGAAAATCATTCCCCACCGTTACCCATTTTTGATGGTGGATCGTCTGGTAGAGCTGGAACCTGGCGTTAAAGCGGTGGGCATTAAAAATCTGACCATAAATGAGCCGTATTTTATCGGCCATTTCCCTGGTCAGCCGGTGATGCCCGGAGTGCTGATGATCGAAGCCATGGCCCAGGTGGGAGCCTGCGCCTTGTTGTCGCAGCCCGAGCATCAAGGCCAGATAGCTATGTTTGCCGGAGTGGACCGGATACGCTTCAAACGCTCCGCTCTCCCCGGCGAGACCCTGCTGATAAGCACGGAGCTGACTGCCATCAAAGGCAGTATCGGCAAGGGCAAAGGCAAGATTACCATTGACGGGGAAACTGTATGCAATGGGGAGTTCATGTTTGCGCTGGTGAACAGCCGGAAGTAAACCGGAGGGAAAAAATGCTAAAACGTTCATTTGGAAAAACCAAATATATTCCTATTCCCCATGATACTCAGCCGTTTCGGCCGCCCAAACCGGGCCAGGCTATTTGCCCGCAATGCAATTCCGGCATCACTGCCGAGGAGATGCTGGAGAATTACAAGGTCTGCCCGATGTGCAGGCATCATTTTCCCATGTACGCGCCCGAACGGCTGGAGTGGATCGTTGAACCGGGCAGTTTTCAGGAATTAAACAACGACCTGAGTTCATACAATCCATTGGGGTTTCCGGGCTATGATGACAAATTAGCGGAAGCCCGTGAAAAAACCGGCCTTTCGGAAGCTATCATCACCGGGCTGGGCCGGGTGCAGGGCTACCAAGCCGTCCTGGGGATAATGGATTCACGATTTCTGATGGGGAGCATGGGCTCGGTGGTAGGGGAAAGAATATGCCTGGCTGTCGAGAAGGCCATGGAGCTGGAACTGCCCTTTATCAGCTTTGCGGTAGCTGGCGGAGCGCGTATGCAGGAAGGCATGCTCTCGCTGATGCAGATGGCCAAAACCAGCGCCTCTCTGCAGAGGTTTCATGAAAAGGGACTATTGTATATATCGGTTATGACCCACCCCACTATGGGCGGTGTGCCGGCCAGTTTTGCCGGCCTGGGAGATATCATCATCGGAGAGCCGGGAGCGCTGATTGGTTTTACCGGCCCGCGAGTCATCGAACAGACCCTGGGGCAGCGCCTGCCGGAGAATTTTCAGCGGGCGGAATTCCAGTTGGAACACGGCATGCTGGACCTGGTAGTGGACCGCGCCGATATGCGTGTGGTGATCGGGCAGATACTGAGTCTTCACCTGGGAGGGAACCATGGTTAAAAGACAATTTGATTATGAAAACAATTACGAGAATATACAGGACAAAATCAAGGAATTAGAGGAGCTTTCTGACAGCCTGGATTTTGACCTCAGCGGGGAAATAAAGTTCTTGGAAAGTAAGTTGCAGGCCCTGAGAGAGGTGAAATATCAGAATCTGACCCCCTGGGAGAAGGTCCTCCTGGCCCGCCATAGCGAGCGTCCCACCACCATGCAATATCTGGATGGCATATGCGACGAATGGATTGAATTGCATGGCGACCGTCTGTACGGCGATGATCAGGCTGTGGTAGGCGGCATCGGCACTTTCAACGGTATGCCGGTTACCGTTCTGGGGCATCAACGCGGTAAAGACACCAACGAGAATATTAAACGCAATTTTGGTATGCCTCATCCCGAGGGCTACCGTAAAGTGCACCGTTTGCTCAAGCAGGCCGAAAAATTCGGGCGGCCGGTATTGACCTTTATCGACACGCAGGGAGCTTACCCCGGCGCGGGGGCGGAAGAGCGCGGGCAGCCGTTCGCCATAGCCCAGGATCTGATGCTGCTGTCAGGCCTAAAGGTGCCTGTAATATCGACTGTAATCGGTGAAGGAGGCAGCGGGGGGGCTTTGGCTCTGGGAGTGTGCGACCGCCTCATCATGCTCTCCAACTCGGTATTTTCTGTGGCCTCAGCTGAAACCTGCGCGTCCATTCTTACCAAAGATGTCCACCAGGCTGAGGAGATGGCCGGGAATTTGAAATTGACCGCCCCCGAACTCAAAGAGCTGGGCATTATCGACGAAATAGTACCTGAGCCGATTGGCGGAGCCCACACCGACCCCGAGCAGACCATCGCTTTAGTCAAAGCGGCTATGGCCAGAAACCTTTATGAAGTAATGGAACGGGGAGGCGACCTGGCCGAGCAGCGTTACAGGCGCTTACGGGCTATGGGACGTTTTACCTCAAAATAGGCTGTCAGTGCCAGGGGCGTTATAGCGATTGTGTTCCCCGGGGAACGAAACCGCTATAGCGCCCCTTATTTGCGCGCCGCCTGGTCCCGGGAATTGACGCATTTAAAATGTCCCCTCATGTGTCATACTAGAAAAGAATAGGTTTATAATGGATAAGATAACCAATGACAGCGTAACAGACGCGATAAGGAGGATGGAAGTGAACCATAGCCCGAAAAGAGATGAAATAGAGGAAAAATTCAAATGGGAGCTGCGCGATATTTACAGTGATGATGCTGCCTGGGAAGATGATTTCGCCGAGATGAAGCGGGTTCTGGGTGAAGCCGCCAAGTTACAAGGCCGTTTGGGCCATTCCGGCGCCGAATTGTTAAACGGGTTGAAGCTGCTTGAGTCTTTAGACCGGCTGGGCGAGAAACTGGTGGTTTACGCCAAAATGCGCCGGGATGAGAATAATGCCGATGACCGTTATCAGGCCTTATATGACCGGGCCGAGGCCCTGATGATTGAGGCGGGCAGCGTCACTTCTTTCGTGACTCCTGAACTGACTGAGATATCTGAAGCTGCCTTGACCCAATTCATGCAAGACAACGAGGAATTAAGGCTCTACCGGCATATGTTCGACGAAATCTATCGCCAAAAAGAGCACGTGCTCTCGCCTTCTGAGGAGAAGATCCTCGCCCAGGGCGCCGACCTGGCTCTAGCGGCGGTAAATATCTTTACTATGTTAAACAACGCTGACATCAAATTCGGCATGGTCCATGATGAAAACGGACAGGAGGTGGAGCTTACCAAAGGGCGTTACGGCCGTTTCATGGAGAGCCATGACCGCCGGGTGCGGGAAGAAGCCTTCCATAGCCTATATAATGCGTACGGCAGCCTGGAAAACACTTTGGCCGCTTCCCTTTCATCTAGTGTCAAAAAAGATGTCTTTTACGCCAAAGTACGCAAATACCCCTCGGCCCGCCATGCATCCCTAAAACAGGATAATGTGGAAGTAGAGGTTTACGACCGGCTGATTGAATCAGTCCACGGCAAAATGGATGAAATGTATCGCTATTTAAAGCTGCGCCGACAGATCCTGAATGTGGACGAACTGCATATGTATGATATCTATGTGCCCCTGGTCAGGGAATACCAGGTGGAAGTACCCTATGAAAAAGCCCAGCAGCTGGTTCTGGAGGCATTGCAGCCGCTGGGGGATGAATACCGGGGCATACTCAAAAGCGGTTTCGGCGGCGGTTGGGTGGATGTCTACGAGAATCAGGGCAAGACCAGCGGGGCTTATTCCTGGGGATGCTATGACACCCACCCCTATGTGCTGATGAATTATGACAATAAACTCGATGATGTCTTTACCCTGGCGCATGAAATGGGCCATGCCCTGCACAGTTACTATTCCAACCGCTACCAGCCCTATGTTTATAGCCAGTACCCCATTTTCCTGGCCGAGGTGGCTTCAACCGTCAATGAATCACTGCTCATAGATTACATGCTTAAACGCAGCAACAGCCGCGAGGAAAGGATTTATCTGATCAACCATTACCTGGAACAGTTCCGCGGTACGGTGTACCGCCAGACCATGTTTGCCGAATTTGAAAAGATTATCCACGATATGGCGGAACAGGGCCGGCCTCTGACCACCGAGGTCCTGAAAAACCGCTATGTGGAGCTAAACCGGCTCTATTACGGCCCTGAGGTTGTGATGGATGAGGACATCAAGATGGAATGGGCGCGCATACCCCACTTCTATTCCGCTTTCTATGTGTATAAATACGCTACTGGATTCTCTGCCGCCACAGCCATAAAAGAACAGATTAAGCAGGAAGGAAGGCCAGCAGTAGAGCGCTATATGGAGTTCCTCAAGGCAGGGGCTTCAGACTATCCGGTGGAAGTGCTGAAAAAGGCCGGGATCGACTTGACCTCGCCTCAGCCGGTGCAATCTGCGCTGGAATACTTTGGACGGCTGGTCGCGGAACTGGAAGAGGCGGTGTCTGGTCAATAATCGGCGGTCGCCTGGACAGCGCTGCAGGTGTCAGATAACCGGCTCCGGCCGGTTTTATCTTTGCAATATGTTCATATTCGGCTTCCTTATTGCACATAATGATTGCAAGATGCCAATTTTTTGTGCATATAAGGAGGAGCCAAACCTTGACTCAATTGACTCAAGTGAAATGCGAAGAAGCATTCGATCAAAGCATAGCCGCTGTAATTCCCCGTCTCAGGGAAATGGGCAGCTATGATCTGGTGATCGGGATAACTTTTCATGAGGATAAAAAACAATTTCTGGCTTTATTGGAATCAGTCGATCAAGTCCTGACTTCATGGATAGGCAAACGTCAACTGCTGTTGATGGTGGGGGATCATTCGGCCGCTGAGTTCCTGAACGACATTGCCGAACTTCAGCTCAAGCATGCCCATTTGGAGTTCGTCATGCCCGGCCCCTGCAGCGGGCGCGGCTCCAGTATTCGTGCCATCATTGAGATCAGCAAGCGACTGGAGGCCGATCTGATTATTTTCAGCACCAATATGATCACCCCGCGGGGACCGGGTATCCAGGGAGAATGGCTGGAAAGCCTGCTCAATCCCGTCCAGGGCCCCTATGACATGGTGGTGGGGAGCATGAGGCGCCATATAGGAGTGGACAGTATCGCCCATATGTTGGCCGCGCCGGTAATAGAAACCTTCTATGGCTTTCGCATGACTGATCCTTTAGGCGGCATCTACGCCTTGTCCCACGATCTGGTTGAGGATCTGGCCCATGAAGCCATGTTCTGGGGCGGGCATATAAATGGATATGGCATAGATTTCTGGCTGATTACCCGGGCCTTGTGTTGGAATAAGACTATCTGCGAAGTCAGCCTTAACGGAGATGTCAAACCCGCTTCACTGCAAAAACGCAACCAGGTATTCAGAGATACGGCGCAAGTTATTTTCGAAGCTGCCAGCCGCGACACTGCTGTCTGGGTACAGGATAAACTGGTGGTCAAAGTGGCTGACATACTGGCCAACACCGATATCAAACACCCTGACCCCGGGTGCCATAATGCCGATGATCTGCTGGACAGCTTTCATACCGGTTTAAGACAAAACTATGACCTGATGAAGCAACTCTTTGATTATGAGCTGGTACAACAGATTATCGGCCTGAACGAGGATAGCTTCAATCTTGACAACCGCCTCTGGGTGAAAGTGCTCACCGAACTGGCCATAGACTATACATTTGAAGAAACCAATCAGGCCCGGGTTATGGACCTGTTAACAGCTTTGTATAATGGCCGGGTGGCCAGCTATGTCCTGCAGATGCAACAGTTTAAAGTCCTGTATTCGCAGCTGGAAAGCAGCGCACTGGAATATCTCTTGGTCTCCAAAATGGAATCTATCAGGCGGCAGCTGACTGAGGAATTGCGATGCTGCAAACCCGATTTTATACGGCGCTGGATGAATAAGCAAGAGCAGGTCAGACCGGCTTTAATCCCTCTGGGATATATGGAATATGTGCCTGGCAAGCCACTGGTGGTACCCAAGAAAATCCGTGGCAAAGACGGGCGCATCGTGCAGACCGACAACATCTTCCGCAACCTGCGCAAAAGCTACAATGAGGAATTTGCCGGATTTATAGGGGATGGGCTGGGCATTCCGGCCCAAGCCAAGGCAAAGGAAATCATCAACGGGGTAGAGCAGTTCATGGAGAGACTGGAACGGGCGGTGGAGGAGGTTATGCCCGGCGATCTCAGCAGCAGCGAAGGCGTGGCCGAATTTATCTCCCACCTGGTGGAAGTGGTGGCGATCCAGCCCATGTTTACGGTGCATATAGACAAGATCAGGGAGATGCTGGTAAGGTTTCCGCCCATCAATCTAATGATCCCCCTGGGTTATTATAAGCCGGAACAAATAATTGACAAAATGGATCCGCGCGATGCGGTCACCTTTGCCAATCTCATTGAGGACCGGGCTTACAGCAATCGCGACCTCAACTGGCTGGCGGAGACTCTCAAACCGGAACATTTTGAGTGGGTGCCCATCAAAATCCTCATTATGCCTGAGGACATACAATTAGGCATTCTGGGACGGGGCAAAATCTCTACCGCCAACCACATCGCCGGACGCATAACAGTCCGGCCGCAAATGCCCGGCGCAGGCGGCAAATATCCCCGGCTTAGATATCTGACCAGTATTTTGCGCCGCCTGGCGGTGGCGGAACATTACTCCCAGCTGTTTCAACAAAATGTCGGGGAACGTAAAAATATCGGGGCCAAGCTGCGCAACTGCATGAATATGGACAACAAGGGCGAAGAATTCACGGTGCACAACATCTTTGAAAACCATCATCACCGCTGTCTGGTGAATAAGATAGAAGCTCTGGCCACCAGACTGGAGGATATGGGAAAAAAAGAATCTGCCCGCTTGTTCCGCCTCATGGCTCAGGGTTACGGCTTATCGCAGGTCCTGGAGGAAGGTACCTTTTTGACTTGCACCGCCTGGAGCTGGGCCAGCTACAGTTTTAAGGGCGGTCTTAAAATACCCGGCACCTGGACCACCACGGTAGAAAATCGTTGGTTTAACCATGATTTCCTGGAAAACCTCTACCTGGAACTGGGTTATGATCCGGAGAATATCATACAGTTGGTATATCGCATGATACTATCCGGAAAGAGCAACCAGAATCTCTTAGACACACTCCTGCCCACCCGGCCCAAGGATGTGACAGTTGTGGTGCAGGAGACCACCAATCAGCCCAGCAAAAATCTGATCCGTCATCCTGCCAATCCTTTGTTAGAGCCTATTGAAGAACACCCCTGGGAAGCCAAATATGTGCTCAATCCAGGAGCCTTGCGCTTCGGGGATAAGGTTTACCTGTTTTACCGCGGGGTAGGCTTTGACGGTATTTCTCATATCGGGCTGGCCATCACTGACGGCTACAAAGTCCTTGAACGCTTGCCTGAACCGATACTATCGCCCTCTACTCCAGAGGAGCGTATGGGTTGCGAGGACCCGCGTGTGGTGGTGGCGGAGGATAAAATTGTCATGCTCTACACTGCCTATGACGGCAATCTGGCTCAGATAGCAGCTGCGTCCCTCACCCTAAGAGATTTCCGGTCCGGAAATTATCGGGCCTGGAAGCGTGAAGGCCTGGCCTTCAAGAACATCTGGGATAAAGACGCCATACTGTTCCCGGAACGCATTAGCGGCAAATATATAGTCTATCACCGCATTGAGCCTAGTATTTGGGTGACCTACAGCAAAGAAATCAAATTCCCCATTAAGGAAAAGCATGCCATAATACTAGGCCCCAGGCCTGGCCGGATGTGGGACTCATTGAAAATAGGCGCCGGAGCACAACCTTTAAAGACCAGACATGGCTGGCTTTTGATCTACCATGGGGTGGACTATAATTATGTTTACAGCCTGGGGGTTTTGCTAGTCGATTTGCAGGACCCGCAAAGGGTGATTTACAGGTCGCCCAACCCCGTCTTACAGCCTGAGGAAGATTATGAAATCGGCCTTAGCGGTGCCTGGGTGCCCAATGTGGTCTTTACCTGCGGGGCGGTCAGCGACAAGGATAAAGCTATCTTAGATGATGATGACCTGGTGATGGTGTACTATGGAGCCGCCGACACCAGCATTGGCGTGGCAACAGCGACAGTAGCTGATTTGATTCCGGAGGAATACCGGCGGCCGCCAAACTGATCCGCTCATCTAGCCGCCGGCAAATTCCCGGCACTGGGGTTGTCAGGGGG
>DHGD01000128.1:24741-28220 GCA_002402575.1 Syntrophomonas sp. UBA4807
AGGCTTATGCCAGTGATGGTTGTGTGAAAGCGGCTTGCGGTTTATTGACAGCTTCAAGTTTACCCAGCAACAGCATGGTGCTGAGCAAGAAAGAGAGCGCCGCTTCAGCCCCCTGATTCTGATTGACTCCCTCAGCGGTGAGAGCGTCAAAACAACCTCCGGTCTGGTTGTTGTACAGAGCTATGCCTTGGGCGTTGTCACCCATATACCACTTATAGCCCTTATAGGCCAGTTCTCTGTACTCCCTGCTGCCGGTGGCCAGATAGGCTTCATAGCAGGCAAATATGATGGAGGCGGCATCGACGGGTTGTTGGTCGTAAAGAGGGATTTGCCCGTTGCGATGGTACCAGCCGGCATTGCCGACTATATCCAGACGGCCATTGCGGAATAGAATATCATTGAGAAAATTCAGGCTTTCATACGCTACTTGGCGTAATTTCCTGTCGGCTTTTATAAGATGAGCAGCAAACAGGGCCTGCGGTATAATACCGTTACAATAAGTCAGGTAATCTTCGAACCAGTACCAGCCGTGACTGTGGTTGCCTGCATACAATGACAGCAAATGTTGACTAAGCCGGTCGCGCAGGCCCTGCTGGTAGCTATCTGGTTGTGGATGCTTGCATAGAGCTAATAAACTATAAGCTATACCGCGCGGGGACGAAAACTTCTCGGCCTTGGGCAGATTGGAAGTAAACATCTGCTTACACAGTTTCGCCAGGGTTTCATCTCTGCTGCAGCTGCCAACAACGGCAGCTATTAAAGCCCTGCCGATACTATCTTCAGAATCGAACTGATAATAAAAGCGGCCCTGGCTGTAAAGGTTGCTCCAAGTTCCATTTGGCTGCTGCGCTTGATACATAAAACGGGTATACTTGACAGCCAGTTCCAGGCCATCTTCCAGGTAAAAGGCTGCTATCAAAGCGCGGGCGTTGTCGTCCAGAGTATAGCCGCTATTAAGATCAGGCGCAGACAGAACAGAGAACTGCAGCATACCGATATCATCAGTCATTCTTCTCAAGTGGCGGTCATCGAGCATAGCTCACCGTTCCTCCATCCTGACTTATGCTGGAATCGGGGCGCAATATGCTTTGTGCCAGTTTGAGGTATTGTTTGCCCACATTGTTCCAGGTCCAGCTTTTACCCAGGCGCAGGGCTTTGTCCTGCAGGCGCAATTTAAGGGTACGGTCGGAAAGGACCTTTCTCAGCAGTTCAGCCAGCTCTTCAGGCTCGGTACCCGTAGAGAGCAGCCCGATCCCATTGCCCAGCATCTCCCGGGCATAGGCGTAAGGGGTGGAGACAATAGCCCGGCCGCATCCTAGTGCAAAGGCCATAGTACCGCTGACCGCCTGGTCGCGATTGGGATAGGGGCTCAGATATATGTCGGTTAGGTACAAATACTGTCCCAGTTCTTCATCATCAAGAAACTTGTTTACGAACAAAACCCGCTCTTCCAAGCCCAATTTTTTAACCAGCTCCTCAAGCATATGGCGGTATTTTTCGCCCTCTGCCTTGACTAGCATAGGGTGGGTCTGCCCCAGGATGAGATACCTGGCATCAGGAAATTGGGAAGATATCTGCGCGAAGGCTTGAATGCCCAGTTCCAAGCCCTTACCGGGTCCGATCAGTCCAAAGGTGCTGATTATATCGCGGCTTTCCAGGTGGTACTTGCGTTTTAAAAGCCGCGCGTCCTGCTTTTTGAAATTAGGCACGCCATGGGCGATAACCTTAATCAGTTCTCCAGGGGCTTCGTAGAGATCGATTAAAAGGTTGGCGGAATGCCTGCTCATAGCCACGATGCCGCTGGCGTAATAGCACAGTGTTTCCAGTATCTGTTTTTGATGGCTGGAAGGATGGGGCAGAACGGTGTGACAGATTAAAATATATGGTTTGGTCAGGCCTTTCGCCAAATCGATGACATAATCACCGTCAGTCCCGCCATAAATGCCGTATTCATGTTGAATGATGGCTATGTCGATAAGGGGATGGAGATTGATAAATGAAGCGGCCTCGGAGTATTGTGATAGCTGGTCTTGTTTGAGATTGAAGAGCACTTCGTGAGGATAAGCATAATCATAGATATTGTCTGAAACCGCCAGGACTGCCACTTGTTGTTCATTAAAAGTCAGGCTTTGCTTTAAATCCATGGAAAAAGTAGCAATCCCGCACTGTTTGGGGGGATAAGTTCCCACGTTTATAAAATTCACAGTTGTTCACTCCTTGTCGTCACTTTGCACAGGACACATTAATTAAAGTTTACCTGTGAATCAGGACATTTATACCTGGCGGGCCTGGAGTGAAGCCACCTCTATTCCCATATTTTTCAAGCAGGCGAATAATTCAGCTTTGATCTGTTCCAAATATTCCGGGGTCTTGCCTTCGCAGCGTACGATCAGCTCCGGGCCGGTGTTGGAGGCGCGCACCAAGGCCCAGCCATGAGGGAACAAGATGCGGGCGCCATCGATCTCATTTATGGGATATTTGTCCTTAAAGCAGGCTTTGACCTGCTCCACCACTTGGAACTTCTCCTCATCGCTGCTCTTGACGCGGATCTCCGGGGTGGCGTAATAAGTGCTTATGTCAGCCAGCATTTCAGTGATGTCGGCCTCGCTGGCGGACAACAGCGCCAGCAGCCGGGCTCCGGCATAAAGGGCATCGTCGAAACCATAGTACTCATCGGCGAAAAACATATGGCCCGACATCTCCCCGGTGAAAATAGCGCCGCTTTCTTTCATCTTAGCTTTGATGAGCGAATGGCCGGTTTTGTATATTAAGGGCTGGCCGCCCAGTTTCTCTATCTCGTCGATCAGGCTCTGAGAGCATTTGACCTCCACAATGCAAGGCAGATGGGGGTAACGGGGCAGGATATCCCGCCAAAACAATATCATCAAGAGATCGCCCCAGATCATGTTGCCAGAACTGTCCACCACTCCCAGCCGGTCGCCGTCGCCATCAATGCCGATACCCAGGTCAGCATGATGCTTTTTTACCATATCCGCTAAATCTGTCAGGTTGTCAGGATTAACCGGATCGGGATGATGATTGGGAAAGGTGGGGTCAGATTCACAGTATAGCTCAATGACTTCGCAACCCAGGCTGCGGAATACAGCCGGAGCGAAAAGGCTGGCAGTGCCGTTGCCGCAATCAACTACTATTTTCAATTTCTTGGGGCCCATCTTTATGAGTTTCTTGATATTCTGCTGGTAGCTCTCCGCAATGTCAACATATTTAAGGCTGCCCCGAGGGCCGCTGACAAAGCTCTGGTTTTCGATTATGCGCCTGATTTCCTGAATCTGCTCCCCGTAGATGGTGGATTCTCCCAGCAAGAGCTTACAGCCGTTGTATTCACTGCCGTTATGGCTGGCGGTAATCATTATCCCGGCCGCTATATTAAGATAGCGGGATGCGAAATAGAAAATGGGCGTGATTACCAATCCCAAATCTATCACATGACAGCCTGACTCCTGCAGGGCATTGACCAC
>DHGD01000128.1:28274-31512 GCA_002402575.1 Syntrophomonas sp. UBA4807
ATCCATGGTTTTATCGTCTAAATCCCGGCCTACCACACCGCGGATATCGTACTGCCTAAAAATATTTTTCATAATTTATAGCCATTCCTTTCGCTCGCTCAAGGCACAAAACGTCATGAAGATTATTTCAGACTTTAGCCTCCTCAGCTGATAACAGGTTTGAGATCTGTCTGTAATCACCCGGAATTCACCCATGGTGATNNATTACAGCAGGTCTTCGCGGCCCATGCTCTTTAAAACCTCGGTTAAATCCCGTATATCCTGGCATTTATCGCGGTCCGCCACCAATATCACGTCATCTGTTTCTACCACCACCAGGTTATCCACCCCGAACAAGACAATAGTCTTATCCGCTTGTTTTACTATACAGCGCTGGCTGTCCATGACGATGATGTCGTGGCCTTCACAGACATTTTCCTGTTCATCGGCGGGGCGAATCTCGGAGAATGCGTTCCAACTGCCCAGATCACACCAGCCCAGGTCGGCGGGAACCACCGCCATACGATCAGATTTTTCCGCGATGCCGTGGTCCAGGCTGATGCTGGGCAGCTGGCTGTAGGACTGCCGGTAATACTCATAACCGTTGCTGGCCACCTGGTAAATATCCGGCAGGTGCTTGCGGAATTCTTCAGCCAACACTCCGATTTTGCCGACATAAATGCCCGCGTTCCACATGAAACGCCCGGTGTCGATGTAGGCCTGGGCCAGCTCTGCGTCAGGTTTTTCATAAAAAGAACTGACCTGATAAACATCTCCTATGTTGCCGACTTCCAATTTGGTCTTTTCGATATAGCCGTAGCCGGTTTCGGGGCGGTCAGGCTGAATACCGATGGTGACGATATGGCCTTNNCTCAGCCGCCTGGCTGGCCTTCTTCAGACTGACGCTGAATACATGCTCGTTCAGTATATGATGATCTGCGGGGAATATGCCCAAAACCTCATCTGTTTCGGCGGCGTACCGAGACAACACCAGTCCCACCGCGGGAGCGGTATTTTTGCCCTCGGGTTCGCTCAGAACCTCAATCTGGCTGCGATCGGGGCGCATTTCCACCAATTGATTGATGGGCTCTAAGAGGTCATCTCCGGTGATAATAATGATTTTAGTACAGCCCGCGGCTTTCAGACGGTCGATGGTGTGATCGAGCATTGATTTGTTGCCCACTAATTTACAGAGCTGCTTGGGATGCTGGCTGCGACTCTCCGGCCACAAGCGTACGCCCCGGCCGCCTGCCAAGATCGCTGCTATCATGTGAACCTCCACAGTCTAGTGATATAGCCAATTGCGAAATGGTGTCAATATTTGCCCACTCAGGATATTATTTTATCCGATTACTCACATATTGATACGGTTGCAAAAGGACCCTTGATCTCCTGCGGGCGCGGGCCGTAAAACTGGTAAAATGTGCAGGGGATGCGCCCGTTGAACAACTTCCGGCGCTTATCGGCCTTGCGTCCTATTAACTTTTCCAGACCAGCAAAGGGGGTCAGCACATAGGCGGACCAGGTTTTTAATCCCGCCCATGAATTGGACAAATCCTTATAAATGCCCCGAACCTGCTCGACATCCAGCAACCGCTCTCCGTAAGGCGGATTGCAGATCAAGTAACCGTATTGATACAAGGAACTTAAGTCCTTGACCGCCTGGGTTTTGAACCGGATCTGTTTAGCCACCCCGGCCCTGGCTGCGTTGGCTCGGGCCAGTTCTACACAGCTTTGATCGATATCGAATCCTTCAATACCCAAATCCATATAATATGTAATTCTGTCCCGGGCTTCCTGGCGGGCCTGCGACCAGATTGCAGATCCGAACTGCGGCCAACTTTCGGCATCGAAGCGGCGATTTAGCCCGGGAGCTATATCGCAGGCCATCATCGCGGCTTCGATAAGGATGGTGCCTGAACCGCAAAAGGGGTCTATCAATTGCCGATCCTTTTTCCAGCGGCTCATTGAAACCATAGCGGCGGCCAGGGTCTCTTTCAGCGGCGCGGCCCCCTGCTCTTTGCGGTAGCCGCGCTTGTGCAGGCCTGCCCCGCTGCAGTCCAGAGTAATGCTGACCCGGTCATTCAATATCGAAACCTCCAACTGATAGAGCGGACCATCTTCGGCAAACCATTTTTGCGGGTAATAAAGTCTCAGTTTTTCCACCGCAGCTTTTTTTACGATAGCCTGGCAGTCCGAAACGGAGTATAATTGTGATTTGATAGATTTACCGTTTACCGGAAAACGGGCGTTTCTCGGCAGCCAATCCTGCCAGGGCAAGGCCCGGGTGCCTTCAAAGAGTTCATCGAAGCTGCGGGCGGTAAACTGTCCCGCCTCGATGAGCAACCGGTCGGCACTGCGCAGCCACAGGCTGCAGCGCGCTATGGCGTCCGGGCCGGCGGAAAAAGCCAGGCGTCCATTTTCAACCTGAACGTCGGCATATCCCAACTGTTTTATTTCATGGGCCACCGCGGCTTCAAGCCCAAACGCCGCTGTGGCGATATATCGTATAGCGCCCATTGGCCATTAATCATCCATATTTTTATACTATTGTACTATATGTGTTCAATATCCTCAAAATAGGAGATTGGGGTGAATCTCGGTTTATACCTCGTCCTGCCTGTCGAGAGCGCGTTTTCCAGGCAATATTGGGAAAATCGCTTGTCAAAGCACCGTCCCCCGTTGGTTTTCTGCGATAACCGTGTGGCTGCTGCTTGCGAGCAGTTTCTTGTTTGACCGCTTCAATGATACAATACCCTGCAAGGCCTTATGATTTAACAATATCAGGATAAACTAAGCAACATATCGAGGAGGTTATCATGAAAATAGCCCTGCCGCGCCCTGATTTTAATAAATGGATAGAACGCATCACCTGGACGGATTTACTGGGCATAGTGATCGGATCGCTGGTCGCCGCCGCAGGCATTCAATGCGTCCTGGTCCCGGCCAACCTCTTAACCGGAGGCGTGACCGGGCTGGCCATTCTGCTGCGTTACTCCACCGGAATCGAAATCGGAATATGGATACTGCTCTTAAACATACCGGTATTCCTGGCCGGGTACCGCTTCATCAGCTTTCGCTTTACCATTTACAGCCTCTTAGGGGTTCTGGCCCTGGCAGGGTTTCTCGCAGTGTTTAAATATTTCCCTTTCCCAATAGGCGATCCTTTGCTGTCAGCCTTGTTGGGCGGGGTTTTAAGCGGGGTAGGGCTGGGGATAGTGTTCCGCAGCAAAGCCTCATCGGGCGGAACCGACATTAT
>DHGD01000128.1:31519-33084 GCA_002402575.1 Syntrophomonas sp. UBA4807
GCGCTCTTGGCCGTGGTGGTAGACATAGCGGTGGCCATGTATTCCGCGATTGCCATTTTTGTCTCGTCCCAGGTTATTGACCTGGTGCAATCCGGGCTGGAACGGACCGAAACCGTCATCATAATCTCGCCGCATTATGAAGCGATTGCCCAAGCAATCCTGCATAATCTGCACCGGGGCTGTACATATATATCAGCTCAAGGGGTATATTCCGGGCAAAAAGAGATGCTTATCCTGGTCACCGTGGGGCGAATGCAGCTGCCGCGTTTGAAGGAAATGGTGTTCAGTTTAGATGAATCCGCGTTTATGATCATCACCGACAGTGTTGAGGTTTTCGGCAGAGGATTTAAGGACAGAGCCGAGTTTTGAAGGGTAGTCTAAAGCGTTATATTATGATCCCTAAACTAATAAATAAGGAAGATTATATTTGATTAAGGTTAATGAACGGTTTTAACGATGTCAGTAAAGTATCAGATTTTTTTAAAACGGAGGCGGAGACTATATTAGGACTTATTAATCGCCTGGTTATTGAAGAAGACGGACAGGGCATGACTGAGTATATTATGATATTTATGGTAATCGTAATCATTTGTATGATCGGTTATCAGTTATTCGGAATTGCGCTGAATTCCAAGGTTACTGACATCGGAAGCAAAATATAGCATATATATCTATGGCGTATAGACATTAGTTATGCTGACGGCGCTATACTGACCCGAGTAAACGGGGATAGAACCAGTTGGGTTTCTTCTCACCTGAGCGGCTCCTCCACTGTTGGTTGCGCTTACCTCATAATAACCCTGCGGCAGTTCGACAGTTATCGTCTGCCCAGCATAGATGCTGCGCTTGATACTGCCTGAAGGCCCGCTGATGCTCACCTCGTACGCTGCCCCCTGAGGAGCCGCGCCTTCCACATTCATGGTTATCTGCATAAAGCCCTTGACCGGTTCAGGGAAGCGGTTGTTAAATGTTACATACACGTTCTGCCCCGAAGCAAGAGCGATATTGCCATCAATGGATTTACTGTAAGACAGGGCACCTCCGCTCTGTGTCTCCGCCACCGCATAGGTTCCGGGGGGCAGGGATACAGTCACCCTTCCCCCGCCGCTTAAGCTATGGCGGGCTGCTTCGCGGTTGTTAACCACGTCATGGATTACAAACTCATATACCGCCGAAGCCGGGGCAGCCCCGGTTGTTTTTATTCCGACCGTAATTTTCCCCGGATTGGGCAGAAGGTTGACAAATACATTAGCAGGTTTTATTGGCCCTATGCAATACACCGCCCCGCTCCAGCATTCTTTCTGGTTAACATCGCTGGCCGGGTTAATCAGCCTGAACATATAGTTGCCCGCTTTGGAATTGGGATTACCTTCCGGATTGTAACGCAGGGTGAACATTTCCCCAGGTTTAAGGGCCGGGATTTCACCGCCGGTTAACGGGGTGTTGCCGGCCGGGCTTCCCGCTTCGGTGTAATACACCTCCCACTTTACTGGAAGGGATGCGTCAGTGCTGTTCTTAGAATTAACCACCATGGCGTAAACCTGCCCGATGCCGTCCTGGAGCTG
>DHGD01000128.1:33267-33756 GCA_002402575.1 Syntrophomonas sp. UBA4807
ATCCCTGTATTATCTGTTCTTTGGGCAGGGGCTTCGAACAGCCTGATGCCGACAGCAGGCACAAAATCAAAATCATTAATAGGGTGAAACTATACCGTTTAGTACCCATAAAGTCGAACCCTCCCGTTAAATGGGCAATATTATGGTTTACCAGTTTTTTCATTAATTATAATAATAATATACCTGTAATATGCGCCCCATGGCAATATTGATAAAATTAGGGCGATATACGAATATTGTTGCAATATTCGTATAACTTTTTAAAAAATAAATCCATAGTCCTATATTGAAGATTATTATTCCGATACGATAAATTCAATGGGTGGTATGCGTTATTTTCCCTTTATCACCTCCGCTCAGGTTGGCAGGTTTTTCCTGACATATTCGTAAATATCCTGCTATGCAAGGTTTTGATGTTATGGGAAAATAAAGCTACAATAACGTATTTATGGACAGAGGAGGTGAAAGGATGCTTAACACTTTAAAGAG
>DHGD01000086.1:0-36925 GCA_002402575.1 Syntrophomonas sp. UBA4807
AGTTATTCACCGCTCATCTTGTGATAAAAGACTAATAATGATATAATCACTTTGTTCTATGTAAACAAAGGTGGTCCGCTGCATTGAAATGATAATGTAAGAACACCTTGTATAAGGAGGTAAAACCGTGCAGGATATCATCAGATCAATTGAGGAAGAACAGATTAAGAAAGAACTTTCTGATTTCCGCCCCGGAGACACGGTAAAGGTCCATGTCAAGGTCGTGGAAGGCAATCGGGAGAGAATTCAGATCTTTGAAGGTACCGTTTTAAAGATCAGAGGGGCTGGGCTTTCGAGAACATTCACCGTACGTCGTATCACCTATGGGGTCGCTGTGGAGAGGACCTTCCTGATTCATTCACCGCGCATCGCCAAAGTGGAGATTACCCGCCGCGGTAAAGTGCGACGCGCCCGGTTATTCTATCTGCGCGGTTTGACCGGCAAGAAAGCCCGTGTTAAAGAAAAACGCAGATTTTAAAGGCAATAGTATATAATGAAGTAACTGGAGAGAATACCAACAGGTATTCTCTTTACTTTTAACCGGGAGGTGGCACAGTGATACAGTGGTTCCCAGGGCACATGGTAAAGGCCCGCCGAGAAATAGAAGAAAACCTTAAACTGGTGGACGTAGTAATAATGCTCTTAGACGCTCGTGCGCCCATGGCCTGCCGCAACCCGGAACTGGAGAAGATGATCCGCCAGAAAAGCCTCATATTAGTCCTCAATAAAATCGACCTGGCTGAATCAGCCAGTACAGCGCGCAGTAAGAAAATGTTGCAGCGACAGGGTTATAAGGTGGCCTCCATGGACTCGGCCCGTTGCCGGGGCAGCAAACAGGTGCTGGATCTGGTGCGACAGACCTATGCTCCCCAGGCCGAGGCCATGATAAAGAAAGGACGCCGGGTCAGACCGGTGCGGATTATGGTGGTGGGGGTTCCGAATGTCGGCAAATCCACCTTTTTGAATTGCCTGGCGGGGCGTAAAATGGCCCGGGTGGGGGAAAAACCGGGAGTGACCCGGGGCAAGCAATGGCTCCGGGTCAGGGAAGATATCGAGCTGCTCGACACTCCCGGATTAATGTGGCCTAAAATTGAAGATGAAAAGCAGGGTTTAAAGTTAGCCTTGTTGAATATAATAGGTGAGAATGCGTACCAGGAATATGACGTCGCCCTTTATCTGCTTGAGTACCTTAAAGAGAAATGCCCGGAGATCCTGCAAGAACGCTACCGGGTAAAACATACCGACCAGCCGGCAGAGGATATCATGGCAGCCATAGCTGTTGCCAGAGGCTTTTTGATTAAAGGGGGCGGAGCAGATCTGGACAAGGTCAGCCGCCTGGTTCTGCAGGAGTACCGTCGCGGCACAATGGGTTCTATCAGCCTGGAGTAAGTTGTTGAATTCTGAGGGGAAGAATCAGCCTAAACTCGATAGTAATGCCGGTCACAAAAGATGTAAAAAATAAATTTACACATGGTAGCAACTGATATATAATATACATTAATATAGTTGGGATACAAACAATCCCAAGCACACCTCAGAAAATTAGACCTACTTAGAAATTAATAAGCAAGCCAATATAACACTAATCTTACACCATACTTTGCAAAGGCCGACATTATGGCTGGTTTATTCAGCGAGAGCCTAGAGCCCCTGCGGATTTTAGTTATCATGTCCATTGTTAACGAGGGGGGGTGAACGGCAGGCCGTTGTGTCAAACCGGGCCAGTACGGGTTTTGTATCCATCCGTACGTATGCAACTTTCTTTTTGCCAGCTTTCTTTTATATCGTGGAAACAGTATAACTATTCTTACACATCACTCACTTCCCGTATAGCGAGTAATGTGCGGGCGATGGGATATCTGTTTGACACCCAGGATTATAACCCTTGAACTATTGCTGTAACCGATAATTGCCTAAACGGGAATGTGATGCTAAAAGAACCGTCAACCATAGTTGCCGGACTGCTCAAGCATCGGAAGGGGATTATAATATGCCCATCGAGGTAAAAGCAGACAACTTAGCCAAACAAGGCCTGATCATGGTATTTACCGGCGACGGCAAGGGCAAAACCACCGCGGCTTTCGGCCAGGCCTTGAGGGCTGTAGGCCACGGCTACCGGGTGTGCATCATTCAGTTCATGAAAGGCCGGCTTTATGGCGAAGTCCTGGCCATTCAAAAATTTCTCCCCGATATTGATTTGTACCAATACGGGTTGGACAGCTTTGTGATGCGTGACAAACCGGCGCCGGTAGATGTGGAGTTAGCCAGGCAAGGATTGGAGAAGGCCAAAGAGCTGGTTGCGAGCAACCGGTATGACATGATCATCCTGGACGAAATCATTGTAGCATTGGACTTCAAGCTGATTCCCGAAAATGAACTCCTGGATTTGCTGGCGGTAAAACCAGCGGAGATGGATATCATTCTCACGGGAAGATATGCTGCCCCAAAAATTCTGGAAAAAGCTGATATGGTTAGCGAGGTTAGGGAAATCAAACACCATTACAATGCCGGGGTGAGAAATCAAACCGGGATTGAGTATTGATCCAAGCGAGTTGGATAAGGAGTAATTAAACTAATTTGAGGAGGGGTAACATGTTATTTACCCAAGAATTGTTGGACAAATCCAGTCTGTTGCGCAAGAAATGGGAAGATGAAGTAAAACGCGTTGTAGCCAAGAACCCGGATCAGAAGCCTGAGTGGAGTACCGTTTCTGACCTGGAAATCAAGAGGATCTATGGACCTGAAGACATCGCGGGGATGGATTTTGAAAATGATATCGCCTATCCCGGTCAATACCCATTTCTGCGTGGAGTGCAGGCCACCGGCTACAGAGGCAAATACTGGACTTTCCGTATGTTCTCCGGAATGGGGACTGCCGTAACCACCAATGAGAGATGGCATTATCTTTTGAATAATGGCCAAACCGGTCTTTCCACCGCGTTTGACTTCCCCACCCTGATGGGATATGACACCGATTCCCCCAAGGCTAAAGGTGAATGCGGCAAATGCGGCGTAGCCATTGACACTATTGAAGACTTCTTTGACCTGACCAAGGGAATTCCTTTAGGCAAGGTTTCCACTTCCATGACCATCAACCCGCCCGCCACCATCCTTTGGGCTATGTATTGCGCCACCGCTGATATTCAGGGCATCCCTCTGAACCAGATATCCGGGACCATCCAGAATGATATGCTGAAGGAATTCATTGCTCAGAAGACCCTGATGTGCCCGCCGGATCCTTCAGTTAAGCTGATCTCCGACACTATCGAATTCGGAACCAAATACGTTCCCAAGTGGAACACCGTCAGCATCAGCGGCTACCACATCCGTGAAGCAGGCGCGACCGCTGTTCAGGAACTGGCCTTCACCTTGCGCGACGGCATGGAGTATGTTGAAGACGTTATCAGAAGAAAAGGACTGCACGTTGACAGCTTTGCACCGCGCCTGTCCTTCTTTTTCAACTCCCACATCGACTTCTTTGAAGAAATTGCCAAGATGCGTGCCGCCAGAAGAATCTGGGCCAAAGGCATGCGGGAACGCTACGGCTCCACCGATGAGAGATCCTGGTGGCTGCGCTTCCACACTCAGACCGCCGGCTGTTCACTGACCGCACAGCAGCCCTACAACAACGTTGTCCGCACCGCTACCGAAGCTTTGGCCGCTGTTCTCGGCGGGACCCAGTCACTGCACACCAACTCCCTGGACGAAGTGCTCTGCCTGCCTTCCGACCATGCGGTACAGATCGCGTTGCGCACCCAGCAGATCATAGCCGAGGAAACCGGAGTAGTCAACACCATTGACCCGCTGGCAGGTTCCTACTTTGTAGAAGCGCTTACCAACGAAATGGAAGAAAAAGCTTGGGAATACATCCACAAGATAGACGAAATGGGCGGCATGGTGGCTGCTATCGAAAAAGGCTTCCCGCAGCTGGAGATCTCTGACGCTGCTTACAAGTTCCAGCGCCAGATCGACGCTGCTGAAAAGATTATGATCGGCGTCAACAAGTATAATGTTGAGAATGAAGAAGTCGACATCCCCCTGATAGAAATCGACGAAACCGTTGAAAAAGAACAGCTCGAGAGACTGGCTGCTGTAAAGAGAAGCCGCGACAGCAGGCGAGTCAAAGAGTGCCTGGAAGACATCAAGAAAGCCTGTGAAAAGGGCGACAACGTTATGCCTTATTGCATCGAGGCTGTTAAAGCCCGCGCCAGTGTTCAGGAAATCTGCGACGTTTATCGGGAAGTTTACGGCGAATACCGTGACCCCGGAATATACTAGAAACTGTAGTTTAGAAGGAGGTTATTGTTAATGGCTAAGAAGATCCGTATACTGCTCGCTAAACCTGGACTTGATGGACATGACCGCGGAGCCAAGGTTTTGGCCAGATGTTTCCGTGATGCAGGCTTTGAAGTAATATACACCGGCTGCCACAATACCCCGGAACAGATTGTGAATGCCGCTATACAGGAAGACGTTGATATGGTGGGCCTGAGCTGCCTGTCCGGCGCCCACACCTATCTGTACCCCGAAGTGGTGAAACAGTTGAGAGACCGCGGAGTAACTGACATTCCCGTAGTTGGCGGCGGAATCATCCCCGATCGTGATATGCAGCCCTTATATGACGCCGGCTTGAAGGCATTATTCACTCCGGGGGCTACCCTGGACTCCATCGTAGACTGGATCAATACCAACATAGCTGCTAAGGAGTAGAGCCATGGAAGAACTAGGTAAAAGGGCGTTGACGGGAGACATTCGGGCTGTCTCCCGCCTCATCCGCAATATTGAAGACCAGGTCCCGAACACTCATGAAGCCATCAAGCACATATTTCCGTTTACGGGCAGGGCACATGTGGTGGGTATTACCGGTGCGCCGGGAGCTGGGAAAAGCACCCTGACCGACCAACTGATCTGCAGTATCAGAGCACAGAATAAGACTGTGGGCGTCATGGCGGTTGATCCGAGCAGCCCCTTTACCGGTGGAGCCTTGCTGGGAGACAGAATTAGAATGCTCAGGCATGCCGATGATCCCGGCGTATTTGTGCGCAGCCTGGCCACCCGCGGCGCTATGGGAGGCCTTTCCAAGGCGGTGGGGGATGGCATCCACGTTCTGGACGTGATGGGCAAAGATGTGATCATTGTGGAGACCGTTGGCGTCGGGCAGCAGGAAGTTGACATTATCAACCACGCTCATACCGTCCTGGTAGTCTTGGTACCGGGAATGGGAGACGAGGTGCAGGCCATCAAGGCCGGTTTGATGGAGGTTGCTGACATATTCATCATCAACAAGGCGGACCGCGAAGGAGCGCGCAAGCTCTACAAGGAAACCCTGAGCATGATGGACATGGGCAAATTCCCCAGTGGCTGGAGACCGCCCATCGTTATGGTGGAGAGCAACATGGAACCGCACACCTTCGCCAAGAGCGTCGATGAACTGTACGAGAAGATCCAGGAGCACTATGCGTTTCTCAAGGATCGCAATCTCTTGCAGGAAAGAGCTCAGCTTAAAGTGCAGACTGAGATAAATGATGCCTTGAGGTCAGCTATTCTGGAACCGGTTTTGAACAAGCTCATCGAATCGGGCGAATTTGATGAGATGGTGCAAAAACTCTTAAAGAAAGAGACCGACCCGTACACTCTGGCAGATGAAGTTGCCGCCAAATACCTGGTCAAGTAATTCTGAGGTATTGAAAACTATGAGCCAGATTAAAGTACTGCTGGCAATGACCGGTTTGGATCCCAACAATAAGAGAATACGGCTGCTGGCTCGGACGCTTAAAGAGACCAGCGGAGTTGAGGCGCATTATTGCGGTATGTACAAAAGCCTGGAGGACACCGCTACGGAAGCGGTAAGGCTGCAGGTTGATTTGGTGGGCTTAAGCATATATACCGGATTGCACCTGACCGTATTCCCGGAAATGCGCCGGGCTTTGGACGCTGCCGGAGGTGGCAAGATAGCCATCTTCGGCGAAGGTCTGATCCCGGCGCAGGATGCGGAGGTTTTGATTAATAATGGCGCCGTAGCGGCCATATTTCCCTCCACGGCGCCGATCCGCAACATTATTGACTGGATGCTACACCGGCCGCCAGGCTGATGGGAGTAATAAACCAAAGAAAGAAACGGATTTCTGATGACTCCGGGAGGTACCGGGTGTGACTCAACCATTGTTGACGCATATAAACAGCACCGTGTTTTTGCGTGACGGCAGCCTGGTGATCTTAGACCGGCGCCAGTTTCCCCGCAAAGTGGAAGAAATAATATGCAATGACTATGAGGATGTGGCACAGGGTATTGAGATAATGGCAGTACAGGGGGCAGGTGACATCGCGATCACCGCAGCTTATGGCCTATATATGGCGGCATGCCACCTGGAAACGCAGTATCTCACCCCGGAGCAAATCAGGGAACCGCTATCAACCGTTAAGGAACGCCTGTTTAATACCCGCCCTACCGGGTTTCACCTCGGCGCTCTGCTTGATAAGATCTGGAGCCGCATTGAATGGCAACGAGGGGACATTGCGGAACAGATTTTGGCTTTTATCAACACTGCGGTAGAGAGACAGCAGATGCGTTCTGAGCTGACTGGCAAGTGGGCAGAGCAGCTTGTAGAGGACGGTGACACAGTTTTAACCCACTGCTTTCCAGGATCTGCGCTGCTGTATATGCTGGATTTTGCCAGGCGTAAGGGGAAAAGGCTGTCTGTCATCGCCACCGAGACCAGGCCTTACCTGCAAGGCGCCCGCCTTACGGCCTGGTCGGCTTCTCAACTGGATCTGCCGGTAACATTGATAACCGACAACATGGCGGCTTATTGCATGAGTCGGCAAATGATCACCAAGGTGTTCACCGCTGCCGACCGGGTGGCCATGGATGGCACGGTTGCCAACAAAGTGGGGACATTCCAGCTGGCCATTGCCGCCAGTTACCACCAGTTGCCGTTTTATATCCTGGGCTACGGCGGACCTGACCGGAACTGTGCCAGCGGCGAGCACATCCCTATCGAGTACCGTGATCCCGAAGAAGTAACTACTTTTTCAGGAATCAAGACCACCGGGGATTTGGTGACGGGATTTTATCCGGCTTTCGACTTGACACCACCCCGGCTCATTACAGGAATTATTACCGATCGCGGCATTTTCGAACCTGAGCGCGTGGCGGATTACTGGGAACGGACATAGTATTTACGCTTTGCGCCGGGTACACCAAGATGTCAGCAGGCCGACTGCAAAGGGGGTTATTTAATGGCCATTATTAAAGAAGACTATCTGCTTCCTTTGGGCAGGCAGCTTTTCATCCCCAAAGAAGGGGCTGTCACCAGCAAAGATGATCTTATCATCGAAACCGAAGGTGACTATATCTTGATTGACAGGCCTGATTGCGTTATCGTCAAAAACGATGACTGCTGCCGGAGCATCAAGATGACTATCAAGACCAAAGAGTAAGCATAGTTCAAGTCGTATTCAATTAACCTCCCGGGTAAAACGGGAGGTTGTGTTTTCAAATCCTTTTTGCAGGTTTTGCAGGGGTTCACAACGAATATTAGTCTAGATTAGTTATTATGAGTTTGTTCCGGATGCGTTTGAGCGTAGCTTTGGTTGCTGTGCATACCGCTCTGAAACCCTCGCCAAAAGCCCGGCAGACTCATTAAAATGATGGTGCTACAAGATTCCCGTGAATGAAGAGAGGAGGAACCCACATGGCAACGATGGACAAATGGGACGAGAACTTTACCCAGGCTGACCTGGCCCGGCTAGTCATTGACATGATGCACCGCACCGTGGTTCATCATGTATTTTGGTTCAAAGAGGTCGAACATCAGATGGGAACCGAAGAGGCCATGAAGATTTTCGACGCCGCTTACAAGAGAAGTTATGACACGCAAATGAAGCGCCTGGGCAAGTTCTTCGGATTTGAAATGGCGGAAGGGGTACCCAAACCACTGTTGGAAATGCCCCGTGAAAGGCTTCTCAGTCTGCTTACCGAGCTGGGTATTAACTGGCTGGCTGGCGACGGTATCTGGTTTCAGGCGGTGGAATTCACTCATGGTATGTATGACGCCAAGCGTTGCAATGATACCTGCTGGGCCAAGTTCTCTCCTTTTGAAGCCTGGTCTATCAAACGCTATTTAAATCTCCCCGAATACCCCGGGATCGAGGGTGTGAAACAAGCTTTGCAGCTAAGGATGTATGCGCGCATCAACGTTCAGTCCATCATCGATGAGGGACCTAACAGCATCGTATTCCAGATGAATGATTGCCGGGTGCAGTCAGCACGCAAGCGCCAGGGACTTGAGGACTATCCCTGCAAATCTGCCGGTCTGGTAGAATACAGCTCTTTTGCCAGGACCATTGATCCGCGGGTAAAAACCGAATGTATAGGCTGCCCGCCGGATGAACATCCCGAAGAATGGTTCTGCGCTTGGCGCTTTTATATACCCGAATAAGAATAATATATGGGGCGAGGCAAGGTGTCAGGGGGACAAGGTGTCAGGGGGACGGGGTTGGTGACAACCTACAAAGCAGGTTGTCACCAACCCCGTCCCCCTNNTGACACCGTACATGATTTGATCTAAGCTGCATCGGGAAGGGGATTTGCAGTGCGTAAACCGATCAATCTGTTGTTGGTTGTTCTGTTGGTTATAGCCTTGGTGACAGTTTATTATTGGCATTACAGCCCGCTATGGAATAAGCCCGCAGCGCCGGTTGCGATGATGCCGCCAGCTCCTGTCAGACCGCATCTCACTATTACTGCAGCCGGTGACTGCTTAATGCATAATACCCAGATTTGGGCCGGGCAGGAGGGCGACAGCTTCAACTTCGACCACTTCTTCGAGGATATCAAGCCCTATTTGCAGGAAGGACAGATCACCAGCACCTGTTTTGAGGCCCCTATGGCCGGGGCGCAGGCCATATACACCGGTTATCCATTATTTAACAGCCCGGATGCTATGGCCGATACTTTCAAGAACACCGGATTTGATATTGTGGTAACCGCCCATAACCATATCCTGGATCGTGGTGTCAAGGGGGCTATGCGCACCATGGAGGTATTGAAAAGCCGGGGTTTGGACCCGTTGGGTACTTACACCAGCCCCGCCGATAGCCCTAAGCCGCTGATAAAGGAAGTAAACGGCATCAAGGTGGGATATATTGCCTACACCTATAGCACTAATGGCATTCCTGTCCCGGATGATTATAAATTTATGATAAATATCCTTGACCGTGACAAGATTGTGGCCGATATTAAAGCGGTGCGCCCTCAGGTGGATATTGTGATATTGGTCTTGCACTGGGGGGTGGAGTATACTCCCGCTCCCACCCAGGAACAGCAGGCTCTTGCCAGGTTGTTTCTTGAATCAGGGGCCGACGTTATACTGGGCAGCCATCCCCATGTGATACAAACCATGGAGATGGTTGAAGTGGAGGGAAAACCTAAGTTTGTCATTTACGGCATGGGCAATTTCATCAGTCATCAGAATGGTCCGGAGCGCAACAGCGGCATCGTCTTAAAACTTGATTTCAGCAAAGACCCTGACACCAATAAAACCCTCTTGGAAAGCGTTGATTACACCCCCACCTTTTCTCATCACTACAAACAGAACGGTAAAATCCGCTTCCGCGTGGTTGCGATTGAGGATACGATTGCGCGCATCAATAACGGGCAGGAAAGGATTCTAACCAGCCGGGATATACCCATGCTGCAGTCGGTTTTAAAGGACACCCGGAGCCGTCTGGGACCTTCCTGGAAACGCCCTGGGGGTGAAAATAATTGAGCGTAAGCTATCTTAAAGTACTTGTTGCATAAATACAGCATATGCTGCATAATGGCATTATGGGAAATAGAAGCATAGAGGATCCCAGCCACAGAAAAAACCCAGCCCGCGGTTAAATTAATATTAATTGAATTTGGCTTTTAGAAGGCCATTGATGATGTGCAATGGTTTTATCAGTGGTATCAATATGCTGGTATAGGGTATACATCTTATCAGATAGGCGTATATAAGAACACTGCGGTAAGATGATAAGGGGTGGGAGAGAAAAGTAATGAACGATCTGCGCTGCAAGAAATGCAACAAGTTACTTTGTCGTTTCCGGGATTGTGGCGAGTTGGAGATCAAATGTCCCCGCTGCGGCACAATAAACAGCCTTACCAATTATGTCCACATCACCAAACCTAAGGCTGTCAAAGACGAAAGGGCCGTGAGACCGGTACGATCCGGCAGCAACGTCGGATAAACGTAACCAACTACATAACCTCATGATGGAATGCTGTTCCGTCATGACAAATGAGCGCCTCAGAGCACCGGCAATGAAATGGCCGGTTTTATTTTTTTATTATATTTTAGGTTGATTGAGGATATGGCGTAATACCATGGCCAGGTCCTAATCGTATAGTGGTGTTTTCCTGAATTTCGCAACCATAAAATCCTCATTTGAGGAGGGCCGCAGAGCCCCGTCTTTAACGGACGGGGCTTTGATATGCACGGAGGAGGTGGACAGGAGCAACCCAATAATTAAACCTGGTTTTGAGCAATACCCGGGTGGTTTTTACCGATATTGCTTGCTTTACATTGAACAGCGGAGCAACCGTCTCAGTTGTATTCCGTCTCGTTTCAGTTGCATATGACCGGGCGCCAGCCCGGGCCTGCCTAAGGCGCATGTAACCTTGTAACTATTATGAACAGCTGTAAATAGAGGAGGAGGAAAGTAATGGGTTCAATAAACCAGCTTTCTTTGAAGGAAGCAGTCGCATTGATAAAAGACGGCGATTGTCTGGCATTTAGCGGTTTTACTATCTGGCGCCGACCTACCGCCATGTGCTATGAGATATTGCGCCAGGGAATTAAGAATTTGCACCTGTTTGAAGTGCAGGGCGGATTTCATAGTGAGGTTCTAGTCGGCGGTGGCGCTGTGAAGCTGTGGGAAGGCAGTTGGATGGGCCAGGAGATTCTCGGCAAAACCGGCGTCAATTTATCCAGAAAACAGGTGGCTGGAGAGGTCATTGTTGACGACTTGAGTCATGGCCACGCAGTGGCTCGCGCCATGGCGGGCGCTGTAAACGTTCCCTTTTTCCCCACTGCCTTGGCTATGGGAACCGATATTTTAAACCCTGAATATGACGGCTTTGCAAATGCGGGTTTGCGCGACGGAAAGAATCCCAAAATCCCTAAAGAAAAATACGTTACCTATAAGGACCCCTTCTATGATATGGGCGAAATGCTGTTGATGCCCTCTATAAGACCAAATTGGGGTCTGATCTATGCCCCCATGGTTGGCAGCGAAGGAACCGTAAGGGTGCTGGCGCAGAGCTATAATGACCAGGATATAATAAAGGCCTGTGACAAAGTCATCGTGATCACGGAAGAAATCGTTCCCGACGAATACCTGCGCCGGGACCCTGCCGCCAATATTGCCACCGGGTATGAGATCGATTATGTGGTGGTTTGCCCCTGGGCAGCACATCCCACCGGTTCCCAATTCTATTATGACACCGATGCTGATTTCCTGAGGAGCTTCAATGCCGGCACCAAGAAACAGGAAGGTTTCGACAAGTTCGCCGAAGAGTGGATCTATGGGGTAAATGACCATTGGGAATACCTTGAGAAGCTCGGCGTGAAGCGCCTGGAGACATTGAGAGCCAGTCAGGCCACGGGCTATTCCAGCAGGGTGAAAAGGGGGACGAGATAAATGACTGAATACGCAAAAGTTGGGGAGTTCAAGCCAATGGACTTGCTGGCCGCCGCGGCTGCCAGAGAGGTTATCGATGGCGACGTGGTATTCGCGGGTACCGGTCTTCCCATGCTGGCCATAGCTTTGGCTCAGAATGAACATGCTCCCAATGCGGCCTGCATCTATGAAGCAGGCAGCATCGACGGCCGCCCCATCGACCTGCCGACATCAGTAGGCGACGCCCGCTGTGCTTACCAAGCCGCCAAATGTGGCGGTTTATTCGAAACCTTCTATGGCCAGCTGCATGCCGGTTATGTGACTTTGGGCTTTTTAGGTGGTGCTGAAATAGACAAGTATGGCAGTCTCAATACCACCTATGTCGGCACTCATGCCAACCCCAAGCAGCGTTTTACCGGCAGCGGCGGGAATGCCGACATCCTCTCCTTCGCACAGAGAACGGTTTTGATAATGGTACAGGAAAAACGCCGCTTCAGCGAGCGCCTGGAATATGTGACCTCCCCCGGCTGGATGGTGCGCAACTGGCCGAAAAATGAATATGTGCCCAAAAAGGATGTCTACGGGAAGTATTGTTATGGCGGCCCCACTGCCTGTATAACCGATATGGCCATATTCAGATTCGATGAAAAGGGCATCATGTATCTTGATACTGTGCATCCCGGATTCAGCGCGGCAGATGTCAAGAATAACGTTGATTTTGATCTGGATATTTCCAAGTGTAAAGGCGAGACCAAGCCCCCGACCTACAAACAGTTGGAGATACTCTATAAAGTAGTGGACCCAGAAGGAATCTTTCTGCCCTAATCAAACATACATTCCCGCAAAGAGACTCCGGCTAATTCGCCGGAGTCTCTTTGTCGGTGCCTACGATTGCAGAATAGGCCTTCATGCCTTAAGTACGGTCAAAAACCATACCGGCCCCGATTGCCCCCGGTCTTGTCCAACACTGCTGTGGGAAACCTTGTAAGTAAAACCGCTTTTTTACGTAATTACATTTACAGGCACTAAAGGATGAAAACTGAAAGGAGGCTTATCTGAAGGTTTTTTAACCGGCTTATTCCAGTTTGCTCCTAAAATTCCAAGCATGTATAATTATCAAAATCCCGTTTTATATCTGTATTTTTAAAAAGGAGGGACAGGCTTCATGAAGAAAACCCGCCGTGCCAGGATTGCAGCCCTGTTGGGCTGCGCGTTTTTATTGTGGACCTTGTGTGCCGGTGTAGCCCCAGTAATGGCTGCCGATCTTAATGTTGAGTTGACGGAAGTGACTATTGATGATGACGAGGAAACGGTCTATTTTGAGGCTGTAGTAGAGTTGGATGAGGACGTCGACATCGAAGACTATGGTTTCAGGTATCGCGTTGAAGGAGAAACGTGGGATACTGAACCAGCCGATGATTGGGACGAAGACGGTGACGAAGTGACATTCTGGCTGGAACTGGATATCGACGACTTTGATGAAGATGAAGATTATGAAGTGGAAGCCTATGTAATTGATGATGAAGAAGAGCAGTCGTATAGTGATGAAGAAGAATTCAATATCGAAGGCAGCGGCAGCGGTGACGAGCCGTCAGTGTCCACTGATGACGCTGACGTTGACGGCACCGAAGTTACTCTATTCGGCACTCTCGAAGACCTCAACGGTGAAGATCTCTTAGAGTACGGCTTTTATTATGGCGAAGATGAAGACGATATGGACAAGGTACGGGCTGGTTATGATGACATCGACGAGGATGACGAATTTGAGTATGATTTAGACGATCTGGACGAAGACACCAAGTATTACTATAAGGCCTATGCCAGGACCTCGGAAGGAACCGGCTATGGGGATGTTGAGACTTTCACTACCGATGATGAAAGCCGCGGCACCCTGGCCACCCTGGAGGTCAAGGTCAATGATATCAGCGCCAACTCAGCCACCGTGGTCGGCACCTTATTGTCCAACGGCGGCGGAGTGGTAAGCGAATATGGCTTCTATTACGGCCCGGCTGGAGGAGCGCAGCAGCAGGTCCGCTTCTTCGGCAGCATCAATCCGAACGTGCCCTTCCAGTATTATCTGGGAGTGACCCCGGGAACCTACACCGTCAGATCATATGCTATAACCGGCGCCGGCATCGCTTATAGCCAGCCGTTCACTTTCACCGCCAGCGGAACAGTCGTGACACCGCCAGTTGGCGGGCCGACCGTACCGGCAGGTAAGGCTCCGGTTGTATTAGTCAGCACCCCCGCACAGGGCATGACCATCAATCGCGGGCAAACCGTAGAAATCGCCTCCAGCTCCACTGACGATGTGAAAGTGGAAGCCATGGGCTTATACATCAACGGTGATAAAAAATTCCGTTGTACCGGTTCCAGTTTCCAGTATTACTGGAGCACAGCCGGCCTGGCTCCCGGAGTGTACAACATTAACATTACATCCTGGGATGGGGTTCTGGTGGGACAACGTACTATAAGCGTAACCGTAAGATAAGCCAAATTAGTTGTTAAGCAACAACGGCGGACGTTTATCCAGCCTGGATTATTCTCAAGGGGCGGGCATTTGGCTCGCCCCTTCGGCGTCCGCCGGGCAGCGGG
This sequence comes from Syntrophomonas sp. UBA4807, assembly GCA_002402575.1. GTDB lineage: Bacteria > Bacillota > Syntrophomonadia > Syntrophomonadales > Syntrophomonadaceae > DTU019. The sequence goes on from DHGD01000086.1 coordinate 14,260, forward strand.
TGGCAGGCGGTCAATGAATAGCCGACCGCCTCCGGCAATCCTCCTATTTCGCGGAAATATGAGAGATTTCTTATTTATGGGAGCTGATGGGGAGGAACTACAGGGTTTGAGGGAGAAAATTGATATATCAAATGAGGGGCCGAAAGATAAAGACAGGTCTCCAGGGGAAGGGGTAAGCAATGGGCAACTATCCGCATCTTTTTTCTGAACTGCAGGTCAAAGGAATTACGCTCAAAAACCGGATTGTGATGGGACCTATGCTGGTAGGTTATGCTGATCAAAACGGACGGGTGAATGAGAATGTAGTCAGGTACTACGAGGCCCGGGCTCGCGGAGGGGCGGGGCTCATCATCGTGGAGGCCAGCTGCGTCGACGTTCCCACCGGGAAAGAAGGCGCGGGGCAGATACATATCGACCAACCGGGCTGTATTCCCGGTCTGGCCAGCATAACCAGAGCGATTAAAAAGCATGGCGGCAAAGCCTTCGTTCAGTTGTTTCATGCCGGCCGCCAGACCTCCAGCCAGATAACCGGGGTCTTGCCGGTGGCGCCCACCCGCCAGGGTCTGACCCCCCATAGGGAAGTGCCCCGGGAACTGAGCAGACAGGAAATCAAACGATTGATCGGCCAATTTATACAGGCGGCCCGGTTTGCACGAGAGGCGGGGTTTGACGGGGTAGAATTACATGCTGCGCACGGATATCTGTTAAATGAATTTCTATCTCCCAGGCTCAATACCCGCCAGGACGAATACGGGGGATCTCTGGAAAACCGTATGCGCATACTGCTGGAAATAATAGATGGGATAAAGGCTGAGAAAAATGATGTGGCCATATCCATTCGGCTTAACATAGACGATTTTACGCCGGGAGGATTACAACCGGAACAGAGCAGCATAGTGGCTGGTGAACTGGAAAAACGGGGTGCGGATATCATCAACTGTACCTGCGGTACATACGAATCCGGACTTACCAGCATAGAGCCAGCTTCTTACCCGCAAGGCTGGCGGGTTTACCTGGCCGAAACGGTAAAGAAACATGTGCGTATTCCGGTGGTTACCGGAGGCATGATTAACAGCCCCGACTTTGCGGAGCAGGTTGTCGCCGAGGGACGTGCTGATTTAGTGTTTTTGGGGCGCAGCCTCTTGGCCGATCCCCATTGGCCGGCAAAAGCGCAGCGAGGGAAAATTGAGGATATCAGGCCTTGTATTCGCTGCAACAGCTGTATAAACCTGCATTTCGCGGGTATGCCGGTAAGCTGCACCGTCAACCCGGCTACCGGAAGGGAGAAACAGTACCACACCCGTTGGGCAAAAGTACCGGTCAAATCCAGAGTTGACATTGTCGGCGCCGGCCCGGCTGGCATTCAAGCCGCACTTACGCTTGACCGTATGGGATTTGAGGTCAGTCTCTATGAAAAATCTCCCCGTCCCGGCGGGCTTTTGAGCCTGGCCGCCATGCCGCCTTACAAGGAACGTATCAGGGATTATCAGAAATTCTTGGCCACCCGTTTAAAAGCCAGCGGAGTCAATCAGGTTTATAATTATCATTATATGCTCAGCGACATTACCGCTCGCAGGCCGGATTACCTGATCATTTCCACCGGCTCTCGCCCTGTGATGCCGAACATCCCCGGGATAGAACGCTGCCTGGGGATTGAGGAAGTGCTATCAGGGAAAACCGAGGTCGATGCGCAACAGGTGGTGATAATCGGCGGCGGCAGCAACGGCTGCGAAGTGGCGGATTTCCTGCTGCAGTCAGGCAAACAGATCACCATTGTGGATGAACGACCCAGACTCGCAGCTGACATGGAGAGAAAAAACCGGCGTGATTTGCTCAATCGGCTGCAAGCCGGGGCAGCGGCTACCCTGGTCAGGCATAAGGCGCTGGAAGTCACCTCTGCCGGGGTAGTGGTGGCTGATGCTTCCCAAATTGAGCGGGAAATTCCTGCTCAAGCAGTGATAATGGCTGCCGGTTACCGCTCGGTGAACGAACTGTATCATCAGGCGCGCAGACTGATGTCATCCGTTTATGTGATCGGGGATGCCCTGCGTGTAAGAGGACTGAAGGGCGCCATTTTGGGGGGCCAGATGACAGCCCATATGATATACCGGGAACAGTTGCAAGTGGGACAAAGGAGCCATGACATTGATTCATGACGATATAAAAAAAGAGCAACAGCGGGTGGCAGCAATGATGAAGTACGAACGTCACGCCTACCGGGACGGTCATAAAATCATCGCCGGGCTGGATGAAGTGGGGCGCGGGCCTCTAGCCGGGCCGGTAGTGGCTGCCGCGGTCATACTGCCGCAGAGTTTCTTCCTGGCCGATATCAACGACTCCAAGCAGCTCAGTGCGGTCAAACGCAGCCGCCTGTCGGCAGAAATAAAACAAAAGGCCGTAGCCTGGGCGGTGGCCAGCGTGTACCCATCCCGCCTCGACGAGGTGAATATATTAAACGCCACTCGTCAGGCCATGTGCCATTGCGTTGTCCACCTAAGCCCCCAGCCGGACTTTCTGCTCATTGACGCTCTCCGCCTTAACGATATTGAAATCGAGCAACTGGCCTTGGTTAAAGGCGACAGCCTCAGTGCATCTATAGCCTGCGCTTCAATTTTGGCTAAGGTGGAGCGGGATATGGCCATGGAAGGCTTCAATCAACTCTATCCCGGTTACGGGCTGGATAAGCACAAAGGCTATGCCACCCGGGAACATATCGAAGCCTTATGGCGGCTAGGGCCATGCCAGATCCACCGTCGCAGTTTCAATCCCATAAAATCCTGGTTTTCAGGAGGAAATGATGTTCAACAACCCGCTCTATTTGAACAGAACGAGCCTTGAAATTGCATCTGGGTTTGCCGACGGCGACATCCTATTCCGCCAGGGAGAAATGCTGCAGGGTGTGGTAAAAGAAGCGCATGACGGGATGGTCATGCTGGCTTTGAAAGGGCAGGTAATAGAGGCGGCCGCCCAGATTCCGGTCACAATTGGGGAAACTCTGCTGTTGACAGTTGATACGGTTGAAGCGGGGCGGGTCAGCCTTAAGGTGATGAACTCCGTAGAGTTGCAGCCCAAAGAAGATCAGATTATCGCGGAACGGCTGATGGAGATGGGGGTTCTCCCCAAACCGGCTCACATCAACATGGCCAGACAACTCCTGAACTATGACCTCTTGCTCAATCGTCCCAATATGGAGGCTTTGATAAAAAATACCGCTCTCTTGGGCGGAACAACCGCAGCAAATATAAACCTGGCGGCTTTTCAGCTGGCCCGGGGATTTCCCCACGACCTCACTATGTTGAAGTCCTTAGAGCAATACTGCACTCAGAACACAGACATCAACAGCCTGTTTGATGAGGCGCTGCAGGCGTTTACCCGTTTACTTTCCTCAGCCCGGCCCGGAGCGCAGCCCCCAAGCACACCTGGCCCCGACCCGTTGGGGAATCCAGCCGTCCTCAACCTAAATTCAACAGCACCGCCTGCAACCGCAAGGCCTCACCAAACCGCGTTGGGAGCCTCGCAGGACGCTGTCACGGCATCGGCTGCAAACCAGACCGCTGTTCCAGTTAGGCCCACGGATGGATTTCTCAAGGAGCTGCTCAATCTGCTCAAAGCGGAGCTTGAGTCTCAACGCCTGCAGCTTGACGAGGACCCGTCCCCTATGGGGGGGCGCCTGCAACAGAGCTTGCGCGCCCGGCCCGAACTGTTGCGCGGACTGCTGCTGCTGGAGGCGGCCCTAAAGCAGGGCGAAGGCCAGATAACTGACCGCGCGGCCTGGGCTCATACGATGGGCAAAACCGAGACATTAATCCGGGAACTCTTAGGGCAGCAGCTTATGAACCTAAATCCGGCCAGCACTGATGAACCGGTTCAGTATTATTTCTCCTTCCCTATGCAATGGGGCACAGCCACAAAGCGCTGTGAAGTCCGCATTGCCGGGGAACCGGGAAAATCACCTTGGGGTGAGCGGCAGCAGATTACGGTGGCGGTAGCTCTGCAGACCTCCCGTCTGGGGGAGGTGCTTTTCCACGTCGCCTGGCAGCCCTGCAAACAACTCGAATTGCGCGGCGTGGTTGACAGCCAAGCCGCATACAGCCTGCTGCGGCCGCGTCTTTGCGAATTAATCCAGGCTCTGCAGGAAATGGGTTATGCAGTAAAAGATTTTGGATTGAAAATCTCTAACCCGAAAAAAGGCGACAGCCTGAAGAATATACCCCGGCCCCCGGTAAAACCGGAAACTGGCGGCTGGCTCAAGATCGACCTCAGAGTATGAGCGTAAATCGGATTTATATAGACCCCGGTAAAAATAGAGAGGAAGTTGATTATGGAAGAAAAAGCTGACTTGGCTAAAGCGGTGGCTCTTTCATATGATGGGGACAAAGACCTGGCGCCGCTGGTAGTTGCTAAAGGACAAGGTCACATAGCTGACAAAATAAAAACCCTGGCCCTGGAACACAACATACCGGTGGAGGAAAACCAAACCCTGGTCAACTATCTCATGGCAGTGCGGCTATATGAGGAGATACCTGCTGAATTATACCAGGTGGTGGCCGAAATACTAGCCTTCATATACCGCGTCGACCGGCGTTATTGAGAGGCGGTGAAAGAAATGGTCAATCCGGTGGGCAAACAGGGTGAAAACATAGCGGCTGCTTTCCTGAAAAGTAAAGGCTATACTATTCTGGAGCGCAACTATCGCTGCCCCAGCGGAGAGATAGACCTTATCTGCTCATTCAACGGCGAACTGGTTTTTGTAGAGGTTAAAACCCGCCGCGGAACTGCGTTCGGAGTGCCGCAAGAAGCTGTAACCCGCCGCAAGCAGGACCATATCAGGAAATCCGCTTTAAATTATATGGCCGATGCGAAGCATTCTTACGGAAATATCCGCTTCGATGTCATAGCTATATTATTAGAACCAGTCCTGGCGATAAACCACATCCAGGCGGCTTTCTAATGGGGAGGCGGCAATAGACTTGAACGGTTTAAGCGCCGTCGGGGCGCAAATAATAAAAAAAACCGAGGAGGCGCCACTATGGCTTATATCGGAGCACATCTGGGCATCGGCCGGGGGCTGGATAAAACCGCTCAACAGGCGGTTGAAATGGAATTGGAATGCCTGCAGATATTTCTGCGCAACCCACGGGGCAGCAGAGCCCGGCAGTTAAAAGAGATGGAAATTATCACTTTCAAAAACCTCCTGGCCAAGTACCGCATTTCCCCCCTGGTAGTGCACGTCAGTTATATATGCAACCCAGCCGCCGCAAATCCCCAGTTATATGAACTGGCCCACTCTATCGTGGCCGAAGACCTGGCTCGCAGCGCTCAAATCGGGGCCGACTATCTGGTGCTCCATCCCGGATCTTATACTACCAGCTCCGCCGGTGAGGGCATGGTCCGGGTGGCAAATTTGCTCAACCGGGTATTGGAAAATGATTCGGGCCCGGTTACGGTGCTCCTGGAAACAATGTCCGGGCAAGGCACCGAATTGGGTAGAGATTTTGAGCAATTACACCAAATATTGCAGCTGATAAAGCGCAGCGACCGGGTGGGGATATGCTACGACACCTGCCACACTTATGCCGCGGGTTATGACTGCAAGACTACGCCGGGCTTGGAGAATATCCTTAGCCACATAGACGGTAGTTTTGGGCGGGAACGCATCAAGCTGGTGCATGCCAATGACTGCGCACCGTCTCTGGGGTCACACCGTGACCGGCACGCCCATGTGGGAGAAGGCTCCATCGGTTTGGAAGGTTTTGCCAGTCTCCTGTCCCATAACTTCTGGGGTAAAATGCCCATGATTGTGGAAACCCCAATAGAAGGACTCGCGGGAGATATTATCAGGTTGAAAGAACTGCGCGACAACAGCAGAGAGGATTATATACATGCTGATTTACGGTAAGGAACTGCGGGAACGAATGAAAGCCAGCATCAAAGAACAGGCTGCCAGCCTGGCAATGCAAATGGCTATTGTAAAAATCGGCGATGATAAGGCATCGCAATCCTATGTCAACAGTCTGGTCAACTTCGGCAAAGACACCGACATAATGGTAGAGGTCATATACTTGAACGAACAGTGCACCCAAGCAGATGCGGAGCAGGTCATTGCAGACCTGAACCGCAACCCTGCCGTTACGGGGATAATGATACAGAAGCCGCTGCCTCTGCACATTGATGACAACAGCCTTTTGAACAGCATTGATTATCATAAAGATGTCGAAGGGCTGCATTATTACAATCTGGGCAAACTGATGGCCAAAGCTCCCGGGGTGCGGCCCTCCACTCCCAAAGCGGTAATGACAATGCTAAAAGCCCATGGAGTTGAACTGTCGGGCAAAAAAGTCGCTATCGTGGGACGCAGCACCATCCTGGGCAGCCCCCTGGCGGTGATGATGACCGCCCGGGATGCCACCGTGACCCTATGCCATACCCAAACCCGCGACCTGGCTGCCGAGACCAGAGCCGCGGATATTATTATCGCCGCAGCTGGAAAAGCCCATCTCCTGACTGCTGATATGGTCACTGAGGGCTGTGTGATAATCGATGCGGGCATTAATGTGGACAAGAGCGGGGCCATACAGGGCGATGTTCATCCCCAAGCCGCTGCCAAGGCCAGATTGGCCAGCGCAGTGCCAGGGGGCGTTGGTATGATCACGGTGGCGGAATTGTTTGACAACCTGGTGATGTTAAGTCAGGCAAAGGCCTGATCAGAATTATAACGGCGGGTGCAGCCAATTTAATTTTCACCCCAATTAATATCTTTACAGGCAGGATTTTAGCCCTGATATCTCTAAAATACAAGGATAAATAGAAAGAACCGCGAGTGAGTACCAGACCATGATAAGGAGAGGGGTAAGGAATGAATCAAGAACTACTTAAAAAAGGCTATGTTCAGGTGTACACCGGCAACTGCAAAGGTAAAACCACCGCAGCTCTGGGGATGGCGTTCCGCGCTATGGGTAAAGGCTTGAAGTCCTATGTGGGGCAGTTTATGAAAGGTGGGGATTATGCGGAACTGGAGTCCGCCAGGATGGTTAGTCCCTATATCACCATCGAACAATACGGCAAAAAAGGCTTTATCCGGCTCACCAACCCGCCTCCGCAGGAGGCTGTGGATTTAGCTGTGGCCGGGTTGGAGAAAGCCAAGCAGGCCATGTTGTCCGGGCAGTATGATATTATCATTTTAGACGAGATCAATACCGCCAATTATTTTAATCTCATCCCCGTTGAGGCTGTTCTGAACCTTATCGCCAATAAGCCCGACGGGGTGGAACTGGTCCTGACCGGAGGGCCCCAAGCCCATGACCGCATCATCGAAGCAGCCGATCTGGTCACTCAGATGGTTGAAGTGAAGCATTATTACCAGCAGGGAGTTCCGGCGCGGGAAGGCATTGAGAAGTAGCGCCGCAGCATTAGCGGTTTATCAGCGATTCGAACTGTTCCAGATCTTTTTTGGCGCCCAGCAGGACCAGAGTATCATTGACCAATAGGTTTTGACTGCCGCGCACCGGAGTTATAAATCCATCCTCCCGGATTATCGCCGCTACGGTAATCTGGGGAATATTGGCGAAGATGTTCCCGACCTCCTGACCGGCCAGGCTTGAGCCGTCTTCGACGAAGTATTCTTCCAGAACCAACTCTTTGCGGTGCGGGGTATACAGGGTGTCGATCAGGTCTACCGCTAAAGGTTTGAGTATGGCCATGGCCATCTGCGTTCCGGCAAGTAAGGTCGGGGTGACGATTTTATTCGCCCCGGCCTTTTTCAATTTATCGATCGTCTCGGTGCGCTCCGCCCGGGCAACGATTTTCAGACCAGGGTTGGCGCTGCGCGCCGACAGGGTTATGTAAAGGTTATAAGCGTCTTCGGCCAGGGCGCAGACTATGCCTTTCGCCCTCAAAAGTCCCAGCTGGCAAAGGATTTCGTCCTGAGTAGCGTCTCCCTGGATGATCAGTTCCCCCTCAGCCTCTCGCTGGGAGACTATTTCCGTGTCATGGTCGACCATTACATAGCTGACATTTTCCGCCCTGAGCATACTGGCCACATGGCTTCCCACCCGACCGGCTCCACATACGATGATGTGGTCTTGGAGAAGGTCGATTTTCTTCTGTACATGGTTTCTGTCCATAAGCTGCATAAACTGCCTTTCCACCAGCATATTGATGGCAATGCTGGCTGCGTAAAAGAAAATACCTATTCCCACCGCCAGCAAGATGAGCGAGAACACCCGGCCTGCCACGGTTTGCGGGACCATGTCCCCGTAGCCGGTGGTGGTGAGGCTGATTAGGGTAAACCACAGCGAATCGAACAGTTGCCAGCCTTCCAGAAGGGAAATCCCCAGGGTTCCGATTACCAGCACGGCAATAAAGGCCAGTAATGCGGTTATTACCTTATATTTGCCCTCAGTCAAGCCGACTCCTCTATTCCAATAACATTAGCAAACAATGTATCTAGCCTTTATAATAACGATTGATGTTTTTACTTGCAACAACTTCCGCTCGCGGCTCAACTGCCGCATAGAGAACAACCACATCAAACGGCATAAAAAAATTCCCGCTATAAGCGGGAACAAAAAGAATGGGATCATATGTTAGAGCTCCAAAGAGCCGTTCACCGAATAAAAAAACCATACCCGTACAGGTATGGCTACCGTGCCCTGACCATGCCTCGGGAAATCATCCCAGGCATAAGCGAGATCTGAACCGGAAAAGGACATACCAAAATACAGCCGTCCGATTCAGAGGGCACAATGAACTCCTTTCCAAAAATACGGGGAGGCACAACCGTTTCCAGTTATACCCACAGGCCTGACACTCATGGCAATAAGCTTTAGAATGCAAAGCTCGGAGTTGTATGCAGTTGTCATATGACAATATACTAGCACATATATCTGGATTTGAACAGAATCTTTTCACAGCACTGAATTGAGTTTAAGAAAAAAATAAATCAGCATGGCAGCCAATAATAGGGAGCAACTCCCCAAAATTATTGCGGCTTTGTGCTTCCCGCAGGGTGAACCTGATTTGCCAGCCATATAAAACCCCCCACCGCTATTGACCATCTATACCTTAAAAGCCCTATTCTTATTTTATACGGGCGGCGGGTTCTCTCCAAGCAATATAATCCCTCAGCAATGCCAATATTTACGGTCCAGGCTGCGATACTGTATGGCTTCTGCCAGATGTTGAACCAGTATCCGCTGGCTCGACTCCAGATCGGCAATGGTGCGGGCGACTTTAAGCACCCGGTCATAGGCCCGGGCGCTCATGTGCAGATGTTTGAAAGCCATTTGCAACATATGGTTGGCCTCGTCACCGAGGCGGCAATGCTGTTTGATCTCGGAGCTGCCCATGGTGGCGTTCAGCATTCCGGGGCGGTCGCTGAAGCGTTTGTCTTGAATTTCCCGAGCCTTAATGATGGAGTCTTTCATAACTGCCGTAGTAAGGCCTGCCGATGCTTTAGTCAGGTCCTCGTATTTAATCCGTGGCACCTCCAGATGAATGTCCATACGATCCAAAAGCGGACCGCTGATGCGATTCAGATAGCGCTGCACCTGAAGTGGACTACAGCGGCACTCCACATCAGTGCCTAATAAACCGCACTGGCAGGGATTCATGGAGGCGATCAGGCAAAAGCTGGCCGGAAAGGTATAGGTGGCCTGCGCGCGGGCCACGGTGACAATGCGGTCCTCTAGGGGCTGACGCAAGGCCTCCAGCACATCGCGATTGAATTCCGGTAATTCGTCTAAAAATAACACCCCGTTTAAAGCCAGGCTGATCTCGCCGGGGCGGGGCACTTTGCCGCCGCCGATGATGCTGGCTGCTGAAGCGTTCTTATGCGGACTGCGAAAAGGCCGGGACAAAATCAGGGGGCGGTCGCTGCTGAGCAGATTGGCCACCGAATAGATGCGGGTAGTATCGAGCACCTCCTCCCTGCTCATGGGCGGCAGAATACCGGCGAAACGACGTGCCAGCATTGTCTTTCCCCCGCCTGGGGGGCCGATCATCAGCACGTTATGCATACCCGCGGCGGCAGCCAATAGAGCCCGCTTAGCGCTTTCCTGGCCACGCACCTCTGCAAAATCAGGGTGTCCCTGGGAATTGTGCAGAGCTGAAAAATCCACAGTTGGAACAGGAGGAATGACCACTGTGCCTTCCAAATGTTCACATATATGCTGCAGGTTTGACGCGGCGATTACAGTAATGCTATCAGACACGGCAGCTTCAACCTTATTGGGCGCAGGCACTACGAAGACACTGCCCGGCAGGTGCCGTGACAACCTTAGTGACATGGGGAGTATGCCCGGTACAGAGCGCAGAGTCCCATCCAGAGACAGTTCCCCGGCCATAAATGTTCCCTTTGCAGGGGGTGCGGACAGTTGACCGGTGGCAGCGAGAATGCCGACCGCAATCGCCAAATCGAAATGAGTGCCTTCTTTTTTGATATCTGCCGGAGCCAGGTTGACCGTCAGACGTTGGTTGGGAAACTTGTAACCGGAGTTCTTGATAGCTGCTCTGACCCTTTCCCGGGCCTCTTTGACAGCCACCGAGGCCAGACCGACAATGTCGAAGGCGGGCAGCCCTGCGTGAACGTCGACCTCAACTTTGACGGGCAGGGCTTCCACGCCTGCGATAACCAGGGTATTTACACTTGCCAGCATATCGATAACCTCATCCCATGAACTGCTTACATAATATTACCATAATAGAAAATAAGACCCAATAGCCGCGGTTAACTTGAGCTTAAGCCAGAAGTATTGACAGTCGGCCTATTAACGACCAATCGCAAGAACAAGCCACAGCAGCGCCAGTTGCCGGACAGGAAACTTTGCGCTGCAGCCTTTTTATGGTCTATTATTATCAACAAGGGAAAGACACACAAGAGCTTGTGACTGGCATGGAGGAGGAGTGATTGCATGCTGTTTACCACTGCGGGGCAGATAACAGATAATCTGTATGTATTCGGACCGAGCGAGTATCGTATCTATTTCTACGACGCGCCCTTGGCAGCGCTGTTCGAAGGGGGAGTGACCTGCTTTGGCAAAGTTTATCAGCAAGCTATCAATGACATCATCAGTCCGCGTCAGCCGCAAATGCTATTTCTGACCCACGGGCATTGGGACCATTGCGGGGCGGCATCCTACCTAAAAAAAGCCTTCCCCGATTTGAAGATTGCTGCTTCAGCGCAAACGGCACAGATACAAAAAAGGCCCCATGCGGTGAAACTCATCAGCGAACTGAATAGTGAGACCGCAGTAGTTGTTGCCGCAGGAGGTGAATTTAAGCACTCTGATTTGTTGCCGCAGCCTTTTACTGAGTTTCGGGTAGACCTGGAGTTACAGGAAGGAGACCGGATCGAACTGGGTCCAGGAATTACCGTACAGGTGATGGCTACACCGGGTCACACCCGCGATCATCTCTGTTATTATATTCCGGAGCAGCGTACTCTTATGGCGGGAGAAGCCGCGGGGTTATTGTTCCCGTCCGGCTTTAACAGCTGCGAATTCATCTCCGATTATGAGCAATACCTGGCTTCGCTGGAGCGTTTAGCAGCACTGCCGATTGACATTCTTTGTCAAGGGCACTTCCTGGTGGTGATGGGCCGTGAAGATGTTAAGACCTTTTTTCAACGCTCCATTCAGGCTACCCAAAGTCTGCGCGACGTAATCTATCGCCTCCTCGATGAGGAGCACGGTTCAGTGGAAAACACTGTTTTGCGCATGAAAAGCCTTTTTTATGATCCCAAGCCTCATCCCAAACAGCCTGCCAAGGCCTATTTGTTAAATGCCAGCGCACAGGCAGCCCATCTGGCTGCACGCCGCCAAACGGTGAGCTAGTATGGTTTTAAGCTTTAGAAAGTCCTCTCCTTGGGAAGAAGGATATCCAGCTTGCCGATTTGATACAACTGAATCAAAACGTAAATCAGGATGAGAGCCAGCCCGACAAACCATATTTTCCAGAAATATGTGAAAATATTAGCGTGTCTTTCTTTGAATGGCGTTTTTTGGGACTTGGCTTTCTTATTACTTGTTTCTGTTCTTTTCTTTCCTATTTTCTCTTCTTTTAATGCCCGGCGTTCTTTTACTTTAGCTTTGGACACCGTTATAACTCCTCTTCCTGAATTTATACATAATTATATTTTGACTTATTTAGATATGAATGCAAGCGTATTGTTTATTATGACCAGTCTGCATATTTTTGTTCACGGGAGGGAAATTCTATTATAGAACATAGCTTTACGTCTTCAAATAAAGGAGGATAAAAAAATGAAAGGTAATTGGATAGGCACTATAGTACGCTTCATTGTTTCCGCAATCGTCCTAATGCTGATTGCTTATCTATTGCCGGGAATTAAAGTGGCAGGCTTTACAGGAGCTTTAATCGCGGCTGTTGTAATTGCGATTATCGGTTATATTATTGAGTCTGTCATGGGAGACAAAATATCGCCGCGGTCCAGAGGCTTGGTAGGCTTTTTCACAGCCGCGGTGGTTATATATGTCGCCCAGTTTCTGATTCCCAACTGGTTATCGGTATCGATTCTGGGAGCTCTTCTGGCCGCACTGGTAATTGGGATCGTTGATGCCGTGGTTCCTACCGAACTGAGATAAATTACTGGCATTAAAATTAAACGGCAGCGACTAAAATCGGGTCGGCATCCATCGGCCTGATTTTTTATGTGCCTCATACGCAAACGAAAATACCAAAGATATATGCCCAAGAGCTATTGACTGCAGCGTTATAATGAGTTATCCATATTTTAGCTATTTGTTAACGATTTTAGGAAGTGAGGCGGAGTTCGATGCTTAGGCAGTTGTTTGCGTGGATTGTGGGGCGCAGGCTGGAAAACGAACGTTTAAGCGAGGAGAAATTCAGCGTTTTCTGGGGGATGCCCATTTTGTCCAGTGATGCCATATCATCGGTGGCTTATGCGGTGGAGGAGATGTTGTGGATCCTGGTACCGGTCATAGGCATGGCTTCGTACTTGTGGATGCCGCGTATAGCCATTTCCATTATTCTATTGATGCTTATCCTGGTTTTCTCCTACCGACAAGTGGTGGAGGCCTATCCGGGAGGAGGCGGGGCCTATGTGGTGGCCCGCGATAATCTGGGTTCGGGGTCGGGGCTGATTGCTGGAGCAGCCTTGTCGATTGACTACACTCTGACCGTAGCGGTCAGTATTACCGCTGGTACTGCGGCCATAACTTCGGCTTTTCCGCAATTGTTGAGCCATCATGTGGCCATTTCGGTGTTATTGGTGATATTGGTAGCACTGGGCAATATCCGCGGCATCAGGGAATCGTCGCGCCTGTTCAGTATTCCCACCTATGCCTTCATCGCGGCGGTTTTGGCCTTGATCATTGTCGGCATTATCAAAGGGGCCAGCGCTACGCATTATTCAATTCCTGAAGTGGAAATGTCCCACGTACCGTTCGGCACCGAGCTGGTAACTATCTTTTTGTTGATGCGGGCCTTTTCTTCAGGCTGTTCCGCGGTGACCGGGGTTGAGGCCATTAGTGACGCGGTTCCAAATTTCAAGGAACCTCCGGAGGTCAATGCCAAACGCGCTTATACCCTGCTGGCTTTTGCCATTATTATCACATTCGGTGGCATTACCTATTTAACCAATGTATATCACCCGGTGCCCACCCCCAACCTGACCATAATCGCACAATTGGCCATCGATGTGTTTGGCCGCGGCGGGATGTTCTATTTTATACAGTTCGCTACCGCCGCCATACTGATTATGGCTGCCAACACCGCTTTTGCTGGATTTCCCACCCTGTTGTCAGTTATCGCTCAGGACCGATTTGTACCCCGTCAATTCGCGATGCGCGGACACCGGCTCAACTTCAACAACGGAATTGCCATTCTGGCAGTTCTGGCTATTATCCTGGTGGTGATCTTTCAGGGCAGCACCCATCATCTCATCCCCTTATATGCCATCGGGGTTTTCACTTCTTTCAGCCTGGCGCAGGTGGGCCTATTAACCCGCTGGTTTAGAGAGAAACCGGATGGCTGGCCGTACAAAGCGGTCGTGAACAGTGTAGGGGCAGCCGCTACTGTTAGTACGGTGTTGATACTGGGGGTGACCAAGTTTTCTGAGGGCGCCTGGGTGGTGGTAGTGGTGATTCCCATTCTGGTCGTCTTGATGCTGGGTATTCACGGCCACTATAAGTCGGTGGCGCGTCAGCTGGACATCAGCAATGAAGCCTTAATAGGGACTGATCTTTCACGCGGAACAGTGCTCCATGTCATTGTACCTATCGACAGTATGAACACCATGGTGGTAAAGGCATTGCAGTATGCCCGTACCATGACCGCCAATGTTGAAGCCTTTCATGTGGAGATTTACCCGGGTGAGGGCGACAAGCTGCGTAATAAATGGGCCTTATTAAATACCGACATTCCCCTGGTAATGCGTCAGTCCCCGTATCGGGATATAGTGGGACCGCTGGTGGAGTATATAAACTCTGAGGATCATGCTTCCAAACCAGGCGATATGATCACCGTAATGCTGCCGCAGTTTTTCGTTTCCAAATGGTGGCAGACCCTGCTGCACAACAACACCAGTATATTCATCGCCAATGCTATGTTCCGGCAGCACAAAGTGGTAGTTTCGGTTTTGCCCTTCTACCTGGAGGCTGATAAATAACCGTTCTTAGGGCGGTAACCAGATATTGGCCTAAAAGGCTGAGTTAAAAAGCATTGCCAAGCACCGCAAAGACAAGTAAAATGTACAGAGATAACAAGCCTGTGGTTAAACTAACCTGAAGAACAGAGGTGCATTATGTTTAACGTCGGTCCCTGGGAATTGATACTTATACTGGTAGTGGCCTTGATCGTGGTAGGGCCGGGCAAGCTTCCCGAAGTAGCCAAATCCTTGGGCAAAGCCACCCGAGAATTTAAGAAAGCCACCACGGGGATGAAAAAAGAGTTTGATGACGCCATAAAGTCTATGGACGAACCGGAAGCTCCTCCCAAGGCAGTGAGCCAGCCGGTACCGGATACCCAACCGGCCCCGCTTAAGGCTGAAACAGAAGAAGGCGGGCAACAAAGCTAAGCGGTGGTATTTACACTAAACTTAATATACTCTAATCTTATCAAGAGTGGTTGAGGGACGGGCCCGATGAAACCCGGCAACCGCCTCCTTTATGGAGGTATGGTGCTAAATCCTGCAGGAGTAGAACTCCTGGAAGATGAGAGAGCAGTTTAAGCCCTCTCGATTAGAGGGCTTTTTATGTTGGCGCAAGATTAACATATAAGGGAGGATTTTACATGGCTGCATATGATGTATCTGCATTATTAAAAGAGAGATGTTTGATTATGGATGGGGCCATGGGCACCATGTTGCAGAAACACGGCATGCAGCCGGGAATGTGCCCGGAATTGTTCGCCATACAGAACGAAGCCTTACTTGAGAACATTCATTACCAGTATATTCAGGCCGGGGCTGATATTATAGAGACCTTCAGCTTCGGTGCCAATTACTACAAACTGCAAGCATACGGACTTGAGGAGCGGGTTGCAGAACTTAATCAGGAGGCGGTGCGCCTCGCCCGCCAGGCCAGCGGCGGCAAAGCCCTGGTGGCAGCTTGCGTCGGTCCCACCGGACAGCTTTTAAAGCCCATGGGAACAGTTGATTTCGATGACCTGTTGCGGGTTTTCAGTGAGCAGATCACAGCTTGTGATAAGGCCGGAGCGGATCTCATCTGCATCGAGACCATGACCGACATAGGAGAGCTGCGGGCCGCGGTTATAGCCGCGCAGAGCTGCTCAAAACTGCCTATTATCGCGCACATGAGCTTTGAAAATGGAGGCCGTACCATGATGGGCACCGATGCCGCCACCGCCCTGTTTATCCTGGAAGCCCTTAATCCCCTGGCTATCGGCGCCAATTGTTCCGGCGGGGCCAAAGAGATGTTGCCGGTGATCGAAACCATGGGCCGCTTGAGCGACATATACCTTTCGGTAGAACCCAATGCCGGTCTGCCGATGTTTACGAATGGCAATACCGTGTTCCCAGACTCTCCCGAAGAAATGGCCGAACAGGCTTTGCGCCTCCGCCAGGCGGGGGCCAATATTATAGGCGGCTGCTGCGGAACCACCCCGGAGCATATACAGGCCATGGCCGCTGCTTTGCGCGGCATGGGCCCGGTGAAGCGCACCTCAGCCAGGCTTAGAGCCCTGGCCTCACGTTCTCGGGCGGTATTGATAGGCGACAGCCAGGACCTGGCTTTTATCGGGGAACGCATCAACCCCACCGCCCGCAAGAAACTGGCTGCGGATATCAAGGCCGGACAAATGAACATGGTGGTGGAAGAGGCCCGGCTGCAGGTAGAAAGCGGCGCGCCCATCCTGGATGTAAACATGGGGGTTCCAGGGATTGACGAAGCTGAAGCCATGACCCGGGCGGTCACGGAGATACAGGCTGCGGTCGACCGGCCCATTTCCATTGATTCCACTCGCCCGGAGGCGATCGAGGCCGGTCTGAAAAACTATGTGGGAAGGCCGCTGATCAACTCCACCACGGCTGAAGATAAACAATTGGATGTAATCTTGCCTCTGGCCAAAAAATACGGGGCCGCCGTTCTGGGTCTGTGTTTGGACGAGAAAGGCATCCCCCCCAGGTCTGAGGACAGACTGAAACTGGCCGGGAAGATATACCAGCGGGCCAAGAGCTATGGCCTGAGGGATCAGGACATATATATAGACTGCCTGGTGACCACGGCCGGGGCTGAGCAGGCACGGGTCCTGGAGACCTTAATAACCATGCAAAAAGTAAAACAGGAGCTGAAGGTAGGTACCGTCCTGGGAGTGAGCAACGTATCTCACGGACTGCCGCAGCGAGAGGTGCTAACCTCCACCTTCCTGGCCATGGCCTGGGCGGCGGGGCTGGATCTGCCCATCATGAATCCGTTTGACGCCAGAGTTCGGGATGTCACCCGGGCGGCGGCGGTGCTTTTAAACCGGGATGTCGGAGCTAGTTTATATATCGAACATTTTCAGAATAAGCCGACACCCGGAAAATCGGCAGTGCGGCATCAGCTGTGCCATAGCTGCAATATACCCGAGCTGCTCAACGCCTCTGCTCTTGCGCCGGAAAAAGTTGCGGCAGCGGCGCCGCCGTCTCAAGAAGGCCTAAGCAGGCTGGGCCGGGCGGTTCTGGAAGGGGATCAGCAGAACATTATAGCTCTCCTGGAGGAAATCCTGCCGGGCCGGGACCCCCTGGAGCTGGTCAACCAGGACCTTATCCCCGGCATTGAGGAGGCTGGTCTGCGCTATGATCAAAAGGTATACTTTCTGCCCCAGCTGATGATGTCGGCTGAGACCATGAAAAAGGCTTTTGGCTATTTGAAACCGCTCCTGCAGGAAGAAGCATTGGTCTCCCGGGGGACCGTGGTTCTGGCCACCGTAGAAGGCGATATCCACGATATCGGCAAAAACATTGTGGCCATAATGCTTGAAAATTACGGTTTTGAAGTGGTTGACCTGGGCAAAGACGTGCCTGCTGCAACTATATTGCATGAGGCCGAACGACGCCAGGCAAATATAATCGGACTTAGCGCTTTAATGACCACCACCATGCCGCGCATGGCTGAGGTTATTGAGGGAGTGCGAAACCGGGGTCTGAGCTGCAAGGTGATGGTGGGAGGAGCCGTATTGACCCAGGAATATGCCGATCTGATCGGCGCGGATGGATTCGCGGCAGACGCCCGCAAAGCAATCACGGTTGCCACCGGGCTGGTGGACATAAAATAAGGGGGAGGAGCCATGACCAAAAAGTCTTATGAAGAAATTAATGAAAAGATCCGCCGGGGAGAAGCGGTGGTGGTCACTGCCGAGGAAGTGATCGATGTAGTGGCGGAAAAAGGCTACGCTAAAGCGGCTGAGGAGATCGACGTGGTAACCACCGGAACCTTTGGCCCGATGTGCTCATCAGGGGTGTTTATTAATTTTGGCCATGCCAAACCGCGTATCCGCATGCAAAAGGTCTGGCTCAACGGGGTTGAGGCCTATGGCGGCATCGCTGCTGTCGACGCTTATATCGGCGCCGCCCAGGTGGCTGAAAATGATCCTGAAAACAAAGTATATCCAGGCCGGTTCATGTATGGCGGCGGGCATGTCATCCACGACCTGGTGGCCGGGAAGGACATACGCCTGGAGGCTACCTCCTATGGCACCGACTGCTATCCCAATAAGAACGTGGATACAGTTATAACCCTGGCGGATGTCAATGAGGCTTTTATGTTCAACCCCCGCAACGCTTATCAAAATTACAACTGTGCGGTCAATCTGGGCGATAAAACCATTTATACCTACATGGGGGTGTTAAAGCCCAGAATGGGTAATGCGGCTTATTCCACCTCCGGGCAGCTGAGTCCGTTATTTAATGACCCGTATTACCGCACCACCGGGATCGGCACCCGCATCTTCCTGGGCGGGGGCATAGGCTATGTGGCCTGGAACGGTACCCAGCATCATCCCAATGTGCAGCGCGGGGAAAACGGGGTTCCTATGGTGACCGCAGGTACTCTGGCGCTGATCGGTGACCTAAAACAGATGGACCCTAACTGGCTGGTGGGGCTGAGCTATCTGGGCTACGGGCCTACCCTGGCGGTGGGGGTGGGTATACCCATTCCTATCCTGGACGAGGAAATGTTGCGTTACACCGCCGTTAAGGACGAGGAAATACTAATGCCGGTGGTGGATTATCATCAGGGTTATCCTTATGGTAACCATACCGACCTGGGCTTTGTTAGCTTCAAAGACCTCAAGAGCGGCCGGGTAAATATCAAGGGCAAAGACGCGGTGACCACACCGCAGTCCAGCTATCCCCGAGCCAGACAGATCGCGGCCATCCTCAAAGCGTGGATACAGGCCGGAAAATTCGAACTCACCCAGCCGGTGGCAAAACTGCCTGGAGCGGACAGCCCGATAGAATTCAAATCACTCCCTGACCGTCAGCCCAGCGGGGCTGTTTCCATGGTCAGGAACAGGAGGTAGCGGCTCATGAAAAAGAGGGTAGTATTGTATTTTTCAGCGGTGCAATCCGAACAGCCTATTATATATCAGTTGATTAAAAATACCGACCTGATCGTCAATATACTCAAGGCAGACATAAACCCGCAAAAAGAGGGTTATCTGGTGGTGGAACTGGAGGGCGACAAAGACAGCTATGAGGCGGGCATCAGATTCCTAAAAAATTTGGGAGTGATCGTAGAGCCGCTCAGCCAGACCGTGGTATGGCATGATGAGCTGTGCATTCAATGCGGAGCCTGTGCCTCCTTTTGTCCCACCCAGGCCTTAGCCATCGAAAGGGACAGCATGATCGTCTCCTTTGACAATTCCCAATGTGTGGTGTGTGGCATGTGTCTGGACTGCTGCCCTACCCTGGCCATAAAATTGCACTTTGAACTCCAGGAGGCGGTATAGTTTCAGATGAAGCCGCTACGGAGCTATGTGGAAAGGGACTATCGTGCCTGGCATGAAGGCCGGCGCCTGCGCTATTTTCAAGTGCGGATCAAACAGAGCGACCTGGCTATCGGGGTAGATATAGAGAGCTACTCCGATAGCCTCATGAATTTATGCCGTAACCATTTGATCAGGCTGCGCAGTGAGCTGGAGGAATACATCAAACTACAGCCCCTTTTTCAGACTGCTCTGCTGCCTATCGGGCTGCGTGGCGATGCGCCGGAGATAGCCAAAAGGATGAACCGGGCCGCACATCAGGCACGGGTAGGGCCTATGGCCGCAGTTGCCGGAGCCATTGCTGAGATGGTGGGGGAGCAACTGACCTCCCGCTGCCAGCATGTGGTGGTGGAAAACGGCGGGGACATCTTTTTAAAAAGCAGTGCAGAGAGAACTGTGGCGGTATTTGCAGGCGAGTCCAGATTCAGTTATCGTATTGGTATAAAGATCCCTGGCAGCGATCAAGGGTTGGGCATATGCACCTCCTCAGGGACGGTAGGACACAGTCTCAGTCTGGGATGCGCCGATGCCGTAGTTGTAAAAGCAGCTACTGCAGCTCTGGCAGACGCGGTAGCTACTGGAGCCGGAAACATGGTGGAGAGCAAGGCCGACCTGGTCAAGGCCATTGATTTTGCTCGAGACATATCCGGAGTAAGCGGAGTCCTGGCCATAAAAGGCGAGCAGCTGGCGGCTTGGGGAGAAATGGAAATCGTGCCGCTCAAGCGGACCGAATCCACGTAATAACTAATGTTGCCAATGGCCAGGGATGGCAGTAAAATGATGAATACCAGATCGCGGCAGGATTGAGCATACAGATGTGGAATTGTAAATAAGTCGAACCATTATACTTTAACCTGCATCTGATATGGCATCCAGAGGCGGCTTATACCGTGAGCGCCGGCTTTAATAAATCGGGCTGACAGCAGCGCATGTGTTTTGAAACAACCTGTATCTTAAAGGAGCGTTAAACATGAACAACGAGGCAGTGGTAAATTACCTGGTAGAGTGGCTGCGGTCCGAAGTGGCAGCAGCGCGGAAATCCGGGGTAGTGTTGGGGGTAAGCGGCGGGATAGATTCTGCCGTGGCGGCTTTGATCGCCAAAAAGGCCTTCCCTGGCAACATACAGGCTTTGCTGCTGCCCTGTGAAAGCGATTTGACCGACTTGTGGCATGGCCAGCTGCTGGCCGAGCAAAATGACATCCCTTATCAGATCGTGGATTTGGACAATCCCTATCTCCTGCTGGTGGCCCAATTCGAAGCCTATTTTAACGTGGACGCGGATTCGGGACGGCTTTTAAAAGCCAACATGAAACCGCGCCTGCGCATGTTGACCTTGTACTATGCAGCCCAGGCCAAAAATTACCTGGTGGTGGGCACCAGCAACAAGAGCGAGATTAGCGTCGGCTACAGTACCAAATATGGTGACAGTGCGGTGGATTTACAGCCATTAGGGGACCTGCTCAAAGAGGAGGTGTATGCTCTGGCCCGCTATCTTGAGGTGCCGGATGTAATTATCAATAAAGCTCCTTCAGGCGGTTTATGGCTGGGACAGACCGATGAAGCCGAGATGGGCTTTACTTATAAGCAACTGGATGCTTACCTGAGCAGCGGCCAGGGTGATGAGGCGGTTATCGCCAGGATCGAGGCCATGATAAAAGCCAACCAGCATAAACAGCATCTGCCCGCGGTGGCCGTACTTCCTGAACACTTGAGGCAGAACTAATTTAGAGTTTATTATTTAAGGGGAATTGAAGGGGATATTATCATGAATTCCAGACAAAAAAGCGTTTTGATCCGGGTTACGGTCGCGATTATGGTGTTTCTTTATGTTGCTTACGTGGCCAATAATTATGTGTTGAGCGGGCGCCTGCCCCGATTCGATTTTATGGTTATAACATCATTTGTGGGTATTTATTTTATTTGGACCATCATATCGGAAACAGTATTATACAAGGATCCCGACGTGTTCGTTACTGAGGATGAAGATCAGAGCTCATACGCCTATTTGCAGCTGGCGTCCATGGTCGCCCTGTTTTACGCCGCCATAGACTTTGTTTCCATCCATTGGACCCGTGCCAGTGCACTGGAGCCGGGCATCATCTACGTGGGAATGGTTTTGTTTCTTTTCTCCTGCTTTTACCGTGGATGGGGGTTAAGCGCTATAGGCAAATATTTCAATCCCCGCATCGCCATTTATGAAGGCCATCAATTGGTAACCAGCGGTCCCTACCGGGCGGTGCGGCACCCTCTTTACCTGGGTGTTTTAATCAGCCTGGTTGGCATCGACCTGATTTTCAGCTCCTGGGGAGCTTTGCTTATAACCTGTCTGGCCATCCTGCCGCTAATTATCTATCGTATCAACCTCGAAGAAGCCTTCATGCTTAAGCACTTCGGGAACCAGTATAGAGATTATATGAAAACCAGCAAAAAGCTGATACCGGGGCTATGGTAGCATAGCAGTCAACTAAGGGGGTTTTTTATGTCAGGACATTCCAAGTGGGCCAATATTAAGCACAAGAAAGCCAAATCCGATGAAAAACGCGGCAAGGAATTCACCAAGGTTGCCAAAGAGATCACCATTGCGGTGAAAAGCGGCGGGGGAGGAGACCCGGAGAGCAACGCCAAGTTAAAGCTGGCCATACAGAAGGCAAAGAGCATCAATATGCCCAATGATAATATCACTCGCGCTATAAAGAAAGGCACCGGAGAAATACAGAGTGAAGTCATAGAAGAATTTTGCTATGAAGGCTACGCTCCCGCAGGAGTGGCGGTGATGCTTGATATCGCCACCGACAACCGCAACCGTACCGCACCGGATATACGCCACCTGTTTTCCAAGCATAACGGCAATCTGGGTGAAAGCGGCTGTGTGAGCTGGATGTTCAAGAGAGTGGGCTTGATCAGCATTGATAAAGAAAAAGCCCCGGACGAGGAAGAACTGATGCTTCTGGCCCTGGAATGCGGGGCTGACGATGTGCGCGACGAGGGCGAAAGCTTTGATATTATAACCGGCATAGAGAATTTCTTAGAGGTCAAAGAAGCCCTGGAAAAAGCCGGTGTAGTCATTGCAGAGGCAGACCTGGATATGCTCCCCGAGAACCAGGTGGAAATAAATGACGTAGATACGGCCATGAAGATTATCAAGCTGATAGACCTATTAGAGGACCATGAAGATGTACAGCGGGTCTATACTAACATGAAC
>DHGD01000086.1:36983-37264 GCA_002402575.1 Syntrophomonas sp. UBA4807
GGGACGGCTCTTGGACACACGGAAGATTAATTGGTAAAATTTGGGCATAATTAAGCCGTGTCCCAGAACCATCCCCTGACACCTTGACACTTCCTGGGTATAATTATGCATAATTTGGCAATAATAAGCCCTAGAGGTGATAACCATGAAGCGCAAAGGTACACCCGTCCTGCTGTTCGCAGTAATGCTGTTCCTGGGCATAGCTGTGGGGATGTTCGTTTATGGAGGGGAGCCGTTAGATAAACTGGTAAATGAACGCAAGCCGCTCTTTGAGATTCAAC
>DHGD01000101.1:0-24250 GCA_002402575.1 Syntrophomonas sp. UBA4807
GTGGGAATGGGTTTGCCGCCGGGAATCAGGCCAAACGGCATAGCCAGTTTTTTAGACAACAAGTCAAGGGCCGGAGTCCAGAAATTGACCACCAGGCAGCAGATGATGAGTATGATCCATGGTGATAAGGCGCGCAACAGGGACATAGAATGCTCTGTTTCAAGGTCTGCCGCCCCGATCTCACTACGGTCTATTACCGCATGGCCTTGAATCTTTAAGTATGCGATCATAATCAGTATGGTCGCCAATCCGGCAAATATTCCTGTCAAGACGATCCCTTGAGGGAGGTAATGGGCCACTCCAACGGCTGTAAAACCCATAGTCACACCGGCCAACAAACAGGGGAAAAACCCTTCTACAACCTTTTTCCATCCTCCCACAACCCACAGCATTCCAAAGCCTATCATTGTTGATATAATCGGCATGAATTTGGAGAAAACCAGGGCCGAGTCCACCAGCGGGGTTCCGGTTAGGTCAGCAAAGGCAACTAAGGGAGCCCCTAGCAGAGCATAGGTGCATAAGGCATCAAACCCTAGGGCGGGAAGCGCCACGGCGACAAAAGTGGAGTAGCCCATGGCCAGCATAATAGGGGGCAGTATCGAAACTGGGGTGGCTCCCACAGAAACCAGGAGGGTGCCGATGCCCATATTAATAATCATTATTTGCACGGCGTGGTTGTTGCGGGCAATAGTCTTGACGAAGGCCACGATACGCTGCAGGGCTCCGGTAGATTCCAAAAAGGTGATTTGCAGGATAGATGTAGCGACCATTAATGAAACCGGGAAGGAGCGTACCATCCCCATGACAGTTGAAGCAAGACTGACGCGAATTGAGGTGTGGAAAAACAGGAAGGCGATGATAAGGGTCAGCAACCAGCCAATTAATCCGCTGGTGTCAGCTGGCCATTTGGCGACCACCAGAAGTCCCAAAACCACGATAATAGGCAACATAATTAATAGAATATCCAAAATGAAACCATCCTCCCATACTACGAAATGAGNNTGACCAATATTTTCAATGAAATTTTTGCGCTTTAACATTCAGAGTCAAACCTTATCAGGCTGCCATTTTAGCCAATTCCGTGCTATACAGCCAACAACGTAAACATTGTATCAGCCACAAAAAGAACGCTTTCAATTCAGAGAAAGCGTTCTTAGACAGTCTGAACAAGAAAAGCGGTGTGTTGAGGCGAACCAATGTGAGGCTACAATTGGTTTCCCAACTATATCAACGGGCGATATTATAGGCGTACATTTTCTTGTATAGGGTGTTACGGGTTATACCCAGGATTTTGGCTGCTCTGGAAATATTGCCATTCGCTGATTGCAGGGCATCAAGCACCGCTTTTTTCTGATAGTCTTCCATATTACCATTTACTCCCAGGTCAGCCTTGCCGGCTTTGTTCAGAAAACAAGCCGGCAGGGAGCCGACTTCGATCCTGCCGTCTGACGAGGTCAAAAGCATGGTTTCTAGAACATTATACAGTTCTCTGACATTTCCTCTCCAGTTATGCTTTTCAAACCGGGTCAATACCTCCGCTTGCACCACCGGAAGCATGAGCCGATGTTCCTGGCACAGTTTATGCAAAATGTGTCGCACCAAGAGGGGGATATCCTCCTGGCGCTGGCGCAGAGGCAGGGTCTCAATACCGACCACATTTAAGCGGAAATACAGGTCTTCACGAAAAGTACCATCCGATATGGCCGCTTCCAGGTCGGCGTTGGTAGCCGCAACTATGCGCACGTCAAATTTTTTGGCGATACTGCCTCCCAGCCTGGTTACCGTCTTATCCTGAAGTACGCGCAGAAGACTTACCTGCATGTCTGAAGGCATTTCCCCAATCTCGTCCAAAAACAGGGTGCCGCCTTCTGCCAGTTCAAATTTGCCCTTTTTGCCGCCTTTTCGTGCCCCAGTAAAGGTGCCGTCCTCATAACCGAAGAGTTCGCTCTGCAATAATTCTCTGGGGATGGCTCCGCAGTTGACAGGCACGAACGCACCTTTGCGCCCGCTTTCCCAGTGAATGGCTTGAGCGAGAATCTCCTTGCCGGTGCCGCTTTCTCCTCTAATCAGCACATTACATGATTTATTGGCTACGTTCTTAACGATCGTTTTGATCTTTTGGATTTCTGGTGATGCCCCGATGAAATCATCCAGCGGAGAATGACCCTGGTAATTATTCTGAAATTCGGGATTAGCTTTAAAGATCAGCATAAATTGAGGACTGTTATTCCAGGTACTGAAAGTGTGCTGATTAATTACTGTACAGGACACATCCCTCCCTTTGATATTAAAACGCAGTTGGTGAATGCGCTCAGCCGGGTTGAAACTTTCTCCCTTAATCAGCTCGGCAATATTGCAGCCAACAAGTTCGAAGTGATCCAGTCCCAGTATTTCGGAACTCTTTGCATTGGCTTCCATCACATGCAACTGATGGTCAATCAACAGTGCGCCATCAGATATTCCGTTGATGATAGAGTTGGCATAAACATGCAGCCTTTGTTTGTGTTGGTAGCGTTCCTGCACCAGCTGCGCCCCTAAATAGAATTTTATTTTGTTCTCACGGGGAATTTCATTCAACGATCCGTACATCAATATGCTGCTTATTTGTTGAAAAATATCAAAAATGGGCGCCATCAAGGTATTGATCACAGCAGATGAATCTTCCACAAAAATCTCTGCCTCTACCGTTTTCCCATTCCTCAGGTCAATCATATTTGATTTGTTGATCCCGGTGGTGGCGTTACATCGCATACCCAAACCCAATTCCGGTCCCAGGCAGTAATAAACTATAAAACCTTCCGGATCAACTATACAGCAAGAATCCCAGTTGCTATCCTGAGTGATCTGGCGGATCAGAGATTGGCTCATCTCGTAGATGTCGGTGAGGCGGCTTTGCTTGATTTGCATGGTATTGTCATTGAGTTTGGAATTCTCGTCATAACAAGGCGGGCAGCTAATCGATCTGGATACCCATGATTGGGATATCTGTTCCCATATCTCTTGAGAAGGCATCTTACTATTGACATCCATCTGATCAAACCTCCTTGAGAATATCCGTTACAGTTTATTAATGCAAGTTTGATGCCAGGATTATTGCCTATACCAGGATAGCGTAAAATAGGCTCTCAATCAATTAAGTGAGTCTGTTCTTTAATAATATTGCATTTTCGCTGAGACCACAATTGGTCAATAATTACACAGTGTGTAGCAAATATACATCTTACCATTTGAACACCAACCGCCAACAACAGCTTTAATGGCATTTGCTAATTGGCATAGTATTTGCACAGTTGAACGATCAGTTACACTGGCGGTGTTACGGTTGTTTGCCGCAATTATAAGGGAGGAAGTAAGATGTCATATTTTTTAAACGAAGACCAGCAGTTAATCAAGCAGGCTGCCCATGAATTCGCCCGGAATGAGGTTGAACCGCGGGTCGAGGAGATCGACAAAACCGGGCGCTATCCTCTGGATTTATGGAAGAGATGTGCTGAATTGGGCTATACCGGGATATGCATTCCGGAAAGACTGGGCGGCTTAGGAGCGGATGTGACAACCGAAATGGTCGTGATGGAGGAATTGGGCAGGATATCTCCTGCTTTGGCCTTGATAATCGACGCTCACCTGTATGCGGTAGCAACCATAGCCGAACTGGGCACAGAAGAACAGAAGCAAAATTATGTTATTCCCTGTGCTCGCGGTGAGAAAATATGTGCTCTGTCCAGTACCGACCCGGCTGGGTCGACCAATTACAGCGAGTGGATGACCAATGCTGTAAAAGATGGCAGCGACTATGTTTTGAATGGCACCAAAGTCTTTACCACCAATGCCGATGTGGCAGATGTTTATGTGGTGCAGGCTCTTGCTGAGGAGGGCTTGAAGCAGTTTATCGTAGAAAAGGGCGCTTCAGGCCTGGAAACCGGTCATATCGAACACAAGCTGGGCCTGGCTGGTTCCAATACCGGTACGGTCAATTATAGGAATGTCAGGGTGCCAGCCTCCAATGTAATTAATCCAGGTGACAGTTCGGCGCTCTGGGTTCCGTTTTTGGATGTCGCCTCCATCGCACTGGGCATATCCGAGGAAGTCTATGAAAAAACCCTG
Source organism: Syntrophomonas sp. UBA4807 (assembly GCA_002402575.1). GTDB lineage: Bacteria > Bacillota > Syntrophomonadia > Syntrophomonadales > Syntrophomonadaceae > DTU019. Next base: position 4,105 of record DHGD01000101.1, read on the forward strand.
AAATATCTCCTGCAAAGAACCAAAGCCGGCAAACCGCTGGCTTCCCTGGGACCGATTCCTTTCCAACTGGCAAAGATGGCCGCTCAGATAGAATTTGCTCGCAATTTTATCTATAATGCGGCACGTCTGTTTGACGAAGGAAGGCCCGACCCCAAGCTGCCGTTTATGGCCAAAGCGGTAGTGACCGAGATGGCGGTCGAAATAGCCAGTCGCTGTATCGAGCTGCATGGAGCGGTCGGATATTGCGAAGATACCGGAATAGCCAGGTATTTGCGCGATGCCCAGGGATTTACCATTGCTGAAGCATCAACCAATATCCATTGGTACCTGGTGGCTGCCATGATGGGAATACCTATGACCTACTAGAAGCAGCCCCCAAATTATCGTTATAACATCACAATATAGGAGGTTTTGTATATGAAAATAGCAGGAAGCGTAGCATGGATTACCGGCGGAGCTAGTGGGATAGGAGAGGCTGCGGCTGAACGGCTGGTTGGGCAAGGCGCCAAGGTGCTTATCAGCGACATTAACGATATCAGGGGTAAGGACTTGGCCGCTCGATTGGGAGAGAATTGTCTGTATATGACAGCTGATAATACCCGTTTGGAGGACCTGCAGGCTGCGGCCAAAACCGTCCTGGATAAATGGGGCAGGCTGGATATTGCCATTAATAGTGCCGGCCGTGCCGGCCTCGGCGACTTTATGCTGACCCAGCCTCCTACCGCTGAACAGAGAGAAGACTTTGAATATGTGGTAAAGCTCAATTTGGTCGGGTCATACGATGTCGGCAGGATAGCTGCGTATGCAATGAGTAAAAACCAGCCTAACGAACACGGCGAGCGCGGGGTCATTATTCTAATAGCTTCAATGGCTGCTGACAAGGTTTGGCTGCCATTCTCACAGGGAACTGAGAGTATGACCATGGGTTATGGATCGTCCAAGGCGGGTATTCTGGGGTTGGGACGCGACTTGGCCGTGGCCGGTTCAGGCTATGGCATCCGGGTGAACGTGGTTCAACCTGGTTATATTAAGACCCCATTGACAGATTTCCCTGAAGCACAGTATATCTGGCCTCCCATGCAGCTTTTCCCCAAAGACGGGGGCCATCCGGACAACATAGCGGCCATGTGCCAACAAATTATCGAGAACTATTTCGTTAACCGGGCCAACATCCGGGTCGACGCTGGGGTGGTAGGTTAAAAGACACGTCTAAAATCTAAAATTACTGGCTATGTGGGTTTTGGTTTAAACATAGCCGGTAAAAAAGGCTGTTCATGGGGACGGCCTTTTTTACTCTCGCTTACCACACCGGTTCATGATGTGAGCCATCCTTGCCGTCCTGAGCCGCAAAGCGGGGCAACAATGCGGATGATAACAAAATAAACAGCCTGCGCATTTATTACACAGCAACGGAGGGCCTGTAATTTGCATCGAAGTCCATAAAACAGGTTTTACTAATCTGGCACTAACCTTGCAATACTGATACGCAATCAACAAAATAAGGAGGTTATATATATGTCGCGATTCCTTACCGAAGAGCAGGAACTGATAAGAAAGGTGGCGCGAGAATTCACCGAGAACGAAGTAAAACCACGGGCTATGGAGATTGACAAGGCCAATGACTTTCCCTTTGATCTGCACAAACGCTGCGGCGAACTGGGATTTCTGGGGGTTTTATTCCCGGAGTCAGTTGGCGGACTGGGGCAGAGCTTTACTACTGCTTGTGTAATCTGTGAAGAGATCGCCAAAGAAGCCCCTGGGTTTGCCATCAGTCTTTTTGTCAGCATGGCGGCCCCTACTTTTATGCTGGCCAAACCTGAATTGGCTATGAAGTATGTTCCCGATCTGATTGCCGGCAACAAGGTATGCTGCACTCCGATAACCCCGCCTGAGGGTTCCACCAATCATGCCGAATGGGGAGTATTTGGAAAAAGGGACGGCAACGACTGGGTGCTCAACGGAACCAAGCTGTATATCACCAATACCCGGGCGGCCGACATATTCATATGCCTCGGTCTCACGGAGGACTATCAAATGGGCTGCTGGATTGTGGAAAAGGGCACTCCCGGGGTGGAAGACAATCATGTGGAAAGAAAAATGGGATGTGCAGGCAACAATTCCGGAACCTATGTATTCAACAACTGCCGCGTATCCAATGACAATTTCATCGTGCTTAATATGGAAGGCGATGTGGGCGGAGGCAATGCTCTATGCGCTTCAGTAGCCCTAGGCTGCGCGGAGGGCGTTTTTGCCAAAACCCTGGAGTTCGTAAAAGTAAGAACCCGTGGCGGCAAGCCCCTGGCCACCAAACAAGCTGTGTCACATCGTCTGGCCAGGATGTACGCCCAGATCGAAGGCGGCCGCTCTATGCTCTATGAAGCTACCCGTCTGGTTGAAGAAGGCAGATTGCAGGAAGCTAAAATACTGATAAACGCATCAAAATACACCGTGACCGAAATGGCTGTAGACGTAGCCCGGCAATGCGTGCAGCTGCATGGCGGCATGGGATATTGCGAAGATGCCGGCATTGCCCGCTACTTAAGAGATGCCATGGGAACCACCATCGCCGACTGCACTCCGGATTTACATCTGGAATCGATTGCATTCCAATTAGGATGTCCTGAAGCTGAAATGCCTTGTTAATAAACACAATTGAAAGGTGGTTATAATAATGGACCTAAAGGGCAAAGTTGTATGGATCACCGGCGGGGCCTCCGGAATCGGCCTGGCAACGGCACGAGCTGTATTGGGTAAAGGATCTAAAGTCCTTATTACAGACAAAAATGTTGTCCTGGGCGAAAAAGTAGCTGCAGAATTAGGCCCCGACGTATTGTTTAAACCGGCTGATCAGACCAAACCGGATGAGATGATCGCCGCAGTGGAAGCGGCCTATGAAAAATGGGGCAGAATTGATGGCCTGGTTAATTCGGCAGGTTTGGGAAGCGCTGTCAATGCGCTGCCGATAACTCTGGAATTAACCTCACCTACCCAATTCAGATATGTTGTTGATATGGAAGAAGCCAAGAAGGGTATCGTGCCCCTCGAACCTTTCATGGTGGACATCAATATAGACCTGGTCGGCTCTTTTAATGCCGCCCGAATTGCTGCCTACTATATGGTAAAAAATGAACCTGACGAGCATGGCGAACGCGGCAGCATGGTAATGCTATCTTCAATGGCAGCCGATAAATATGCTCTAGGTAATGCTGCCGGTTATGCGGCCGCCAAGGCCGGGGTTCTGGGATTGAGCCGGGAAATCGCCTATGGCTGTGGCTCCGCCGGCATCAGATGCAATGCCATACTTCCCGGTTCCATTGATACTCCTCTGATCAGTATTGACCAGTATCCCGAGGAATTCCGACCGGTCGCCGAAGTAATCTTCGCTGATGCCCTATACAAACAGTGTTTCCCCGGCACCAAGAATGGAAAGCCTGAAAACATCGCTTCAATGGCAGTTGAACTGCTGCAGAATTGGTTTGCCACCGGTGGAGAATACCGGGTGGATGGCGGATACAGATCTTAATTGCCGTTGAAATCAACCTAAATTAGAAAGGAGCCATGACAATGATTGACTTTAAAGGTAAGTCGGCAGTTATCACCGGCGGAGCAAGCGGGATCGGTCTGGGCATTGCTACTGCGCTGGCCAATCAAGGATGCAATATTGCTATTACAGATATAAACGAAAAAAAAGGACAGGCCGCGGTAAAAGAACTGGCTAAAAAAGGAGTAAAGGCTCTTTTTATTCATCATGACGTCACCAAAGAAGCTGATTGGGACACAGTCATCGCCACCCTAAAAAAAGCATTCCCGCCTGTCGATTACGCTTTTAACAATGCCGGAATTATCCTGCAGCCCGCTCCTCTCACTGAAATCAAAGTCAAAGACTGGGAATGGATTATTAGTGTCAATATGTGGGGAGCATTGTTCGGATTGCGTAAATTTACCGAACTCATGGAACAGCAGGACATCAACGGCCATATCGTGACGACCTCATCCACAGCCGCAGCATCGGTAACCTCAACCTGGGTGCCCTACTGTGTTACCAAAGTAGCCGTGTTGAGAATGGTGGAAGGCTATCAGGCTGAGGCTAATCTATTCGGTAAAACCAAAATCAAATATTCGGCTATAATGCCTGCGGTGGTATATTCCAACATTGGTAACAGCGAAACTTACCGCCTGCCTGAATACGCTACCAGCGATGTTCCCGCAGTCGAGCAGCCCAACATTCAACCAGGGTCACCAGAAGGCGATTCTATGGGCATGATTACCACCGAGCTGGCTGTAGAACGTATTCTCAAACAGGTATCCTATGGACACACTTACATCTATACTCATCGGGATCTGACCAGCGCCTTGATTCTGTCCGAAACCAATTCTCTGTTGTTAAACAACCCGCCTACCGATCAGGCCGTCTTCAATGGCGCTCATTATGCCAAAAAGGCTGCCAGACCGTAATATCCGAAGGGTTATCAGTCAGCATCTGTCTTCCGGGGTCCTTTTCAGGGTCCCGGAAGAACAGAGGCGCATAGAAGGAGAGATGCTTGTGTCAAGAATAGTAGCCTGCTACAAATGGGTGGCAGAGGAAGCGGATATTAGAATAAACGCTGATTTATCAGTAGATCTAAGTAAAGCCAAAGGCAAAATTAGCGACTATGACCGCAACGCGATCGAAGCGGCTGTGCAGGCTGCTGAAGCGCTCGGCGGGAAAGCTGTTTCTCTCACCTTTGGTACTCAAAAGGCCAAAGCCTCCTTAAAAGATGTTTTATCCAGAGGCCCCGAGGAAGGCTGCTGGGTCAATGGAGAAGAGGCTGATAATGCCGATAGCTCCGTAACTGCCCGGGCTTTGGCAGCCGCAATTAAGAAAATCGAAGACGTCAGCCTGATCATTTGTGCCGAGGGCGCCAGTGATACCTATGCCAGGCAGATAGGGCCACGCATTGGCGCGATTCTTAACCTGCCGGTTATAACCTCAGTAGCGAAGATGACTTTTGTGGGAGAAACCTTGCAAGCGGTCAGGAAACTGGACGACTGCCTGCAAACCGTGGAGGTGGAATTGCCGGCGGTAGTTGCGGTTCTGCCTGAAATCAACAGCGCCCCTATACCTGGACTCAAAGCGGTCATGGCAGCAGGTAAAAAACCGGTTACAGAATATAAAAGTGCGGATCTGGGGGTAGATTTAACCCCTAAGACCCAGGTAACTGCTTTCAAAGGTTATGTCATGCAAAGAAAGAACATCATTCTCAGCGGGGATGTCGGGGAAAATGTCGCTGCATTAGTAGCCGCTTTGAGAAAGGAAGGTGTTCTGTAATGTCAGGGATTTTCATATACAGCGAGCGGCTTGATATCGCCTCGGAGTTGATAACGTTTGCTCGTGAAGCGGGAAAACCAGCGGTTTTGCTGGCGCTCAGCGCTGATGCCGCACAGAGCGCTAAAAACCTGGGCGCTGACAAAGTTTACTACCTTAAAGGAGAAAGCCCTCTGGCAGAAAGCTATGCCCTGGCAGTGGCACAGTTACTTCAAAAACAGGGTTCAGAGCTTTTCGCGGTAGGGGCCACTGCATCCGGCAGAGACCTGGCAGCCCGTACAGCCGGGTACTTGGACTGTGCCATGGTAAGCGATGTCTTATCTGTAAGCTGCGCGGACGGGCAAATCCAAACCGAGCGCATGATGTACGGAGGGGCGGTGCTGCAGCGCGAGACTTTGAGCGGGTTGAGCGTAATCACCGTACCGCCAGGGAAATTTGAATCATCTCCTCCCGGCCTGGCTGAAGTTGAGGTGGTGGAGGTTTCATCAGACCCCAGGGTGCGCCTGGTAGAAACCGCGCCTATTGTCCGCCAGGGTACGGATCTCAGTAAAGCTGAGCGGGTGGTGTGCATTGGACTGGGGATGGAAAAAAAGGAAGATATGAAAATCGCGCTTGAGCTGGCTGAGGTCTTGGGAGCGGAATTGGGATGTTCCCGAGGCATAGCCGAAGAGCGGCACTGGCTGCCGGTGGAACAATATATCGGTATTTCGGGTGCTATCGTAAAACCTCAGCTCTATATATCGATGGGCATTTCTGGTCAGGTACAGCATACCGTGGGTATACGTGACGCCCGTCTGATCGTGGCAATAGATCTGAATGACAAAGCCCCCATATTCAAGGCCGCCGATTACGGCATCGTAGGCGATATGAACCAGGTCGTCCCAATGTTGACGGAAGCCATAAAAAAGATGGGATAACCAAAATGCTTGGAAGCAGGGAGTAGAGCATGAGCGATAAATTTGACGCCATCATAATAGGCGCGGGCCCTGCCGGGTCAGCCTGTGCATACACACTGGCTAAAGCCGGCAAAGAGGTGGCCTTGATTGAACGGGGAGACACCCCAGGCAGCAAAAACGTAACTGGAGGCAGATTCTACACTTATGCGTTGGAAATGCTGGATGAAAAACTGTGTGAAGAAGCCGCCCTGGAGAGACCGGTCACTCATGAGCAGTTCATGATGCTGGGCGGCGAGCGGAGCATCACCATAGATTACCATGATCCTTCGTTTCATACACCGGAATCGGTCCCTATGTCCTATACCATATTAAGGGCCAGGTTCGATGAATGGCTTGCGCAAAAGGCCGAAGAAAATGGAGCCTTACTGGCCTGCGGGATAAAAGTGGATGATCTTCTCGAAGAAAACGGCAAAATTGTTGGGATAGTGGCCGGCGAAGATGAGATGTACGCGGATGTAGTGGTGGCAGCCGATGGGGTGAATTCCTTTATGGGACAAAAGGCCGGATTAATCAAAGATTTGGATGCCCATACCGTAGGGGTGGGGGTCAAAGAGGTTATAGAGCTTTCTCCCGATGTTATCGAAGCCCGTTTCTGCCTGCGTTCCGGCCAGGGCGCAGCCCGGATGATATTGGGCTGTACTGAGGGAATTCACGGCGGGGGCTTCCTGTACACCAATCAGGAGAGCATATCCTTGGGTTGTGTGTTTATGCCGGACCAAGTAGCTCAATACAAGAAATCAGTACATGAAATTTACCAGAATATGAAAATGCACCCCTCCATCTATTCACTCATCGAGGGGGGGAAAACCATTGAATATGGAGCCCACTTGGTTTCCGAGGCAGGGTACAGGGGGATCCCCTCCAGGCTTCACCGGGAAGGATTTTTAATGGCCGGGGACGCGGCTGGACTGGTAATGAATACCGGCTACTCTATTCGCGGCATTGATCTGGCTATGGTCAGCGGTATTGCCGCGGCCAAAGCCATCATTAGAGCAGCCCATCCGTATGAAGCGGGTCCGCTGTATATGAAGGAACTGGAGAATACAGGACTTATACCGTCAATGAAAAAAATGGACGGTTTTTTCGATATTCTGGAAACGCCTTGGATATATGACCGCGTTCCCAATCTGGCCACCGGGGTGTTCTCCGACCTTTTTAGTGTACACGGACAGGTGCCGCAGAGCATCAAGAACAGTGTTTTACAGAGGATCAAGGAAAACCGGCTGTCCCTCTGGCAATTGGCTAAGTTGGGCTTAAAGGGGGTTAAATCATTATGAGCATCAGTAAACTAAGCGCCCCTGAACTTCTCAGCCTGAATCGGTTCAATGTGGATGAGGAAGAACCACATATCTTGTTGGACAAGGAGATATGTAAAGGGTGTGACAGCAAGCCCTGTTTGTACGTTTGTCCGGCTGTGCTGTACAAATTGGATAACCACGGTGAGATTTCTTTTGATTATGCCGGATGTCTGGAGTGCGGCACCTGCAGAGTAATGTGCCAGAAACGAGGCATTATCAAATGGGTCTATCCCCGCAGCACCTTTGGGGTGAGCTACCGTCAGGGTTAAGCGCGGTATCCGCCCCGCAAATCGAGAGGAGCGAATATAGAGCAACCAACCATTTATCAGCTCAGACACTTTTGCGGTAATGATAATAACCAGCAAACCGAAACTGGTGCAAATTATCCGCCCGAACCTCAAACCAATTTCTACCGTTGTAAACCTATAGATGCTGGAAAGGACCTGGAATAAAAAGGAAGGAGGCCTTAATACTGAACTGCGCCCAAATTTGGGCAAAAGTTAGGCAATCAGCCTGAGCACCTTGGGTAGAGGGAAGCTTGCTTAGGAATCTGTTCCCGCTGCCCGGAAACGAGTAAAGGAGGGATATGGTTTGTTCAGGTTACACAGCCCGTCCATAAGCACTTGCATGGTCTTATGTTTCTTATTGACTCTTATAATGCCCATGACAACAGCATTGGCAGCAGATTCGGCCGATTTTATTTGGACGACAGCAGAAGGCTTGGAAAAAGACTCGGATTTGTCGCAGCGGCTGGGCTTCATTAAGATGTCGGATATGGAGCAGGCAGAGACCGCTGTCTATGTTGAGCTGACCCTGCCGGAAGGAGTTGAGTGGCAGCAATCAATTGCCGGCGCTGATGGCATAGGCAACAGCGCTGACGATCCCGATATATCTGCTTATATCGAGGGTCATGGATGCACTGCTTCAGCTCAATTGGTATCCGGAGATGAAAATGAGTATGTAGTAAGGTTTGACACTGACGGCACCGTTAGCGATTGGAATGATTTTTACATCAAAGCCAAATTTGATGATATGAAAATCAGCAGCGGCGCAGCTGATGAAATCAAAGCCGAAATCATTGTAAAGGGGGTATCCGACTCCAATGTCCTGTTTAGCGAGTCAGCCGTCTGCCTTATCGGAACAACTGACGAAGCGACTATCACCTGTTCGGTTGAAAAGCCTGTCAGCATAGCGGTTGGCCATGAACAGGAACTGGCGGAAATAACCTGGCGGGAAAATATGCCGGGAGCTTTGCGGGTCGGGGACAAGTTCGTATTGACTCTGCCGGCTAAATTCGAGTGGGATGAAAGCGCCTCGGATTGGGAAGATGCCCTGGAGGGCAAATACGGTCTGGCGGCGACCGTAACCGTAGCCGATGATGAAGAATGCATCTTGGAGATCACTGCTACCTCCACGATCTTCAGTGATTCCATCTCCTTTACCGGATTTGTCACCGCATTCCCCTCAGCCGGGGACGGAGAGCTGGAGTTGTGCATCGAAGCTGAACTGGAAAGTGATGCCGATTTCGACGATACTAGTCTTGTAGTGGCCTTTGTGGGCGAGCAGCAGGGTATTATCGAGGTGGAGGACGATCAGGACGACAACGTTTACATCGGGCAGATTCCTGCTATAATGGATACCTTTACCATCAAGACCACCGGAGGGCCATTCAGCGATGGAGACAAAATCTTTTTAACCCTTTCTCCCAATGCGGTATGGGGCATAAATCCTCCTGAACTGAGCGGGGACTGGGAAGACCAGGAAAGTAGCTTGTGCAGCGTGGACCTGGATTGGGTGGGCAGCTTCGATGACGGCCGCAGTATTTGGCTGAAGGTCCCCGACGGTGAGATCTATGACGAAATCGAATTCACCAAAATGCCCGCAGCCGTAATACCTTTTGATGTTGCCATACCCATAACCATAACCTTAGGCGGAACCTATGACAGTGAAGCGGCAGTAATCGGCCCTGCCCCAATGGCGCACGCCGACCTGCAAACGGAAATTACCCCTATAGACCAGAGCGGTTTAAACCTGGCGGCCGGTGCCATCACTCTGACCGAAAAGGGCAAGGATGCATTCAAAGCGATCGCACCGTTGGATATTTTCAACTATATATTCCTTAAGCTGCCGACCGGGGTATATTTTGCTGATGAGCCCACTGTGACCATCAATGGTGAAGAAACCGATGTCACCCTATGGCAGTCGGTCCATTTTGATTACAGCGATTACCACGAAGACCCCGGCAATCCTGGTGAAACCGATCCTGGCACTATGCCGGCGCCATATTATGATGAGCCCTTCGAAGCCGGACAGAGCAGCATCATATTTATTCAATTCGATGATTATGCCGCTGATTTCCGGGACAAAAGGATCGACACTGTCAACATCAGCGATATTACCTACGACTTTGACAGCCGTTATAAAAACGTCGGACCGATCCCGGTTGCCATAGGCGGCACTTTGCTGAACGATTGGCTGGCAACCAGCAGCGTGTCCGGGCAGGAACTTGTCGAGACCCCGCTGTACTCGGCGGTAAATACCAGCAGCGGAACCCCGCGGCTGTTCACCATTGGCTCCACCTCGTATTCTATTAACGGGTTGGAGAACACCATGGATGTAGCCCCCTACATTTCAGGCGAACGCACTTACCTGCCCATTCGTTATGTCGGCTATGCCCTGGGCTTGACTGACAACGATATATTATGGGATGGCGTCAACCAGACAGTGACTCTGATCAAAGGCAACAAGGTAATACAGCTCAAGGCGGGAAGCACTGACATGTTGGTCAATGGAGCAGTATTGGCAATGGACGCAGCACCTGAAATCACTGGCGAGCGCTTGTGCCTGCCCGTTCGTTTTGTAGCCCAAGCCTTCGGAGCCGCGGTGGGGTGGGATGAAGCCGCCCGCACCGTCAGCATAACGATTTAAGCGCGGATTTGATTTAAGGCCGGATTTAAGTTTGAAAAGCTCGTTCGGATTTATCATTTAAGGAGGTAATCGAAATGACAGAACAGACCCCCAGCCCCGGTATGGCCTATCTAAAAGCATGTTTGACAGCCGTCGTCGTACTTGCTGTAGTAGTTGCCTACATCGTGTTCGGAACCGTAGTGCTGAAGCTCCCCAATCCCTGGGTGGGGCTGTTGGCTGTAACCGCTTGGGGCGGTCTATATGCCAACAGTTTGGAGCACGCACCCAAGGTATTTATCGGCTCAGCTGCGGCCTTGTTAGTGGGAGCCAGCCAATGGCTGCTGCCTACCGTGCTAGGCCCGGTTGCAGGCGCCATTGTACCGCTGCTGATCATTATCTTAATGCTGGGCGGCATGCTGGCGGGACGATGCCCGGTTATCTGCAACACCGCTACTTTTATTATGCTTACTATTGTCACTCTGGAAGCATCGATTGTCGGCGGGCATCAGCACCTGCTATATCTTAAGGACCTGGCTTACGGCGCAGTCATCTTCTGGTTCGTGCCCTTTGTTATTTCTAAAATAACAGCTGCAAAGGCGGGCAAAAAAGATGCGGCGACTGCATAACTAAACAGTTCGGATTACTATTGCAAATCGCATCGGCAACTTGTCACTAGTTGCAAATGATTTGTTCAAGTTCATCTATCCGGGAAAATGGGAGCAACGCAGCTCCCATTTTCCATTGTGATGATGCACGCTTAATCTGAAGGAATAAGATCAATATACCCGTGTTTACGCACGGGACTTAACAGCAGAGAAGCGANNCTGACAGAGAATTCCCCCGATTAAACCGTTTAAACCTTAGCCGGGCTGCCATTATCGGGCATAAGATACGCCACTCCAGGACTGTGGTGTAAGGCTTTATTCAGTTTAATGAAAGATGAACGCCTGCAGAAGAACAGTCAAGCCTGCTTCGCACTGATGCTGGCAGAACAGAGCCAAGCCAACAACGTCATCTCTGCGACCTAGTAAGCCTGGTATTGAGAAATTGCGGGAATTGGGCGTGTATTGGGCTGGTTGAAAAAGAGGGCGCTGCCATTTAAGAGCTTCAAGGCGTGGATGAAGTACTGCTGTAAATGTTCAACAGCTGGGTGCTGGGGGCGCGTTGTCACTCTTAAATAGCAGCTCATTTTATAACTGATAAGGAGTTAATGTTACCGTCCCTAAATACTAGCATTTATCATGCCAAAAATCCGATATGGATTGAAAAGAATCTGTAAACCCATTATTGCCGGGGTTATTGACGCTTATCATATTTGTGCCGCGATGGCCTTAANNATTGGCGCAAATCAATTCATTGCGTAATCGGTTGTTGGGATGAACACACAGGTTTTAACGCCTTATAAAAAATTCTTAGCCGAGGGCGGACCCAAGCTCATGAAAAAAGAGCACGCTATATTAATTTATTCCAATAAAAAGCCCTGAGTCTGGCTTGCCGGAGGGTATTTTCCCCGCTGTCTTGGATGTATTTACGGATTATGGTGTATTTCAAGACAGATTTCACCAGTTGCCGGGAATTAATGCAGATATAATTTTTGCTGTTTAGGTTGTTGCCCCAGAGTACGTTCCCTTTTTAAAAATGACGGATAAAGCGACAGCTTTGTCTTTCAATGACAGGGAACGGCTGAGTGCTGCTTTTGGCGAAACAGCTCTTTATTAGCTGGAATTTTGTGGAAGGAAAGTCGCTGCGGGTGTAGAATCATCTGAATAGTATCGTGTCAGTGAGGGGAGAAGTGAAATGAGCCTGGAGTTCAAAAAGATACGCGCCACTCTGATTGTACGGGTCGCAGGTGAAATGGATATGCTCATTGCTGATAAAATGCGCACCGAAATTGACAAGAGAATAGATGACAAGACTATCAGAAACTTGGTGTTGAACCTGGAACGGGTTCCTTTTATAGACAGTTCGGGACTGGGGGTGGTTATCGGGCGCTATAAGAGGATTACCGCCAAGCAGGGCCGAATGTTTATCGTGGGTGCCAGACCACAGGTGGAGAAAATACTGTTTTTTTCCGGGGTGAACCGCCTGGTGCCGATGTACAAGAACGAACAAGAAGTGATCAATATCTAGGAGGTGGAGGCCGGCGCAAGCCGGGAACACTATGAATTTAAGGAATTATGCCAAATTTGAATTCTTCAGCATCCCTGAGAACATAGCTTTTGCCAGGTCCTGCGTAGGCTCTTTTGCCGCGCAATTGGACTGCACCTTGGAAGATATCGAGGAGATCAAGCTGGTTGTGTCAGAGGCAGTCTCCAACTGTATTATCCATGGTTACGAAAACAACCCCACCCAGATGATAACGGTAATGGTAAGCATCGACACGGCCAGCGTATTGGAGATAGTGGTGGAGGATCGGGGCAAGGGCATCGAAGATCTGCCCCGGGCTATGGAAGCTGCCTACTCAACTGACCCAACCCGGATGGGACTGGGCTTTACCTTTATGAAATCTTTTACCGATGATATGCAAGTGGACACCGCGCCCGGTCAGGGTACTACGGTGCGATTGAGACGCTCTTTTTTGAAGAATGAGGAAGCCCTGGCTTGAGGAGTTGATAATTGTGTCCGCTTACGATAATTACAAAGAAACCGATGAATTGCTGCTCAAGGTGCGCTCCGGGGACAATGCGGCGCGGGCCAGGGTATATGAGGCTAACATCGGTTTGGTTTATATGGTGATGGAACGCTTCAAAAACAGCTCCTACGATTATGAAGATCTTTTTCAGGTGGGTTCCATCGGGCTGCTCAAAGCTATTGACAAATTCGATTTTACATATGGGGTGAGATTTTCCACCTACGCGGTGCCGATGATAATCGGGGAAATAAAGAAATTTCTTCGTGACGACGGGATAGTCAAGGTGCAGCGCGGCATCAAGGAGAATTATGGCCGCATCCGCTGGGCTCAGGACAAATTGCGCGGCGACCTGGGCCGGGAACCCAGTGTCAATGAAATCGCCAGTGCGTTGGATATGGTCAAGGAGGATGTGGTGACGACCATTGAAGCCTGCCAGGCTCCGGCCTATATACACGACGCCCTGCCCGGAGATGACCGCGGGTCGTCATCCCTGCTGGACCGTCTGGGAGACGAAGAAGGAAGTGTGCGCCTGTTGGAGCAGCTGGCCTTGCGCGAGGCCTTGAGCAAGCTGTCGTCCCGGGAGCGTGAGGTCATACTGAGGCGCTTTTTTAAAGATGAGACCCAGTCAGCTATCGCCACTGACCTGGGCGTATCTCAGGTGCAAATATCACGTATCGAAAAACTGGCCATAACCAAATTGAAGGAGATGCTGGGGTAAATAATTAAAGCCGCTCAGGGGGCGTGGAACTGGCGTATAAACGCGCCAGGAAGCGCCCCTTTGACATGCCCGAATAAACCCCTGCCAATAGCACACAATATGATCAAGCAGAATAAAAGGAGGTTATTTTTTTGCAGGTGAGAGTAGCAGAATTCGTCGGCGAATCCAATCAGAGCTGGCAGCATGCCGTAGAACAGGCAGTTTCTGAAGCATCAAAGAAGTTTCCGAACATTTCCGGAGTAGAGGTCATTAATTGGACCGCGGGTTGTCACTGTGACCACATCGTGGAATACAAAGCCGACGTTAAAATCGCTTATACTGAATAACACTGCCCGAAAAAATTAGAAAGGCCTGGAAGGTTATTTCCAGGCCTTTCGCTGGTTTGAATAATAACCGCTATATAAGAGCATAATATATGCATTGCAAGGAGGGACACTGGTGCAGAGCCCAGAGCAAAAACTTATACAGATCGAGAGACAAGAATATGAAGATTTAGCCAGCCAGTTCAGACCCAAGCCCAAATTAGCCCGTAACCTGCTATGGGCTTTTGTGGTCGGAGGTTTGATTTGCACTCTGGGCCAGTGGATGGTGAACCTCATGGTCGGCCGCGGAGTCAGTCTGGCGGACGCTAGTTCGGCGGCCTCTTGTATTCTTATTTTTCTTGCCGCCCTGACCACCGGGCTGGGCTATTACAATCAACTGGGACAACGTGCCGGAGCGGGCTCGATCGTGCCGATTACCGGATTTGCCAATGCCATCGTGGCCTCGGCTCTGGAGTTTAAAAGGGAGGGCTATATTTTCGGGGTGGGCGCCAGGATTTTCACCGTAGCCGGGCCTACTCTGGTGTTTGGATTTGTGGTGGCGGTCCTGATGGGACTTATTAAAGTCTTTTTAACTTCTTAGATACGGGGAGATGCGCGTATGCCGGGCAGAAAAAAACGCGGACAGCAAACCGTGGTATTTGATACTCCTCCCACCATTACCGCCTGGGCTTCGGTAGTCGGCCCCAAAGAAGGCGCGGGGCCGTGGGGAAGAGATTTTGATGCGGTTATGGATGATTATATCTTCGGGGAGAAAACCTGGGAGATAGCCGAATATAAAATGCTTCGCAATACCATAGAAAGGGCGCTGGATAAACGCAACTTCCGCCCCGATGACGCGGAACTGCTTTTGGCCGGGGATCTTCTCAACCAAATTGTGGCCTCAAATTTCGCCGCCCGTGACCTGGCAATTCCTTTTCTGGGTCTTTACGGCGCCTGTTCCACTATGGCCGAAAGCCTGACCGTAGGGGCTATGCTGATGGACGGAGGCTACTTTGAACGTATCGTGGCTGCGGCCTGCAGCCATCACTATACTGCCGAGCGGCAGTATCGTTTCCCCACTGAACAAGGTGTGCAAAAAGCCCAGACCGCTCAGTGGACTGCCACCGCTGCTGGCGCGGTATTGCTGGAAGCCAGGGGCAGTGGTCCATATATTAAAGCCGCCACCGTAGGCAAAGTAATTGATATGGGGCAAACCGATGCCTCGGATATGGGCAGCGCCATGGCAGGAGCCGCGGTGCACACCATTAAAACGCATCTTGACGACATGGCTCTATCTGGAGACTACTATGATTTGATCGTGACCGGTGATCTGGGCAAAGTAGGTTCGGCCATCGCCCGCCAGCTTTTCGTGCGTGAAGGTATTGTCAGCCCCAATTACAGCGACTGCGGGGTGCTCTTATATGACCGGGAGCAAGCGGTCGGTTCCGGGGGCAGCGGTTGCGGATGTTCAGCCTGTATGCTGTGCGGCCCGTTGTTGAAGAAGATGCGGGGCGGCGAGTTGCGAAAACTGCTGTTGATTTGCACTGGAGCACTGATGAGTCCGATAACTGCTTTCCAAGGCGAGTCCATTCCCGGCATCGCTCATGCAGTCGCCATTGAGTTGTGGTGAAGAACAGGAGACAGACATATGGTTCCATTATATATGGCATTTTTGGTAGGCGGCTTGTTGTGTATGATCGGTCAGGTGGTGATGGATGTTACCAAACCCAATATCACACCGGGACATATCCTGGTCGGTTATATTACTTCCGGCGCCATCTTAAGCGGCTTGGGACTATACCAGCCCCTGGTAAACTGGGGCGGCGCAGGAGCTACCGTACCTTTGTCCGGATTTGGCCACCTATTGGTGCAAGGCACTCTTAAGGCAGTAGAGCAGCGAGGGTTACTGGGGGCTTTCAGCGGCGGGGTGGAGGCGGCTGCTGCGGGTATAACCTCAGCTATTGTGTTCGGTTATGTGGTGGCGGTTATTTTTAATCCCCGGGTTAAAGAATGAAACAGGTGCCGGTAATAATAGTTACCGATGGTGATGCCGCCGCACAGGTGGCCCTTGAAATCGCCTGTTATGACCTGGATTTGTTTTTTCTGCGCCCCAGCGCCGGGAATCCTACTCCGTTGAGCGGCCCGGAAACGGTGGGATATGTTTTGCAAGCCCCCAAAGCGCCGGTAGTAGTCTCGGTGGATGATCACGGCCAGCGGGGAGTGGGGCCTGGGGAAGAAGTCATGGAGTGCCTTTTGCGTGAACCGCGGATCAATGTACTGGGGGTTTTGGCGGTGGCCTCCAATACTAGAGTCAAAGGGGTGCCGGTGGAGTGCTCAGTGACTGCTCAGGGAAAGGTAGTCGACCATCCGGTAAACAAAGCCGGCAACAGCCAACCGCTGTCCCCTCTTTTGCAGGGCGACACCGTGGAAATTATGCACAAGCACCCCGAGGTCATGGTCATCGGTTGCGGTGATGTGGGTAAAATGAACGGCCTGGATGACAAGGAGCAGGGGGCGGGTATAACCAGCCGCTGTTTGCAGGAGATTATTGACCGTGCCAGGCATAAGCCTAAACCGCATCCGCAAAACGCTAACCAAACAGGGGGGGAAAATCCAAAATGACACAAGTAGGCATACCACGGGGATTGTTCTATTTCTATCAATATCCCTTGTGGAAAACCTTTTTCAGAGACCTGGGGGCTGAAGTGGTGACCTCAAGCTCCACCGGCAGGCAGACCATCGATGTGGGCATAGTCCATACCGTCGATGAATGCTGCCTGCCGATTAAAGTCTATTTCGGACATATCCACGAACTAATACAGCTCCGACCGGATTACATAATGGCTCCCCGTTTGGTGAGCATCGAGTACAGAAGCTATATCTGTCCCAAGTTTATGGGCATACCGGATATGATTCGGGCCAGCCTGCCCGATTGTCCCCCGTTGATAGACATTACCATCGACTGCAGCCGTGATACCCGGCAGTTGTGGAAGGATATTTACCGGGTGGGAGCTTTGTTCAATGCTGACCGCAGAAAGGTGAAATCCGCTTATGAACACGGTTTACAAGCGTTGAAAAGCCTGTGCGTTTTGACCCGGCAGGGCTATACTCAGCATGAAGCTATAGAGTTATGGGAGAATTACTGCCTGGAGCAGGCAGAACTTAATTCTGGCGATCTCACCGTGGGGGTTTTAGGGCACGGTTATTCCCTTTATGACCCTGCCGTCAGCTTGCAGCTGATTGAACGGCTGCGCGGCCTGGGCTGCAAAGCGGTCTTGCTGGAATCCTGCCCGCGCGATGCGGTGGAACAAGCCGCCGCTCAAATACCCAAAAAAATGTTCTGGACCCTGGGGCGCAAAATGCTTGGTTCCGCTCTGGTAATGGATCAGAGTGCGGATATAGACGGCATCGTTTATCTGGCCTGTTTTGGCTGTGGACCGGATTCTATGGTGGGTGACATTGTAGGCCGCAAGGTAAGGCATAAACCCTTCATGCTGGTCACAATTGACGAGCACAGCGGTGAGGGCGGACTGGTTACCAGACTTGAGGCCTTCTGCGATATGTTGAGAAGAAAGAAGGTGCAAAAGCTTGAAAGTGACCTTTCCGCATATGGGATTCATGCACATTGTCGTTAAATCCCTATTGGAGGGACTGCACCGGGAGGTGGTGGTTCCTCCTCCCATAAGTCAGCATACTCTGGCTCTGGGCATCAAATACGCCCCTGAATTTACCTGCCTGCCTTTGAAAATCGGTCTGGGCAACTATATAGAGGCTTTAGAGTCCGGCGCCGATACCATCGTCATGGCAGGAGGATGGGGGCCTTGCCGATTCGGATATTATGCTCAGGTTCAGAGAGATATATTGAATGATTTGGGCTATGATTTTCAGATGGTTATCCTGGAAGCCCCTGACTCCAAAATCTCCCAGCTGCTGGACCAGCTCAAGCGCTTGGGGGAAAAGGTCTCTTTCCTGGAAGCGGTACAGGCTGTCAGGTTCGCCTGGTATAAAATGGCCGCCCTTGAAAAGGCCGAACAACGCTATCTGTATACCCTGCCCCGAACCATAGACAAAGATCGGGCTGAACAGCTCTGGGAGCAAGTATTGTCGCATATTGACCAGGCCGGGAGCCGCAAGGCTATAGATGATATCCTGGCCCAGGCCATGCTAAGCTGGGAAAATCTGCCCCGGCACCATGAGCCGTTGCTGCGCATCGGCTTGGTGGGGGAGGTTTATACCGTTTTGGAGCCTTTTTCCAATCAGAACATAGCCCGCAGCCTGGGCCGGCTCAACGCCGAAGTAACCAACTCCGTTCAATTGACCGAATGGTTGAATGATAACCTTTTTAAAGGGCATTTGTTCAAGTCGCGTACCACCCATATAAATGCTTGTGCCCGGCCTTATCTGCCCTGTAGTGTCGGCGGTCACGGGCGTGAAACCGTGGGCGCCACCGTGGACTTCGCTCAACAGGGCTATGATGGCGTCATTCAAGTAGGCCCTTTGACCTGTATGCCGGAGATAGTGGCTCAGACCATATTGCTGCGGGTGTCCAAAGAGGAGCATATTCCCTGTATGACCATATATTTCGATGAACACTCCGGAACCGCCGGTATACAAACACGTCTGGAGGCATTCGCCGATATGCTGCGGCGCCGCAAAGCGCTCCAGGCTGACTACAGTGATGTTCAACAAGGAGGAAATGTTTGTGCAGTACATGCTAGGGGTTGATATTGGATCTGTCAGCAGCAATTTTGTTCTTCTGGATCAACAGCAAGTGGTCCAGGCTAAAGTATATCTGCGCACCAATGGCAATCCGGTGCAGGCCATCCGCACAGGTTATCAGCTGCTGAACAGTAAGATGCCTGATGAAGCCAGTATTTCAGGGGTAGGCGTAACTGGCAGCGGACGCCATCTGGCAGACATCATGCTGGGGGCGGATGTGGTTAAAAACGAGATAACTGCTCATGCGGTGGCAGCCTGTCATTATGCCCCGGATTGCCAGACGGTTATAGAGATCGGCGGGCAGGACTCCAAAATTATCATTTTACGAGACGGCATTGTCTATGACTTTGCCATGAACACCGTATGTGCCGCTGGAACTGGGTCGTTTCTGGATCAGCAGGCGGCTCGGCTGGGAATCGCCATAGAAAAACTGGGTGAAGAGTCTCTGGCATCTTCACGTCCGGTACGTATTGCTGGCCGCTGCGGGGTTTTTGCCGAATCAGACATGATTCATAAGCAGCAAATGGGCTATCCCATGAGCGATATACTTATGGGCCTCTGCGAAGCTTTGGTAAGGAACTATCTAAACAATGTGGGCAAGGGTAAGAAAATCGCAGCCCCGGTGGTGTTTCAAGGCGGGGTGGCGGCTAATCGCGGCATCAGGAAGGCCTTCGAAAAAGCCCTGAAACTCCCGGTTGCGGTTCCAGATGATCACGATGTCATGGGCGCCATCGGTGCGGCCATACTGGCTGGTGAGGCTGTAGCAGCCAGCCGCGGCACCCGTTTTAAGGGAGACAATTTTATCCTCCAGGGGGAATTCCAAACCCGCAGTCTAGACTGCCAGGGATGTCCCAATCTCTGCGAGGTGGCCTGCATCATGCGCGACCACCAGGTTCTTTCCTATTGGGGAGACCGCTGCCGCAAATGGGAAACCACCCTCAAACCGGCCCGGGAGAGGGTGGTGGTGTAGGCCTGGGGATCTATTCAGCAGCCTAAGGAGCTGCAGCGGATTTCTCAGTAATGATCTTGCTTACTAAATGAGCGGGGATGAGGTCGAAGCCTGCCTCCAGGGGTAGAACCGGCGGCTGGGTGGTGATCTTGTGAGATTCGCACAAGCAGTAGAAGGGAATGTTATTGACTTGGCAAGCCTGAGCCAGTCGCAGACTGGGGTGTCCGTTGACCACAGAACCGTCGCGGAAAATACTGTCCGCTCCCACCAGAGCAAAATCCACGCCTAAAAGATTGGCTTCCAGGTCTTCAGCAGTAATTACCCGGCATTTAACCCGGGGCCTCAGCGTAGATGCCATCA
>DHGD01000101.1:24258-27181 GCA_002402575.1 Syntrophomonas sp. UBA4807
GCACTCTGCAAAAGGGCCGAGCCAACCGTGGCACTGAAGCTGCAGCTAACCAGGCGGAGGCCGGATTTAATCATGTCAGAGCCATTTTTCACCGTCAGGCTGTAAATCTGATCCAACTCCGCCAAAATACCATCTACCAGAATACTTACCGCCTCTACCGGATGAGGGGGCTGGTCTATGGCTCTCAATCCCGCCAGGCCGTGCCGGAAAAGCTGCAAGCCATTATATATTGAAGCCATGGTTGGCCTGATATCTTGCAGGCGGCAGGCTACCACTTCCAGAGCCTGTAAGTAATCCCGCCAATTAGTGCAAGGCAACTCGGCAGCCTCATCTTTCAATAGCAACAAAGCCTGGCGCAGCAGAAAACTGGCTCCATGCTGCCGGTCCAGTGCCAGGGCTTTTATTTTATGGCTGGGCATCGGCAACTTTCAGCCAGGTATCATAAAGCATGGGAACACAGTCGAACTTTTTTATATCCGGTGGCTCTATCCACTGGTATTCCACATGCTCCCAGTCAACAATGATGCGGCGCGGGCTCTTGACGAAAAAACGGAAGGGATGCACCAGCCACAGCGAATCTGCTGACGAGTCCGGCACTTCCAAGACAGTGCCTGACTTAATCAAAACCAGGTCTTCACTGTTAAGGCTGGCCTCCTCTTCTATTTCCAAATAAGCCTGGCTGAGGGCACTGCGGCCCTCAGGCAGATAGCCGCTTATGCCCGCCCATTTGCGCTGGTAGGAACCAACCTGGGAACTGCGTTTTAGAAGCAGGATCTTGTTGTCATGCTCGAGGAAACAAGTTATGACATGATTTGTTACCAAGGCCATACCCCCTTAAACACTGCGGCAGTAACCACAGTAGTGACATAAATGGCAACAGCTTGCTGTACAGGATTTACTGGTTTATATTAACTATAATACATTGAAAGGACCCATCATGGCTACTCTGGACCCGCGCCTTCTGGCTGCCAGTCAGATGATCATACCCCGGAGTGCGGTGGCGGATATCGGCACCGACCACGGCCAACTGCCTATATATCTCCTGGCCGCTGGAATATCCCCGCGGGTCATAGCTACCGAATGGGGCGACAGTCCTTATCGCCGGGCTTGCGACAATATCCGGCATTCGCCCTGTTCGGGCTCAATCGAAGTGCGGCAGGGATATGGACTGGAACCGCTGCAGCCAGCAGAGGTAAAAACAGTTGTAATCATGGGAATGGGAGGCGATCTGGTAGCGGACATACTCGGCCGCGACTGGCTTCACAGCGCTTCCTTTGAAAGAGTGGTCTTACAGCCCATGAGCAGGCCGGTGACAGTGCGCCGTATTCTCGCCGCTAGAGGCTGGGACCTGCTAGAGGAGCGGGTAGTGCGGCTCAGGAATCGTTTCTTTATTCTCATGAGCTATTGTCCCGGAAGCAGGCCTTACCGGCTCACCCCGCTGCAAGAGCAAGTGGGGCCGCACATACTTCGCTCCCGCGGTTCCGCGGAACTGGCCTATTTGTCTTATTGCCGGTCTCGCTTTAAAAACCTGGCGGACAGCCTGGCTCTTTCAAGCCTTGTCGCAACCCGCCCCAAGCACAACCTATACCAATCCATGTGCCAAGAATTGGAGGATATCATAAATGACAAACACGGTTAAAGATATTGTCGCCATTGTGGAGCAGCACTATCCGCCCTATTTGAGCGCTTCCTGGGACAACTGCGGACTGCAGGTGGGTTCTTATCACGCGGCGGTGACAAAGATCGGGGTGACCTTGGAACTGGAGCCGGAGGTTATAAAGCAGGCCCTAAATGCTGATTTGGATCTGATCATCACTCATCATCCGTTGTTCTTTAATGGCATTAAAGGTATTAATGCCGACACCGCCTGGGGCCAGATGATATATCAACTCATTTCTCAAAACATCGCGGTTTATTCGGCGCATACCACCCTAGATGCCGCCCCCCGGGGATTAAATCAGCATCTTGCCGAAATGCTGGGTTTGCAGCATATCGAACCACTGTTTGCTGATCTGGAGGAGCAGCTTTATAAAATCGTGGTCTATGTTCCGGCAAGCCATGTCAAAGAGGTGCAGCAGGCTATGGCCGCCGCCGGGGCAGGACATATCGGCAACTATTCAGCCTGCACTTTTCGCACCCCAGGCATCGGCACCTTCCGGCCAGAAGCGGGGAGTCAGCCCTACATCGGTTCAGCCGGAGTAATGCAGGAAGTGGCAGAGTACCGCTTGGAAACGGTGGTCGAAAAACATGGTTTGACAAGCGTGATTGTTGCCATGCAGACAGCGCATCCTTATGAAGAGGTGGCCTACGATGTTTTCCCTTTGATCAACCGGGGGCGAACCTACAGTATGGGCCGTAAGGGGCGTTTGCCGCAAATCTGCACTTTAGACGACCTGACCGGGCGGGTGAAACAGATCCTGGCCTGCCAGGGGCTAAAAGTGGTAGGCAACAGCCAGCGGCAGGTGGAACGGGTGGCGCTCATAAGTGGGTCCGGGGGTTCGATGTTATCCCGAATATCCCCCCAACTGGCGGATGTGGTGATCACTGGGGATGTAAAATACCATGAAGCCCAGGAGGCACGATTAAGAGGGATCAGCATAATCGACGCCGGTCATCAGGAGTTGGAAAAGCATATGATGCCATTGCTAGCCGGGTTGTTGAAAAGCGAGTGCGAAAACCGCCAGCTTGCCATAGAGGTCCTGGAACTGGGATCAACCCCGATATTCAGGAATTATTAGGGGAAGGCAGCTGTTTCAAGCGTTTTTGAACACAGGATGGAGGTTACATTTACGGGAAAATATGGTATATGCCGTAAAAATGGGACTTGATGAATAAAAGCTAATTTTAACAGGCAAAATGTATATAAGAGTTTAAGCCCATATTTTTCAAAAAAATTTCCCAAAACGTTTTTAAATAGCAGGAA
>DHGD01000121.1:0-18321 GCA_002402575.1 Syntrophomonas sp. UBA4807
GCGGCGGCGGCATCCACGATGGCCGGGATCTGAGCCACAACCAGGCCCATGGGGATGAAGAACATGTTGGCCACACTGTGCTCAAAACCGCTGGCCACAAAGGCCATGATGGGGAAAAAGATTCCGAATATTTTCCCTACCACATCTTTGCTGGCCAGAGCCAGCCAAACCGCCATACACACCAGCCAGTTGCAGAGGATAGCCCGGCAGAAAGCGGCGCTCCAGGTCAGTTCCAGTTTGCCTTTGGCCACCGCCAAGGCCTTGGCCCCCACGGCGCCTTTAAACAATCCTAACGAAACCGCGCCATCCGGCCCGACTCCATAAAATCCGCCCGCTACGATGTAAACCAACAACAGTGAACCCACAAAGTTGGCTATCCATACCACGACCCAGTTCTTCAGCAGGTCTCCCCAACTACAGGAACCATTCATGGCGCCAATCATCATAAACATATTGTTGCCGGTGAACAATTCGGCGCCGCCAATGACCACCAGCATCAACCCGGTGCTGAACACAGCGCCGAACAGGAGTTGGCCAATGCCGTTGCCCAGGTATTTAGGAATGTCATTGCCGACCACTGTGGCCAGGTTGGCGCCGAAGCCGATGTAGGCGCCGGCCAGAATGCCTAGGATAAACAATTTGCCAAATGACAGCTTTGCTTTTGTTGCGCTGACATTGCAGGCATTGCCTGCTACTTCTCCGGGAGCGAAACAATTCATCTTTAGATTTCCCCTTCCTTATTGTGTTTGGCGTTTTGTGAAGCGCTAACATATAATCCCTTTAACCAGCATCACCTGTAAATAATTACAGGCCGCTAGATTTTCTCTACTTTACATGCTGAAACTTTGTATTCCGGTATTTTAGCAACTGGATCGAGGAATTCCGAACTGGTCAGCCAGTTGGCGGCGGCTTCAGCGAAGTGGAAGGTCATAAACACAACCTGAGGCGCAACCATGCTGGTCAACTTAGCCCTGATGTTCAGGCCGCCTCGGCGGGTTGAGATCCTGACCAAATCACCATCTTGAATTCCTTTTGATGCGGCCGTTATCGGATTGATCTCCAGTTCAGGCTCAGGTTTATGGGTGTCCAACGCTGAGGCGCGGCGGGTCATGGTTCCGGTGTGGTAATGGAACAGACTGCGTCCGGTAGTGAGAATCAAGGGATATTCTTCATCAGGCTGTTCACCAGGAGGAATATAGTCAATGGCGGCAAAAGCCCCCTTGCCTCTGCTGAAATTGCCGTCTTTGTGCAGGAACGGTGTGCCCGGGTGCTCCTCGGTGGGGCAAGGCCACTGCAAGCCGCCCTTCTCCAGACGGGCATAGTTGATTCCCGCATAGGAGGGGGTGAGGCCTCTGATTTCTTCAAAGATCTCTTCGGCATTAGCATAGTTCATGGCATAACCCATACGGTTGGCAATTTCACAGATAATCTCCCAGTCGGCGCGAGCCTGTCCCGGAGCGGAAACGGCTTTACGAACCCGCTGCACCCGACGCTCGGTGTTGCTGAAGGTGCCATTCTTTTCCGCGAAACATGAGCCTGGCAACACCACATCGGCATATTTGGCGGTTTCGGTTAGGAATATGTCCTGCACCACCAGGAAATCCAGTTTTTCCAAGGCTTCTTCGACATGGTGGAGATCAGGGTCGCTCATCATAGGATTCTCGCCGAAGACATATAAGGCTTTCATTTCACCATGGTAAGCCTTGTTGATGACCTCGGTGAGAACCAGACCATTTTCAGCAGGCAGGCTGACTCCCCAGGCCTGTTCGAACTTGACTCGCGCGGCTTCATTGGTGACGTTCTGATAAGCTGTATACACCACCGGGAGTGCGCCCATATCACATGCCCCCTGTACGTTGTTTTGCCCGCGCAAGGGGTCAACGCCGGTGCCAGGGCGTCCAATATTGCCGGTCAGCATAGCCAGGTTGCACACTGATTTGACATTGTCGGTTCCAGTACGGTGCTGGGTGAGGCCCATGGCATAACAGATCACCGCATTGCCGCTCTGGGCATAGACACGGGCTGCGGCCCTGATGTCCTCAGCGGGTACGCCGGTGATCGGTTCAGCGAATTCAGGGGTGAATTTCTCCACTAGGGCGGCCATGGCTTCGTAACCCTCAGTGTGTTCCGCGATAAAGGCTTGGTCAGCCAGACCTTCACTTATAATGACATTCATCATGGCATTTACCAGGGCTACATCTGAACCCGGTATATGCGGCATGTATACGTCGGCTATCTCAGCCAGATCGGTGCGGCGCGGATCGGCTACGATCAGCTTGGCCCCGTTATACAACTTGTTGTGCTTGATCTTCATCCCAATGACCGGATGATTCTCAACGGTATTGGATCCAATCACAAAGATACAGTTGGCGTCTTTTTCCAGTTCGCCGATGGAATTGGTCATCGCACCGCTTCCGAATGCCGCCCCCAGACCGGAGACAGTAACGGAGTGTCAGAGACGGGCGCAATGATCTACATTGTTAGTTCCCAGAACAGCGCGGGTAAATTTCTGTGCCAGGTAATTCTCCTCATTGGTGACTCGGGCAGAACTGAACAAAGCAATGGAATCAGCGCCGTGCTGAGCTTTGATTTCTCCCAGACGTTTGGCTACCAGATCCAGGGCTTCATCCCAGCTGGCCTCTCTGAATTGACCGTTCTCCTTAATGAGCGGCGTGGTGAGGCGATCGGGGGAATTAATGAAATCCCAGCCGAAACGTCCTTTCACACACAGAGCGCCTTTGTTAACCGGACTTCCTTCCACGGTGCGGTTGGAGGTTACGCCTACCACCTTGTCATCCTTCACATTCAGTTCCAGGGTACAGCCGGTTCCGCAATAGGTACAGGTGGTCAGGACCTTTTCAACTTCATAGCATCTGCCTAGTCCGGCGCTGACCTTGCTGGTCAAAGCCCCTACCGGGCATACCATGACGCACTGTCCGCAGAATACGCAGGGGGAGTCGGACAGGTTGCCGTCCAAGAAGGTTGAGATTTTAGCATTATGCCCGCGGTTTTTGACATTTATGGCCCGGGCTACGGTGATGTCTTCGCAAGCCCTGACACAGCGGGTGCACATAATGCACTTGTTGTAGTCCCTCTCCAGGAAAGGATTGGGATCGTCAATCGGATATAGGTGACGTCCGCCTTCTTCGAAACGGCTATCTTTGACGCCATATTGGTAGCAGTAGTCTTGGAACTTGCAGTCGCCATTTTTTTCGCACACCTGACAATTAAAATTGTGCCGCGCCGCCAGAAGCTCTAATATAACTTTGCGAGCTTCTACGATGTCGGGACTGTCAGTTTCTATCACCATGCCGTTTTCTGCCGGGGTTACACAGGAGGCCACAAATAAAGGGCGTCCTTTAACTTCGACCAGACACATACGGCAGGAGCCTGCCAAACGCAGGTCAGGGTCATAGCAAAGTGTAGGCACAGGTATACCTGCAGCCTGGCAAGTTTCCAGAATGGTGCTGCCTCGGGGAGTTTGTATTTCTCTGCCATTAATGGTCAGAGTAATCATGGCTTTCCCTCCTTTCCGTTAGATTTGCAGTCTGGCCTGGTATTCCGCTTTGAAATGCTCCATGGTGGTCAGAATGGGGCCGGGAGCTGCCTGACCCAGTCCACACAGACACGCCTTGGTCATCACTCGGGACAGCAGAGCCAGTTTATCCAAATCTGCCGGGGCCGCCTGGCCCTTGTTAATTTTCTTCATGATCTCATAGGCACGGAAAGTGCCCTCTCTGCAGGGGTTACATTTTCCACAGGATTCATGTTCAAAAAATTTCGAAATGCGAGTTACGATATCGATGATATCACGGGTTTCGTCCATGACTAAAACCGCCCCGGTACCGAGAGTGGCGCCGATGTTCCTCATGGAATCCGCGTCGATAGGTGTGTCCAATAATGATTCGGGAATGAATCCGCCTGAGGTCCCTCCGATTTGTACCGCCTTGAACTTCTTACCTCCGCGTATTCCCCCACCAAAATCAAAAATAACTTCGCGGATGGTTGTATTGGTCGGTACTTCAATGGGAATACGATTGACCACATCACCGGTCAGGGTCAAAACCTTGGTCCCCGGGTAGCTTGGCGTTCCGATGGAAGCAAACCACGCTCCCCCCCGCATCACAATATCGGGCAAATTGGCAAAGGTTTCCACATTGTTCACCACCGTGGGCTTATCCCACAATCCGGATACTCCCGGAAACGGGGGCTTGAAGCGCGGTTCACCGCGGTGACCTTCTATCGACTCAATCAAAGCGGTTTCTTCACCACACACATAAGCGCCGCCGCCCATGCGGACTTCGATATTAAAGTCCCCCAGGACTCCGCTACTTCTAGCCTGATCGATGGCTCGACGCAGCAAGTCCACCACATAAGGATACTCTCCCCTGCAGTAGATGTAGCCTTGATTGGAATTGATAGCGTGGCCACATATAGCCATGCCTTCCAACAAACGCTGCGGGTCTTTTTCCACGATGGTACGGTCCTTGTAGGTTCCTGGTTCCCCTTCATCCAGGTTGCAAACCACGTATTTGACCGGAGCCTCGGGAACAAAGCTCCATTTCATACCGGCATTGAAACCGGCGCCGCCGCGGCCTCTGAGATTTGACTTCTTTACTTCGGCGATCAAATCAGTTCGCGCCATGCTGCGGGCTTTTTCCAGAGCTTTATAACCGCCGGCTTGCACATAATCCTCAATCTTGTCAGGATTGATCTGATCGGCATTGCGCAATACGATGCGCATCTCTGCAGCCATCCTTTTCCCTCCTTTCATTATTAAGTTACTTGCATAAGGCTAACACCGCCGGTACTTGTTCTGGATTCATGTCTACGTAAGGCATGCTATTGATGGTAATAACTGGAGTTCCCTGGCATTGTCCCACACATTCAGTTAATTCCAGGGTAAATTTGCCATCCGCAGTAGTTTCGCCCACCTTAATTCCCAATTCATCTTCGAAGGTCTTGATGAGAATGTCGGCGCCGGCTATGTGACAAGGCGCGCTTTCACACATACGGATGATATACTGGCCTCTTTTGGCGACTGAGAGGTAAGAGTAAAATGTTGCCACTCCGAACGCCTGGGCAGCAGAGATACCGAACACCCGCGCTGCATATTCAACCGCTTCCTCAGGAAGATAGTTGTATTCCCTCTGTACAGCGTGATAGGCTTCTATTATTCCCCCTGGTTTGTCCTTATAAGAATTAATAATATCCTGGATGGTAGCCACTGTTTCACCTCCTTTCAAAGTCATAAAAACAAAAGATATCCCCTGACTTTTGATGCCAGTTCCGGTACATAATTATTTCGTGATATATTTAAAAATACCTGCCTGTTTGGTGTACTTTGTCGACAAAGAGCAGTGAACTTAAGCGAAAAACGAAATCTATCGGCTTAATTGACTATAAAAACCGAAAATTGTCGTACCGGATCAGGATGAAGAATAGGCAATAAATGTAATTGTGAAAATACACTAGTGTATACAAAAGACACAAATTACGTCAGGAATTTTAATTTCAGCATAATAATATCTGCGGTTAAAAATGATTGAAGGGCGATGAAAGCGGGTGCCCGGGCAAGGCGCTAATGGTTGGGTTTAAGGTGGGGGGGTGGGTAAATAGCAAACAAAATGAGGCACGGGTTGTCCCGCGCCCCACGGTCGTCATTTATCAGACTGACTAGGAGACGATGTGCACGTTGGAGGCCTGCTGGCCTTTAGGCCCGGAAGTAACATCAAATTTGACGGTCTGACCTTCGTTCAGGGAGCGGAACCCGCTGCTCTGAATGGCGGACTGATGCACAAAAACGTCCTGTCCGGTTTCAGCTTCAATAAATCCAAATCCTTTGCTGTCACTAAACCATTTTACTTTGCCGATCAATTTAGAAATCCCTCCAAAAATTCAACTCGAGGTCAAACCTCAAGTCCTTTTATTGTCATGTCCACCTAAGCCGGGTGGACATAGACAAATCATGCCCGTTAAGGACTAATCTCATACTGAGTTTTCAGATCAACCTGTCAAAAGCAGTAAAAGAACTAGTCTACTGGAAGGCGCGCTGAAATAATGCTGGAGAGGGTCGAGCCTGATGGGGCGTTAATAGTTGAGAATAATGAAGCATCTGCGGAAACGGATATAATAATGTCTAATTAAGAAGAATATAGCCGCTGACACTTATCGCTGTGCTGGCATGGGCAAAATGACGATACACAAATACGGTACAGGAGGGCCCCGCCAGGGCTGAGGCCTAATCTGTTAGAAACCAATGTGGCTGTTAAGGTGTGAAAAACCAGAACGCAGATATCTGGGGGTCAAAGCACATCTATACCCAGCCCCATAAGATTTTATGCAGACCCAGCTGGAAATCAAGGCCGATGTCTGAGCGGTTAGAGGTTGGGGCACCTAATCACCAGGAGATCCAAATCCTCCCCTTGATCGGCCAGGATGGAACGCTCCCGGTCCCTGGGGCATACCAGATAGCTGTCTTTACTGACCAGCTGGGATGTTCCATCCACGACTATCGTACCCCGGCCATTTCTGACTACGAATACAACTTCTACTGGGGCTAGGTGGCTGGCAACTTCCTCTCCGCAGGCTAAGAGGAGGTTGACCAGGCGCAGTTCGGGAACATTCCGCAGCATCCGCGAGCGCCCTCCCAAGGGAGTGGGCTGCCAGGCGACACTATCCAATGATTTGCTTTCTATCATTCACACACCTCTTTCAGGCAAGGCATGGAAACGGTTCTTTTGCCTTGCACCTATCTTGCGTACCGACATGCCTCGTTCCTCTCCTCGTTGTGGTAAAGATGAGCCTTGCCTGCTCAGCGGAGAAAAATTTGATGCGTTAAGGTATTCCGCCTCTTCGGAAGAGATGAATCACAGCGTCCCCAATAACGAGCAGGACGGGTTAAATTAACTCTTCCACACGATGCTTTGGCCCAGATGGCATCGGCTCGCCAAGTAATTCATAATTAGCCTTCGAAGGATTAACGACAGCACTTGTCAAATATATTACCACAAACCGGGATATTCAGGAGGATGGCCATGTGGATTATATATACCGACCCTCACCACCCCCATATTCCTTTGGAGATCGGATATCGGGTGATAAAATCCGCCCGGATCTGCCATGATTATGATCGTATTACCGGGTATTGCCGAGACGGCTGCCCGGATTATGGCTCCGGAGGATGCCCGCCTCATGCGCCTGCGATTGCAGAGGCAGCGCAAAAAAACCCCCACGCTATTCTCATTTATGCCAGGTTTCTTTCTAGATTCAAACCTGTGGAGATAGCCCGCGATGATTTCAGTGTGCAGGATAATGTGTTGTCAAATTTTCTTAATCAATTGGGATATGCTGTGATGGCCGATTATAAAGACTATCTGTTTTTTATGACCTGTGGCCACTGTCAAGGTTGTGGCGAGGAGGCCTGCAGCTACATACTGGGTGAAGAAAATTGCCGCCACCCACAGCGGCGGGCCTATTCTGTGGCGGGCACCGGGATTGATGTGACCGCGACCCTGAAGGATGTGTTTGACATCACCTTGCAGTGGATCCGGGGAGAAAAGCAGGCCGAGTATATAATCAAGGTAATAGGCCTTTTGAGTCAGGAGGCCGGAATGCCAACCATGATAGGGCAGCAACTGATTGCCGTGATAAACCGCCTGGAGTGTATAAAATGGCCGGTGGGCAGCCCTGAGGCACGATGCTTCTTAAAGGCCGCACAAATTGAGGAGGATTGAGCAGCGAATCATTAGATCGCATATAAAAAACTTTGCTCTTGTCACCATTCAGTTGTGGTGTTTATAATATAAAAAACTAACTACGTTTTGTCTCGGGTGCCCCCGCAAGGGGGATAATAGGGAATCAGGTGCAAGACCTGAACGGACCCGCCACTGTGACCGGAGAGCTTGGAGCCGCCACTGGGAAACTGGGAAGGCAGGCTTTTAATGGTGCGTTTGATCCGGTAGTCAGGAGACCTGCCCGAAAAACATGCGGTTGAGAATGAAGGCAAAGTTCTCAAGCCTGACAGGCTTGGGGACTTTTTATTTTTGTCGAAAATTAAGAAGGAGGCAGAAGAAATGGAACTATTGAGCGCGACCCTGCAGCAGATTGGATTACCGGACCTTGAGGCGGCAGAAGCAGCCCAGCAACGCCTGGACAGCCTCACCAAACCGCTGGGCGCCCTGGGGATCATGGAACAGATCGTGGTGCGTTTGGCAGCCATACAAGGCCGCGCCATCCCCGATCTAGGAGCGAAAGTGGTTCTGGTCATGGCTGGGGACCATGGAGTAGTGGCGGAAGGAGTGAGTGCCTATCCCCAGGAAGTAACTCCGCAGATGGTGCTGAATTTCCTCAACAATGGGGCGGCTATTAATGTCTTGGCTGATTATACCGGGGCCAGGGTGGTAGTCACCGATGTAGGGGTTCTGGGCCCGGCTATACAGCATCCCAACCTGAATGTGCGCAAGGTCAGGGAGGGAACACGCAATATGGCCCGGGAAGCGGCTATGACTGAAGAGGAGGCAGTAGCCGCCATAGAGGTTGGCATCGAAACCGTGCAGGCGGAAATTGATGGCGGAGCCACCCTGATAGCCACTGGGGAAATGGGCATAGGCAACACCACTCCCAGCAGTGCCATCCTGGCTGCTTACAGCGGGGTAGGTTTGGATATAATAACCGGTCGCGGTACCGGACTGAATGATAGTGGGCGCCAGAAGAAGATTAAGGTTATCGAGCAGGCCCTGTCTCTGCACCGGCCCAATCCCGACCGGCCTCTGGAGGTTCTGGCCAAAGTGGGCGGACTGGAGATCGCCGCATTAACCGGAGTCATCATAGGTGCTGCGGCACGCCGTGTACCGGTGGTTATAGACGGGTTCATCTCCACTGCCGCCGCCCTCTTGGCCTGCAAAATGGACCAACGCTGCAATTATTTCATCTTTGCCTCCCATCTGTCACAGGAGCCCGGACATCGCATCATGTTGGAATACATGGGCCTGCAGCCGATTTTACACCTGGATTTGCGTGTGGGGGAGGGAACCGGCGCGGTTTTGACCTTTCCTATCTTCGAGGCTGCAGTAAAATTGACCAAAGAGATGGCCACCTTCGGTGAAGCCGGGGTCTCCAACAGAGCATAAAGGGGGACGCTTTCCTTGTGTCATTTTTTAATTTACTGGAGAATTGCTGACAATGGGTACCACTTCAAATGTTGACGCAGGCGGCTTTTATGCAGTGTATTATTATATTACCCCTCCAATTCAGAGCAAGATTATGCGGCTCATAAATTTCATGAGAATAATCTGACAGATAAGTCCGTTCCCAGCTCTGCAGCGGGCAGATATCGCGCCTAACCGGAGTAGCTATCAATATCGTGAAAAGAGCATGATTTATTGCTCCTTCCAACTTGCGGCATTTTTAGGGCTCCGGCTGGGTTATAATATATACTGAAGATTCACCAATGCAACCGCTGGATTTGGAGAAAAGTGCTATTGCTTATACAAATCACGGAGATGAAAATGTGCTGGTTAAGGTGCCGATTTAAGTTTTAATGATCGACCATCACAAAATCTTTTTTATCGTCCATGTGGGACCGGACCTTCCAGGCTGAATACCGCCGTCAGATAGCCAGCGAAAAGAAAAATTAAGAGTTTATAAGCAGTTGGAACCCGGGATAAAACCAAAAGTTTTAAAAGTCATTATATTAGGTCATTGCTGTGGGAAAGTAAATATGGCAGCTTATAGTGAACATTCCCTCCATATAATTCATTGCGATCTGGACGCTTTCTATGCTGCAGTGGAGCAACATGACGAACCAGCTCTGCGGGGAAAGCCTGTGATAGTCGGAGGTTCGGCAGACTCTCGGGGAGTTGTTTCAACTTGCTCATACGAAGCCAGAAAATTCGGGGTACGCTCCGCCATGCCTATAGCTCAGGCCCGGCGCTTATGCCCGCAGGGGATATTTCTGCCCGTGCGTATGAAGCGCTACCTAGAGGTGTCCCAGCAGGTTTTTGGCATTCTCTCCACCTATTCTCCCCTTATGGAGCCATTGTCCATAGACGAGGCTTTTCTCGATGTCAGCGGGACAGAGAAGCTCTTTGGCGCCCCGGTGGAAATTGGAAAGAAAATCAAATATAGGGTCAAAACCGAATTGGGTGTAACAATTTCAGTCGGAATTTCCTATAACAAATTTTTAGCCAAACTGGCCTCTGAACTGGACAAACCCGACGGTCTGTTTGTTATTCCGCATGATAAAGCCCTAAAAATACTATATCCTCTACCGGTTACCCGCCTTTGGGGTGTGGGCGAAAAAGCCCGGCAGGATCTTGAGCAACTGGGCCTTAAAAAAATAGGTGATATACAGGATCTCCCTGAGGGGTGGCTGTCAGCCAGGCTGGGCAGCAGTGGACAGCATTATTGGGAATTAGCCCGGGGTATAGACAGGCGATCGGTTGAAATTAATGAGAAACGCAAATCTTTGGGCAGGGAGACCACGTTTGCTGAAGACATTGACGATATTCCTGTCTTAAAAAGCACGTTGGCTTTATTTTCTGCGGAATTGTGCCGTAAACTCCGTCGCGATAAGCTTTATTGTTCAACAGTAACCCTTAAACTGCGCTATAATAGCTTCAAAACCGTTACCCGCAGCCGTACCATCGCCCCTAGCCATGCCGACATGGTGATCGGTCAAGTGGCCGACGAATTGCTGTATAAGAGTTATACGGGGAATCACCCTATACGTCTGATCGGACTCAGCCTGGGGAGATTATTACCGGTGCCAGATTGGGAACAGGGAGGCCTGTTTGAGGAAGCTTATAAGTATGAAGAAATTGACCGGATAATGGACCAAATACGCCAGCGCTTTGGCTCCCGGGTTATACAGCGTGGCAATCAATTAAACACTTAAATGACCGTTTGATACCAATACCTCGGTAAGATATCGCTAAATTGCAATTGAATCAAAAAATGACACAAGGGAAACGTCGAAACGTCCCCGCGTGTCACAACCCCGTGCTGCGTGGGTGGATCACCTGTTAGACGGGTGGTGCTGATTGAAGTATTGGTCTGACTGGAGTGTGAAGAATGCAATACCCCCGTGTGATGATCGCTGGTGTCCATAGCGGCAGCGGAAAAACCACCTTATCACTAGGCTT
The DNA here is from genome assembly GCA_002402575.1 of Syntrophomonas sp. UBA4807. Classification (GTDB taxonomy): domain Bacteria; phylum Bacillota; class Syntrophomonadia; order Syntrophomonadales; family Syntrophomonadaceae; genus DTU019. Next base: position 11,145 of record DHGD01000121.1, read on the forward strand.
AATGGCAGCCCTGCGTAGGCGCGGAATTGAAGTGCAGCCCTTCAAGGTGGGTCCGGACTATATCGATTCTGGTCTGCACACCCGTGCCTGCGGGCGTTGTTCCCATAACCTGGACAGTTGGATGATGACGCCCGAGGTGATGGACACGGTTTTTGCCAAGAATGCCGCTTCGACTGAGATCTCTATAATAGAAGGCGTTATGGGGCTCTTCGATGGTTTCCGCGGAGAGCGTGTCGCCGGCAGCAGCGCTCAGGTGGCTCTAATGCTCAAGGCCCCGGTTGTCCTGGTGGTGCATGTCAACAACATGTCGCAGAGCTGCGTGGCCCTTGTCAAAGGATTTATGGAATATGAGCCGGGAGTGGAAATTAAGGGAGTGATTCTCAATCATGCCTCAGCATTCCATCAGGAATGGGTAGCCCCCAATCTGGAAGCTGAATTGGGAGTTAAAGTACTGGGATGTGTGCCCCAGCAGGATTCCATAGCCATCCCCGAGCGGCATTTGGGGCTTCTGCCCGCCGATGAACAAGGAGAATTAGCCCTTCATCTCGACAAACTGGCCGACCTTGTTGAAGCTTACCTGGACATTGAAGCAGTGCTGGCCCTGGCCCGAGAAGCCTCACCGCTTGATTTATATTGGCACTCACCTCCTGTTGCTACTGTGACGACTATCGGAGTGGCCCGGGATGCTGCCTTCAGTTTTTATTATCAGGATAGTCTGGACTACCTCAACGAACTGGGAGCAGAGATAAAGTACTTCAGCCCGTTGCACGATGCCTCCTTGCCCGCAGTGGATGGAATATACATAGGGGGCGGCTTCCCGGAGATGTTTCTGCCCCAATTAAGCGGCAACAATAGCATGAAAAGATCCATTCAGGAGGCCCACCAACTGGGAATGCCGATTTTGGCCGAATGCGGCGGACTGATGTATCTGACTCGGACCCTTCAGGATTGGGAAGGGCATTCCTGGCCTGGGGTGGGAGTAGTACCGGCGGATACAGTCATGACCAGAAAATTGCAGGAACTCGGTTATATTGAAGCTACCGCCCTGCAGGATTCAGTTATGGCAGAACAGGGCGATGTGGTGCGGGGCCATGAGTTCCATTATTCTGCTTTGAAGGGACTTGGCCCCGAGCAAAAGGCATTCCAGCTGGAAGGCGGCATGAGCAGGGGAACACGCCGGGACGGATATGCCGAAGGCTCTCTGGTGGCCTCTTATTTGCACCTGCAACTGCGTGCCAACCCGGCTGCAGCCAGGCGCTTTGTGGAGGCTTGCATTAGCTACCGCCACCGGAATCGTTAGCCCCAAACAGCTGTCCGGTGTTGATAATGGCGTGATCGGGAGGTGGAGGCCATGAAGGCCATGCGATGGGGGTATTCAACCGGCACCTGCGCAGCGGCGGGCAGCAAAGCGGCCCTAATCAGGCTTCTGCAGAACCGTTCGGTTGAATCAGTACGGATAGAGCTGCCCGACGGCCATCTTGTGGAAATCCAAAGTTAGTGAACAGCATTGCAGAGCTTGTGAAATACATATCTACCAGGAAAGGGTGCTTATCATGAAAAGCGGTGTGATTTTAATCGCGCACGGCAGCCGCCGCAGTGAGGCCACCGCGGAGATGCTCAATCTGGCCCACCAGGTGCAGGAGGCCAACCCCTTTGTGATTTATGAAGTGGCATTCATGCAATTCGGCAGCCCCGACATTAAGTCAGCAGTATCCAGCTTGATATCCCAGGGGGTTAATCGCATAGTGGCAGTACCGTTGTTCTTAATTACCGGCAACCATGTTACCCAGGACATACCCGGGGAGCTGTCCAGCCTGAAAGCGGCTTACCCAGCTGTCGAGTTCATCTTGGCCCGCCATTTCGCCGGGCACCCGGCCTTGGCGCAGATCATCCAGGATCGCATCTCTGAGGCTTTTTTGGAAGGCGAGGCGGTGGGAGGATGAACATAATCTGGAACCCGCAGGAGATAGAGAACCGTAGTATGGAGATAATCGAAACATTTCTGCCTGGCTGGGATTTCTCACCCCTGGAAAGACAGGTCGTCAAAAGGGTAATCCACACCAGCGGCGATCCTGATATCATAAAATTGCTGCGCTTTCATCCCCGGGCGGTGCAATCCGGATGGACTGCACTCAGGGGAGGCGCCTCGGTTTTTACCGATGTGAACATGCTCAAAGCGGGGATTAATGCCGCCCGCTTGTCGGCTTTGGGGGGCAGGTACACTGCTCCATCAATGAAGCCCCGACCATCGATAATGCCCACAGATGGAACATTACTGCGCGGCAGCCGCAATGCGCCAGTATGGCAGCCGATTGGACGGAGCGGTGGCAGCCATCGGCAACGCCCCCACCGCTCTTTTCGAGGTTCTAAAGATGAGCCGGCAGGGCATTTGCCGACCTGCTCTAGTGGTAGGAACTCCGGTTGGCTTTGTCGGAGCCGCCGAATCCAAGGATTTGTTGGCGGAGCAGACTGAACTGCCTTATATCAGCCTGGTGGGCATCCGGGGCGGCAGCTCGATAGCGGTTAGTGTTATCAATGCCCTGCTATACAGCGAGGGGGTTTAGCATGTTGGAGACAATCATGGTCCTGGGAGGGAGCAGCAGCGGCAAGAGCGCTTTTGCTGAAGAGGTGGCCCGGGAAATGGAATCATTTTATAATTGCGACGTTTTCTATCTAGCCACCGGCATCGGCTGTGACACGGAATTCAAAGAGCGCATCAAGAAACATCAAGACAGACGCCCGGAACACTGGCACACCGTAGAAGAACCTTGCGGTTTGGCAGAGGCCTTGCAGAACTGGAGACATCATCCCAGTATCATCCTGGTGGATTCCATCGGCACCTGGGTTACAAACCTGATTTATGCCGGGGATTGGCAGCCCGAAACGCTCTGGTCGCCGCAACACGAACAGGCCTGTTTGGACCAGGTTATAAATTTTATTAATATCTGGCCACAGCTCAGCGGGGCCTTGATTATGGTAGCCGATGAGGTGGGTATGGGTATTGTGCCAGAATACCCCGATGCCCGCGTATTCCGGGACTTAAATGGCAGGTTCAACCAGATGCTGGCGGCAGCGTCGAATCAGGTCTATTTCGTGGTGGCGGGCATAGCCCGGCGCCTTAAGGGAGGGGGAGCCAGGTGAGAGCAAATCGGTCTATAATGGTGCAGGGGACGTCCTCAAATGTAGGTAAGAGCTTGCTGTGCACGGCTTTGTGCCGCATCTTTGCACAGGATGGCTATCTAACCGCCCCCTTCAAAGCGCAGAATATGGCTTTGAATTCCACCGTGACCCCTGAAGGCGGGGAAATCGGCCGTGCTCAGGGAGTGCAGGCAGAGGCCGCCGGGGTAGCTCCCAGTGTGCTTATGAATCCCATTCTCATGAAGCCCAAGCAGGACAATCAGGCGCAGATTATCACCCTGGGGGTGCCTTATGCCGATATGTCCGCCACCGCCTACCGGCATGATTTTCTGCCTGGGGCGGTTTCAATAGTCAGGGATTGCCTGGATAAATTACAGGCTCAATATGAAGTGCTGGTTATTGAAGGTGCTGGAAGTCCGGCGGAGATCAACCTCAAAGACCGGGATATTGTCAATATGAAAACCGCCCAACTGGCTGATGCTCCGGTGCTGCTGGCTGCGGATATCGACCGCGGCGGAGTGTTTGCCTCACTGATCGGCACCCTGGAGCTGTTGGAACCCCTTGAGAGGCAGCGAATCAAAGGCTTTATCATTAACAAATTTCGCGGCGATATGAGCCTCTTGCAACCGGGATTAGATTTCCTGTCCCAGCGAACCGGCATACCAGTTTTGGGGGTGGTGCCTTACTGGCATGATCACGGCATTGATGAGGAAGACTCGGTGTGCCTGGCTGAAGAGAATGACTGGGGCGGGGACCATGCCGCTGTACAGGTAGCGGTAATACAGCTGCCGCATATCTCCAATTTCACCGACATAAATGCCTTTATCGGCTTGCCCGACTGCCGGGTGCGCTACGTGCAGCCTGGCGAAGCTATCGGCGACGCTGATCTGCTCATTATCCCCGGTACCAAAAACTCCATTCTCGACCTGCTTTATCTGCAGGAACACGGTTATAACAAACAAATCTGCCGCCTGGCGGATCGGGGCGCCTACGTTGCCGGCATCTGTGGCGGTTTCCAAATGCTGGGCCGGGAACTGCTCGATCCCCAAGGAATTGAAGCAGACCGAGGGTCCTTGCGAGGATTGGGCTTATTACCGGTTAGCACCTGGTTCGGAGCAAAAAAGACCACTCACCAGGCCCGGGCGGAGATCATCTCTGACCTGGGTATCTGGCAGACTTTGCAGAGGCAGCAGGTCACCGGGTACGAGATTCATATGGGACAGACTGTCCTCATCGATGGCGGCCAGAGCCTGACCCGCATCTTTTCCCGCTCCGGGGAGTGCTGCAGTGTGGTTGACGGTGCTTGCAGTGATAACGGGCGTATATTCGGCACCTATTTGCACGGCATTTTTGACAATGCGGCGGTCACGCTGGCCATAATGAATGAGATTAGACGGGGCAAAGGTCTGGCTGACATGAACAGTGCCGATCTGCCTTGTGAGCAGAGACAGCGCAAATACGATGAATGGGCTCAGCTGGTAAGGGATTCGTTGGATATGGATAAAATCTACCGCATTATGGGATTGAGAGAGGATTAACATGGAATGGGTCATTGTTACGGCGCTGATATTAGATCTGCTGGTAGGTGACCCAAGCTGGGCGCCGCATCCGGTGATTTTTATCGGCCGCTTTATCGGCTGGTGTGAAGGCGTGGTGCGCAAACTGGCCAGAACGCCTGCGGCGTTAAAACTAGGGGGCATTGTCATGGTACTGTTAGTCGTGGCCGCAACATATCTGATCACCTGGGGGATTATCGTTCTGGCCTATCGAGTGCACCATTATCTGGGCATCGCGGTCAGTGTGGCGATAATGAGCCAGACGTTGGCGGTCAACAGTCTTTATAGCCACGCCGCCGAAGTGTTGCGTCCGCTAAGGGCTGGGGATCTGCCATCCGCACGGCGGGCTTTAGGCATGATAGTAGGCCGTGACACTGCTGACCTGGATGAGCCTCAACTGGTGCGCGGAGTGGTGGAAACGGTTTCCGAAAACACGGTAGATGGTATCACGGCTCCATTGTTTTATGGCTTTCTGGGCGGACCCGCTCTGGCTATGGCCTATAAAGCGGTAAATACTCTGGATTCCATGGTGGGGTACAAAAACGAACGTTACCAGCACCTGGGCTGGGCGGGAGCACGGCTGGACGATGTGGCCAATTACATCCCCGCCCGCCTGACCGGATTGCTGTACCTGCTCCTGTCTCCGTTTACTGCGGGAGGTTTTTCCGGGGTGATCAAGACCATGTGGCGCGATGCGCCCCGTCATCCCAGTCCCAACAGCGGCATCCCTGAAGCAGCGGTGGCCGGAGCTCTGGGGGTGCAACTGGGCGGCCTCAACTATTATGGAGGAATAGCTTCATACCGGGCGGTCATGGGTGAGCCCATAAATAGACTGGAGAAAGACCATATCAGGCAGAGTCTCAACATTATGCTGATAGTGAGCCTGGAGGCTTTGATTTTGGGCGTAATGTTGTCCTGGGGGCTGAGATAGTTGATAAAACGGGGGTGAGAGTCAATGAATGAAAAGCATGCCCAGAAACCTATCCACGGCGGTGATATCTGGACGGCGGCAGAAAAGTGGGGGGTGCCGATGGAGGAGATCTTGGATTACAGTGCCAATATCAACCCTCTGGGGCCTTCGCCGCGGGCTATTTCAGCAATTCGTGACAGCATCCCCCGGCTAACCCATTATCCGGAACCGACCGGTGAATCGTGCAAAACCGCCCTGGCTCAGTACCTGGAGGTGGACGGTTCCAATCTAGTCCTGGGCAACGGCGGTTCTGAGCTAATCTATCTGCTGGGGCGCATGTTTTACAAAGGCCGCTTGGTGCTGCTGGCCCCGTGTTTCTCAGAATACGGCGAGGGCCTGGAAAATACTCAAGCAGTGAGGATAAACCTTGAACCACGGGAGCAATTCCGGCTGCCCCTGCAGCACATCCGTCATATTCTGCAGCCCGGAGACCTGATATTTATCGGCAATCCCAATAATCCCAGCGGCAATCTATTTGACAAACAAGAACTGTTGGAGGTAGCTGAATTGGTTGACAATCTGGGTGCGGTAATGGTGGTGGACGAGGCTTTTCTGGATTTTACCGGTAATGATTCATTTTCCCTGCGCTATGAGGCGACACGGCACCCACATCTGATCGTAGTCGGTTCCTTGACCAAGTTTTTCGCTATACCCGGCTTACGTCTGGGCTATGCGGTTGCCAATGTGAAGCATATCAAGCGGATGGAATACCTATTGCCCACCTGGCGCATCAACACCCTGGCTCTAGTTGCGGGGCGGGCTTCACTGCAAGATCGTGTCTATATACAGAAAACCATCGCTATGGTTGCTAAGGAGAGAAGATGGCTCACTCAACAACTGCAAAGTCTGCCGTTTCTGGAAGTATTTCCCGGGGAAAGCAATTTCTTGCTCATTAATGCCGAAAAAAGCGGCCTGACTGCTGCTGAGTGGCAGCAGCGCTTAGGCCCGCTGGGTATACTTATAAGAAATTGCAGTAATTTTCACAACCTGTCACCCCATTATTTCCGCGTTGCAGTCAAAGAACGCGAGCAGAACCAACGCCTGTTGAAAGCCTTAATAAATTGCGCCCCCTGAAGCGAACCAAAACAGGAAATAGCCTGGGGTGTTACGCTGAGTAACGCTCGTGGGAGGTAATCAGCCGCGGTTTCTCTCTTGGTCTTGCTGACCATGACGTTGCTAATCTTATGCAGCGTTAAGGTGCCGTGGCGCTCATATCTGGGCTTGTTGGGCAGTTCCACGGTTGTTTTTGCTGGGAGGATGCCTGGCGGTAGCTGTCGTCAGCAGCCCGGCAGGGCAAAACATTGGTCATTTCCACCCATGATGTCAACTTAGTTTCTGGTTGGGCCGATGAAGTTTGGCTGCTGAACCGGGGTCGGGTACTGGCCCGGGGAAAGCCGCAACAGCTATTTCCCCGGGCCGAACTTCTGCAGACAGCTCAGCTGGAGACCCCCTGGTTATTAGAGACCTGGCGGGAGATGGCTGCACTGGGGCTGGCCTCCGCCGACAGCCCCCC
>DHGD01000121.1:18345-25127 GCA_002402575.1 Syntrophomonas sp. UBA4807
CACCTTCCCCAAAATAGTGCTTTGACGTTGTCAATATTTCCTTCTATAACGAAAAAAGAATATGGAGGTGCTTACTAACATTTATTCCCATCTGCTATAATATTTAATTGGGGATAAATAACTGTAAATTCTAATTATATGCTGCAATCCGACACATTTTAATTAAAGGAAGCGATTGGGCAAAATGGGCCGTTTACGCGTATGGAATGCGCTGCGCAAAATTAAACCTGACCGGACTCCGCGGGGAGAAGTGCTGATTGAAGAAGGATTCCTGAAAGAGGCCGCTATTAGCCGAGAAGCGCTGTTGGAGGAACTTGAGGCTGATCTGATAACCCTGCCAATCAATTATCGTTCCAAGGTGGACTGGCAGTACTGGTGCAGGCAGGGCTACTTCACCTTCGCTCTTATAAACGGACCCTTTAATACCTTGGTTGAGTCACTGGGATGGACGCGGGCAGCGCAATGGATAGTACGCAACCCGGCTGCCACCCGCAACTTCATGGCGGAGTATCTCAAAATCGCCCGGGATTATGCTGCCCATGCCCTGGACGAGGGCTGCGAAGGGCTTATACTGGGGGATGATCTGGCCGGCCAAAACGGACTGTTGGTTGATCCGGCTTTCCTCCGCAAATACTATTTTCCCGAATTGCGCTGCTGGTTAAAGAAGATTCCGGTAAATAGCACTCCGATCCTTTTTCATGGTGACGGCGATGTGCTGGATATAATTACTGATCTAAGCAATATCGGATTCTGGGGCTTGCAAGGCCTGCAGCCCGATGCTAATATGACCATGCCAAACCTGCCTGCCGAATTGCTGCATGATTGGGTATGGTGGGGCAATATGCAGTTTGAAGGGAAATTGGGACTTAAAGACCAGACTCAGTTGCAAACCGAGGCCGCACAATTATGCCGGCAGTGGAGAGAGGTTCCCGGGTATATACTGGGTTCCAGCGGAGGGCTTTATCCCAGCCTGCCCGTCGATCTGGTCCGGGCTGCTTACCGCCTGTGATGAAAGGCGCACCGGGACTGGTAGTCCATTCCCCCGGCCGCTTATTTTTCCGGCCACAAATCCTTGTCCCATTTTTCGGCATAAGGCGGCGTCTCGCCACGCAGTAAAGCCGCCAACGTCTCCACCGCCTGCAGGGCGTCGCCGATGGGGTAATAAAAAGAATTCCAATTCTCACTATCCTCGCCGTCATGATTGGGTATGACCCAGTCGAACTGCCAGGCTAAATCAAGCTCCAATGGGGCGCTGTTACACCGCTTTTCAATATTCTCCAAGTCTTTCAGCGAGAGTATGCTTTTCTGCTTCTGGGTGCGGCGCAACAGTTTGCGACGCATCATCTCCACCAGTATATCTCTTACATTAGCGCTGTGTTCGCGCAGCCAGATGATTTCGCTCCTGCACAAGGGAGCCAGGAAAACCCTGAGCATTTCCACTTCCGCCATCTCGGGGAGGCTCCAGATAGCCTGAGGTACGTAGGGGTTGCCTTCGAAAAGCACGTCCTCTCCACTATTTAACATACTGAAAAGCTCGCCGGTATCCAAACCCTGCAGGTCGCCGCGCACTTCCAGGAGAATGAAATCGTCACGCTGATTCAGCCGGCGCATTTCCTCAGGACTGCGAAAATAATAATCCATCCCGTCACTCTCTCCCGGACGCGGGGCGCGGGAATTATACATCACCAACTTGTGCAGTTTGGATTCTTGTTCAGGATACAGCATCTTCAAGGCATTGCACAGCGGCCCTTTGCCTGCGCAGGAAGGGCCGCCCAAGAGCACTAACCGGCCACGATCTGACATAAAGTTCACCTCTTATTTATCAGCTATCCCTGCAAATTCGGCATTTGCAGTGTTATATCCTGCCTGCCCCTTAATCTAAAGACTCACGGGGGAGACACACGGGGACGTTTACATTGTGTCATTTCTGAAGCGGTTACGAAAACACTTCTAATTAGGCAAATAACGATTGTCGGAAGCTTTCTGGTAATTATGGACTGAATTAATAAATGACACAGATAAAGCGTCCCCCTGTGTCTTTTTAATACGCCCTTGTTTTTGTTCTCCTGGAGTGTAATAATTAAATTCAACAAAAAATCCGCAAAAGCGCCCCATATCGGAACTCTGCGCACTGTATGCTGTATACAAACGAGAACAAAAGCAGACCGGAAATCAACCATTAATAATGGTCTTATTTAAATTGGAAGATAGAGGTGATAATCAATGTCCATGGAAATCAAAGTTACCAGGACAAACTCTCCCAAAACGAAACCGGATCAGAATAATCTGCCTTTCGGAGAGTACTTTACTGACCACATGTTTATAATGGATTACACTGAAGGTCAGGGCTGGCACGATCCTCGCATTGTACCCTACGGCCCGCTGGAACTTGACCCCTCCACAATGGTGTTCCACTACGGGCAGGCGATTTTTGAAGGAATGAAAGCCTATAAGTGCAATGACGGCAGCATCAATCTGTTCCGTCCCTACGCCAATATAGAGCGGGCCAATATTTCCAATGAACGCCTGGTGATACCGCCGCTGGATGTAGACTTTGCCGTTAAGGCTATCAAGGCAGTGGTGGATACAGACAGCGATTGGGTGCCGGAGGCGGAAGGAACTTCTTTATATATTCGCCCTTTTATCATTGCCACCGACCCTTACCTGGGGGTGCGTCCTTCGCTTACATATAAGTTTATGGTGATCATGTGTCCGGTAGGGGCCTACTATCCCGAAGGCCTGGACCCGGTCAAGATCTATGTTGAAAGCAACTATGTCCGCGCGGTCAAGGGAGGTACCGGGCACACCAAGACCCCGGGCAATTATGCTTCCAGCTTGAAGGCTCAGGTAGAGGCTAAAGAGAAGCATTACAGCCAGGTTCTTTGGCTGGACGGGGTAGAGAAGAAATATATAGAAGAAGTCGGCACCATGAACGTGATGTTTAAAATCGATGGCACCGTCGTTACCCCAGCCTTGGAAGGCAGCATTCTAGGGGGCATAACCCGTGATTCTTCCCTGGCCCTGCTTAAGCATTGGGGCGTACCGGTGGAAGAAAGGCGTATCAGCATACAGGAGCTGTTCGAGGTTTATGAACAGGGAAGATTGGAAGAGGCCTTCGGCACTGGTACCGCCGCGGTTATCTCTCCCATAGGAGAGCTGAACTGGGACGGCCAAATCATGAACATCAACAACGGTCAGATTGGAGAGATTTCACAGAAGTTGTACGATACCATGACCGGCATACAGTACGGGGAGGTCGACGATCCCTTCGGCTGGGTAGTCAAAGTAAAATAAGCACATCTGAGACATCTGGGGACGTTTTCGCCGTGTCATTTCTGGCTAGGAAAGGCATGCGAGGCGTCCCCTTGCTTTTTCCCTATCTATTTAAAATTTCCAGTTTTAGACACCTGAACTTTTGGTTAAAACTATCGATATAATATTAATACAAAGGGAGAGGAGGGGACTTTTCGAATGGTAATGGTTTTTTGGTTAGCCTGGCAACAGACTTTGAACACACTGCGTTACAATCTCAAATACAAAGCCGGAGACCTTTATTGCTGGCCGTTGATCCCCGATTTGCTTCTAGACTATGCCCGCAAATTATGCCCTTCGGTTGAGCCTGAGGAGAGGCCCTACTGTCTCTATTTCACCTATAAAGACGGCGGCAGACTGCCTGTCATGATTTTGCTTACCGATCAGAAGCTGCACTATTTCAATCCCTATCGACCTGACACCGTAGCTTGGGGCGCTATCCGCGAAATTGGTTCAATTCCGCTGGGGGCCATCGGTCAATTCGAAATCGAAACCAGACCTTTCCGTACCCTGCTTACAGTAAATGAGCAGGAATTCCTTACTTTGCCCTACCGCCTTGAACCAATTATATCGCGTAGGCTGCGGACCGCGGTGGAATTGAAAAGAGGCCGCGAGACGGTAAGAACCAATATTAGAGACACATATCTAGATCCTGAGAATTCCATAGATGGATACAATCTAGCTGATGTGACCCATCATTTCCTAAACCAGTTTGTGCCGCTGTTCAATTTCTATGCCAGCCCTTTCCGAGATGAGCAACTGCAAGAACTCCAGGCCATATGCGGCTGCCGTCTGCAAGATGAGATCCCATTGATCCACCTGCCGCTGAATAGCGGCAGTAACCATTGCGGGGTGTTGATCACCACCGAGAATATGTATGTGATCCGCGACCGGGTGCAGGCCATTCCGCTTTCCGGGATATATCAGGCTGGTCTGGCAACGGTCAACAACCTGGTATATCTGCATATCAATGGTGAATGTCAGGGCATCCTGTACGAGGAACATAATGCCTTCGATGAACGCAATACCCGGGTCCTGCAGACCCTGCTCAGGCTCTATCGGCGCACTCTTAACCGCTGCAAACCAGTGCCAACCAATACGGCTTTATCCGCCTATTACCGGCATCCCGACCATAAGCACTAGAAAGGCTGTGAATAATAAGCCCATATCTAGCAGAAGCTAAGACTGTCCTTAATTCATGGGACGGTCTTTTTATGTGAGGAGAGATAAAAATGAATAAAAGCGGTTTCAGTATTTTGTTGTTTAGCGGGGATTATGATAAATGTCTCGCAGCTATGATTTTGGCCAACGGCGCGCGCGATCTGCAGATGCAGGCGGACGTATTCTGCGCCTTCTGGGGGCTCTTGCTGCTGCGCGACCCGGAAAAGCTCAGTATGGAAGACAAGGACCTTTACGAGAAAATGTTCACCGCAGCAACCCCTGCCGGGGCGGAAAATCTCCCTCTATCTAAGATGAACATGGCCGGAGCGGGCAAACAAATGCTGCTTAACATGATGGCCTCCAAAGAAGCTCCCAATCTGGTGGAATTTCTTAACGGTGCCTTTCACAACGGGGTGCGTTTCCATGCCTGTGAGTTGTCCATGAAAATAATGGGATTCAAAAGCGAAGAGCTACTGCCCGGAGTTGAGGTCAGGAACGTGCACGAGTACCTGCAGCAAGCCCGCCAGGCGGAAATCCAGCTGTTCATTTAATTGCTGCGCCACTAGAACATTCAGCTTTTTAGAGTCAAACTCCCCATCTTAAAAAATGTTCATACTATGTTCCCAAATCTAGCCCCGGTTCATAACATATAGGAAACATTGTGTGACAGGATGAGTGCCTTTGTACCCTTTACAAGTTGTGAATCGTCCCAACACCGCCTTGCGCAGCAACATACATGGAATAGATGTGAAGGTGCCGGTATTGGGAGGCAAAAAGAAACCATTTATATTTTTTGACAATGCCGCCAGCACTCCGCCCCTTAAATCAATTCTTGCCCATATGGATGAATTTATGAAGTGGTATTCCGGTGTCCATCGCGGCACCGGCTATAAATCGCTGCTGTCATCAAAGGTTTATGATCACAGCCATGATGTGATCGCCGAATTCGTAGGGGCCGATCCGGTGCTGGACACGGTTGTGCTGGTAAAGAACACTACCGAGGCTATTAATAAATTGTCCTACCGCCTGGAATTTAAGCCCGGTGATATTGTTATCACAACTGACATGGAGCACCACTCCAATGACCTGCCCTGGAGGCAGCAAGCCCGGGTGGAGTATGTACAGTTAGATAATTTGGGCAAGCTCGACCTGGACCATTTGCAGAGTCTCCTGAAGAAAAACTATCCCCGCGTTAAATTGGTGGCGGTATGCGGCGCTTCCAATGTGACCGGACACATCAACGATGTGCACCGCATCGCCGAGCTGGCCCACGGCTTCGGCGCCCGTATCCTGGTCGACGGCGCCCAACTGATACCCCATCACAGCTTCAACATGAAGCCGCACAGCCATCCCCAGCATATCGATTTTCTGGCCTTCTCCGGGCACAAAATCTTTGCCCCTTACGGCTGTGGGGCATTGATCGGGCCGCGCGGCGTGTTCGAACAGGGAGCGCCGGAATACAGCGGCGGAGGCACGGTGAATATGGTGTTCAATGACTTCGTCTTCTGGGGTGCGCCACCGGACCGGGATGAGGCCGGCTCTCCCAACGTTCCTGGCGCATATGCCCTGGCAGCCACTCTGGAATATTTAAAAAGCCTGGGTATGCTGCAGCTAAGCCGCCACGAACAGCGGCTCACCAGCTACGTTATGGAACAACTGGGCAACAACCGGGAAGTGATATTATACGGCAGCACCCCCCGTGTAGGAGTGGTCACATTCAACATCAAGGGCCTGTCACATGCCTTGGTGGGTGCTATCCTGTGTTTTGAGGCCGGAATCGGGGTGCGCACCGGATGCTTCTGCGCCCAGGGTTATGTGCGCAAGCTCTTGGGAGAGCGAGAGAACCCCGGCCATCTTGAATATTACGCCAAGCGAGAGCTTTATAAACTCCCGGGCATGGTGCGGATCAGTCTGGCGGCTTACAATACCCAGCAGGAGGTGGATGTGTTGCTGCAGATGGTGGAGCATATCGTCAGCAACAAGAAGGCCTACCGGGACAGCTACTACTGGTCAGAAGAACTGGGGACCTATATACCCAAAGGCCTGCCGGTTGAAACCCTGGTCGAACAAATCTACCAACGGGTATGTCCCTGAATAATCTGCGACTATTTTGCTGGCTCCAAAACCCATCCTGCCAACTTCATCTTAAGGCCTTATGCTATAATAAAACCAACAATCAGCAAGCGGGGGTTTTGTCATGTCAGAGGTTAAGCCGGGGCGTTGGTGAGGGACTGATGGAGATTGTGCCGGTGGGCATGATGAAAATCAGGATCTGTGCCAGGTGTGCGGAGCCAAGGTTGAATACCTGC
>DHGD01000121.1:25132-48649 GCA_002402575.1 Syntrophomonas sp. UBA4807
GGGCCATTATGTGTGTGAAAACTGCCACGGAGAACGTTTTCTGCGCCCTATCCGCAGCTTCATCACCCTGGCCAAAGGTGACAACCCCTTGCTTTTAGCGGAGGGTATGCTCAACAAAATACCACTCCCCATGCTGGGCTGTGAACATGCCTGGATAGCCGTAGCGGCATTGATGGTGGCCTTAAAAAATCATGGCCCGCTTAAAATTACAGATGAAATGATCGAAGAAGCCTTGAGCCGCACCCGTAAACAGGCCATCGGGGCCTACTGCGGACTTACCGGCATATGCGGCATGGCTCCGGCCATGGGTTCAGTATTCAGTGTAATCTTGGGGGCCAGCTGCCCCGGGGATGTGGAGACCAGCACCACCATGCGGGCGGTATCCCGGGTGATCGAGGCTATTGCTGCTGAAACCGGCCCCTGCTGCTGCAAGAACTTCCTGCGTACGGCATTATTGACCGCTGCAGAAATACTGCGCGAAACCATGGAAATTGATTTGCCCATCGAGGCGGAAATCTACTGTATTGACAGCGAACGCCACCCCCACGGGTGCCGAGAAGCTCGCTGCCGCTACTATTGGAAACACGCCCCTATGGGCTAAACGCTATACGCACTCCATTAAATCATGCACCGGCACTTCAGCCTGGTGGCGGCGCTCCAAAAAATCAATCCTGGCCAGGTCCCCGTTAATATTCTCGATCCAAATCGGTTCCCCTTGGTACAGCACCTCGATTACCCCCAGCGAATTTACTATATCATGGGCACGTTGAACATCCATATGAATGCCTCCTAAAAAAATATGATATAGATAGTTTCCCTGCAGCAAGCAATTATATGATTACCGATTAATGGTTGCGCGTGACAATGGGGACGGTCCTTTTTGCCACTGTAGGACCATCTAATAACACTAAATGTGACAAAAAAGGACCGTCCCCATTGTCCTCCATTGTCCTACGTGTCATTCCGAGCCCAGCACACGAAAGCAGTTAACCTGGGGATCGGCAGTGCCCTGCAAGGTGCAGCCCTGGGACTTAAGGAAACGGATATATTCAATCATATCAGCACTGATGCGTTCACCCGGCAGGATAACAGGTATACCGGGTGGATAGGCCATTAGCATTTCAGCGGCGATTTCCCCGGCAGCGCATTTCAGCGAAATCGATTTGGTAGGGCTGTAAAAGGCATCCCGTGGGGAAACGATCATCTCCGGGGAGGGTGGTATTTCAAAATAAAAAGGTGTCTTTTGATGATCGGCCTCGGCGGCCAACTGCTGCAAAGCGCTGGTCAATTGCCGTAGCTGAGATTCACGGTCCCCGATGGTGATTATGGCCAGTATATTGTGCAGATCGGACATTTCCACCTGTATATTGAAACGATGACGCAGGATTTCTTCCACCTGATAGCCGATCAATCCAAGACCGGCTACATGAATGCCCAGTTTAGTCTCGTCAAAGGCATAACAGCCGGGTTTGCCCACCATATTCGGCCCAAAGGCAAAAAGTCCGGGAATACGGTTTATCTCCTCCCGAGCCCACCGCACCAAACGCAAGGTTTCACTTAGCAGTTTCTTGCCTTTTAGTGTCATCTGCCGCCGCGCCAGGTCCAGCGAGGTCATCAATAGATAGGAAGCACTGGAGGTATAGGTCAAATCCAAGACCTTCTTAACCCGCTCTAAAGGTATGAGATTACTCTGATAGAGCAAAACCGAGGATTGAGTCAGCGATCCCGAGGTCTTGTGCATACTGGCGGCACTCATATCAGCCCCAGCCTCCATGGCAGTGACGGGAAAGGCGGGATGGAAGTAGGCGTGAGCCCCGTGGGCCTCGTCGACCAAGACCGCCATATTGTAGCTGTGGGCCAGATTGACGATGGCTTTCAAATCAGTGGCAATGCCGTAATAACTGGGATTTATAACCAACACTGCTTGGGCATGGGGGTGGGCCTTGATGACTGTCTCCAAGTCTGATAAGGCCACCCCGGTAGTGATGCCCAGATGGCGGTCGCATTGTGGCTGCACATATATGGGAATTGCTCCGCTGAGAATAATGCCTCCGAAAGTGGACTTATGAGCATTGCGGGGGACGATGATCTCACTTCCTGGTTCGCAAGCCGCCATGATCATGGCCTGCACCCCTGATGTGGTGCCATTGACCAAAAAATAGGCGCGACGCGCGTGAAAGGCCTTGGCCATAAGGATTTGTGCTTCACGGATAACTCCTTGGGGGTTGCCGATGAAGTCCAGATCCTTCATGCCGTTTACATCCATTTGCAGAATTTGTTCTCCCACCATATCGGCCAGCTCCGGCAGGCCCCGCCCCTGTTTATGCCCTGGGACATGAAAGGGCACCACCCCATCATTTACGTATTGTAACACCGCCTCATAGAGAGGGGCTGCATACTGTTCATTCTCCAACTCATAATTTCCTCCTTGAATTATCTGTTTATTGGCGGTTGCTATTTTATGGATAGCCCGCACATACTCCTAATATATGCAGGACAGGTAAAGGTTGGTGCAAACGCCAGGTATATGAATTGGATTGTTTCAGCCCGGATAGCGGTATTAAGTTCACAAATAAATACGCAACGACAAGATCTGAAGGATTTTGGGTATGATTTCTACCTGCTGCAAATAGGATGGTAACAGATTCCTTCTACCCGCTAGGCCGTTTCCAGGCCACGGATTGAATGCAGACCCGAAGAACAGCAGTGAACGGCCATTAGGCTCCTCCCCCCGGTACTGCATTTAATGTAGGCAAGAGGTTATAAGGGCGTGAAGCTAAACTGGTATGAGCAGGCTAGGTTGATCCTGGTTGACGCGTTGAGGAGAAACAGCATGATGGTTATCTGGATTGCTATATTCGGCATGATCTGCTGGGGTATTGCGCCAATTTTTGCCAAAGTGGGGCTACGCGGGGTCAACCCGGCGGCGGCCCTAATCCTGCGCACCATGTTCGCGGCGGTGATTGTAATTACCTGGGTGGCCATGAGCGGCTCTTTCGGCGACCTGTTGAAAGGCTTCACCTGGAAGTCCGGACTGCTCTTGGGAATGGAGGCCATCCTGGCCACAGTGGTAGGCGATCTGGCCTACTATACCGCCGTAAAATACGGGGATGTCAGTGTGGTCTCGCTGATTATGGCCAGCGCGCCGCTGGTCACTGTCATCTGTGCCGTGCTGCTTCTGGGGGAGAGCCTCACCATCTGGAAGGTTCTCGGGGCCTGTTATGTGATGCTGGGCATCCTGTTGTTGATTTAAATTATTATTGGCCGAAATGGGGCGGTCTGCCAGCCATCGCTTCGGCAAGGCCTTCGTCCTTAGATAAGCGTCCCAAGTAACAGATGCGGCTGTTTACCCTGCTTCTATCAGAGAAATCTATGGATTGTTATCAACCCCCTCGATCCTTTCCTGTCCCATCGGCTGCTGTGCTCAGGAATTCGGCAGTCAGTCAGCCTGTTTTTAAACTAATTGCCCCGCCAATGTTTCACGATAAACTATATATGCTGCATGCACCCAGCTCCTAGTTCCTGTCTGGTTATTACAATTGCTGCCATTAGTTAGAAGAATTTGTAGATTATTGTTGCCAATGGCAGGAATCTGACAAGCCTGGTAGCGAATTGTGTGAAGGTGACTGAGCCTCCCAAAAGAGCAGTCAAATAATCCAATGGTGGGATTCAGATCGAGCAACTTTCTACTAAGGAAGGTTTTTTGCAGGCTATGGGATTGGTTAATCAAAATACAAACAAAGTCCTATGTAATCACATTATTCAGGCTAACACCTTCTGGAAACGCCTTTGTGGCCTTTTGCCGTATAAGTCATTGCCGCCGGATGAGGGCATGCTGATAACCCCCTGCAAAAGCGTGCACACCTTTTTTATGCGCTTCCCCATAGACGTGATTTATCTTGATCGGGACCTGCGGGTTGTGGCTTTGTTTGAGAACGTGCCGAAGGGGAAGACCCTGCCTTATTATAAAAAGGCCTACTCGGTACTGGAACTTCTGACCGGAATGATTGCCACCACAGGCACACTGGTAGGACATCAGCTAATTGCTAAATAACTACGCTTACCATTGCTAAGTGAACAAGCAAAACCATTCCTAGGCAAAGGCGGTAAATGACAAATTCTATAAGATTATGTTGTTTGCTATCGAATATCAATATTGTGCCCTCTGCTATGGCTACAAGGCTGTGGCGCTGTGAGAAGGAGTGTATCTGAGAGATGAAAGTAGTCATCCTGGCCGGGGGTACAGGCACCCGGCTGAGTGAAGAAACTGGTGTTAAGCCCAAACCATTGGTGGAGATCGGTGGATACCCCATTCTTTGGCACATCCTCAAGATATATTCTCATTATGGATTTAATGAGTTCATTATTTGTTTAGGTTACAAAGGGTACATGATCAAGGAATATTTCTCCAACTACTTCCTTCACATGAGTGATGTCACCTTTGATATGGAAAAAAACCATATGGAGGTTCATTATAAACACTCCGAACCCTGGAAGGTAACTTTGATAGACACCGGGGAGGCTACCATGACCGGAGGGCGGGTTAAACGCATCGCCGATTATGTGTGCGGACAGACCTTCATGCTAACCTACGGGGACGGTGTTGCTGACGTGGACATACATCAATTACTGCAATTCCACCGTAGCAGTAATAAGCTTGCTACTATGACCGCAGTACAGCCGCCAGGACGGTTTGGCCTGGCCAACATAAACGCCCTTAATCAGGTAGTCTCTTTCATAGAAAAGCCGATAGGAGACGGTGCCTGGATCAACGGCGGATTTTTTGTTCTGGAACCGAATGTACTTGATTATATTGAGGGAGACCAGACCATTTGGGAACGGGATCCTATGGAGACCCTGGCAGCGCAGAATCAACTGATGGCCTACAAGCATTATGGCTTTTGGAGGCCCATGGACAGTCTGCGGGATAAAAATGTGTTAGAAGAATTATGGTCGTCGCATCGAGCGCCGTGGAAAGTATGGGAATAAGGTGAGCGGGATTTTCAAAAATGTCTATGCGGGTAAAAAGGTAATGGTGACCGGCCATACCGGCTTCAAGGGAACATGGTTGTCATTGTGGCTTCGAACCTTGGGCGCCAAGGTGACGGGTTATGCCCTGCCACCCAACACTGAACCCAGCATATTTAAAGCGACCGGGTTGGGTGGGCGCATTAACAGTTTATTGGGTGACATTAGGGACAGCGAAAACCTGGAGCGGGTAATCCAGGAAACACGCCCGGAGATCATCTTTCATCTGGCCGCTCAACCTATTGTTTCACTTTCCTACCAATACCCCAAAGTGACCTATGAAACCAACATCATGGGGACCATCAACCTCTTGGAAGCCGTACGTAAAACCGACAGCATCAGGGTAGTTGTTGTCATAACCAGCGATAAATGCTATGACAACCGGGAGTGGGTATACGGCTACCGGGAAAACGACCCATTGGGTGGTTATGACCCCTACAGTTCGAGCAAAGCCGGCACAGAATTGGTAGTAAAGACCTATCAAAAATGTTTTTTTGATTGGGATAGATCAGATCAGAAGCGAGCCGTGCTGGCATCAGCCCGGGTCGGAAATGTGATTGGTGGTGGGGATTGGGCTCAGGACCGCATCGTTCCGGATGCCGTGCGGGCACTGGCTGCGGGGGAACCCATCGTGGTTCGCAATCCGTACGCCATTAGGCCTTGGCAGCATGTTTTGGAACCACTCTCGGGATACCTGTGGCTGGGAGCCTTGCTGTGGAATGAAGGGCAAAGGTATGCTTCGGCATGGAATTTCGGCCCCAACGACGTATATGACCTGTCAGTAGGCAGCCTGGCCGATGCAATAATCAACAACTGGGGTAGCGGATCATGGCATACAAAA
The DNA here is from genome assembly GCA_002402575.1 of Syntrophomonas sp. UBA4807. GTDB lineage: Bacteria > Bacillota > Syntrophomonadia > Syntrophomonadales > Syntrophomonadaceae > DTU019. Next base: position 31,002 of record DHGD01000121.1, read on the forward strand.
CGCCATAACATAGAAAGTGCCAGGCACGAAGCCAATTATCTAAAATTGGATTGTTCAAAAGCACGCAGCCTGCTGGGGTGGGAGCCGGTTTATAGGAACCATGCTGCGGTAACTGCAACTGTAGAATGGTACAAGGAATTTTATGCTGGAAACAGTGACTTACACCAATTAACCCTGGCTCAAATTAAAGCTTATGCCGAGAAAGCTCGGCAACTCGGATTAGCCTGGACGGGAGAGGATGACGGCGATGCGGCCCTGTCATGAGATAGAACGAGAGATATTAGAGTTGGTCAAAGAATACTATGAATCTCGACATGGGCAGGGCTTGCCGTTTGTGCCGGGAGACACCCCGATCCCCTATGCCGGACGGGTCTTTGACGCCAAGGAGATGCAGTGCCTGGTAAAATCCGCCCTGGAATTCTGGTTGACTGCAGGTACCTATGTGGATCAATTTGAAAAGGATTTGGCTGGTTTCCTGGGGGTTAAATACTGTAGCGCGGTCAATTCGGGATCATCTGCCAACTTGCTGGCATTTATGGCTCTGACTGTTGAAGAATTGGGCGAACGCAGAATCAAGCGGGGCGATGAGGTAATCACAGTAGCCGCCGGTTTTCCCACCACGGTAGCTCCGATCGTGCAATATGGAGCTATTCCAGTCTTTGTCGATGTTGAATTAGAGACCTACAATATCGACTGTGCCCAATTGAAATCAGCCTTAAGTGAAAAAACCAGTGCGGTGATGCTGGCACACACCCTGGGAAACCCATTCGATATAGCAACGGTCAAGGAATTCTGCCGTGAGCATGACCTGTGGCTCATAGAAGACAACTGCGATGCACTGGGATCAAAGTATAGGGGTCAATACACCGGTACATATGGAGACATAGCCACCAGCAGTTTCTACCCGGCTCACCACATAACCACCGGAGAAGGGGGAGCGGTTTATACCAACAATCCTCTTTTGCACAAAATAGTTAACTCTTTGCGGGATTGGGGAAGGGACTGTACTTGCCCATCGGGATACGACAACACCTGTAAAAACAGATTCAGCCGCCAGTTCAAGGCACTTCCTTACGGATATGATCACAAATATGTATACTCTCATTTCGGCTATAACTTAAAGATGACCGAAATGCAGGCAGCCATCGGCTGCGCTCAGATGGAGAAACTACCTGATACCATCGCCGCCCGTAAACGAAACTGGCAGGCCTTACGAACAGGCCTTGCTCAACTCAGCGACCAGATTATATTGCCTGAACCGACGCCAGAGTCAGACCCCAGTTGGTTTGGCTTTGTGATGACAGTCATAGACCAGGTCGGTCTGTCAAGAAGCCAAATTATAGATTGCCTGGAGAGTAGGGGTATACAGACCAGAATGCTATTCGCCGGAAACCTCACCAAGCACCCCTGCTTCGATGAAATGAGAAGAACTAGGCACGGTTTTAGAGTGGTCTCTGAACTTAAAAACACCGATATTATAATGAACCAGACCTTCTGGGTCGGGGTTTATCCGGGAATAAGCCATGAGATGGTGGAGTATGTTGTAAGTTGCATATTTGACTATTGTTCAACGTCAGAAAGGGCGCACGCATATGATTGTTAATTCACAAAGGAAGTGCCCTATTTGTGGTTATAAACTAGCTAAAATACTGCACTCAATAAATTTCGTACTTCCCGATGATGTTCGTTTGCCCAGGTATTATGATTTGGTGGCATGCTGTAACTGTAAATTTGTTTATGCGGACACTTTAGCATCTCAAAATGACTACGACGCCTATTATGAATATATGTCTAAATACACTGAGCCGGGTATTTCGTCTGGGGGTGGAGAAACTGCTTGGGATAAAAACAGGCTGTTGAGAGTAGCGAATGATTTAGGTAGATATATAGATAAGCAAGCTTCGGTGCTTGACGTTGGTTGTGCTAACGGTGGTTTGCTAACAATACTATATGAACGTGGATATAAAAATTTAACTGGTTTAGACAAATCAATTTTCTGTGTTAATCATATTAAGAATATCAATGGAATTAGAGCAATCCATGGGGGTTTATTTGACCTTGAGTTCAAAGAAGAGGCATTCTCGAATGAAAAATTCGATGTGGTTATTCTATCTCATGTACTTGAACATGTTCTTGACATACAATTAGCTTTTGATTTCTTAGATAAGAAATTGCAGCAAAACGGGTTGTTGTATATAGAAACCCCAGACGCTTCTAATTATCACGAATTTCCCAATGTGCCGTTTTACTATCTGGACAGTGAACACATCAATCACTTTGATTTGGCACGCTTAACGCTTTTATTGCAGTCACGAGGATACAATATTGAAGTATTTATCCAAAAAGCTATTGAGGTTTCAGAAAATTCGCTATATCCCGCTATTTCAGTTATGGGTAGGAAAAGTGAAATAGCTGCTGAAGTGAAGGATGAGGTTAACCAACTCAGCGAGGATATTATAATTAGCATTATCCAGCATATTAAACAGTCCACTCACCTGCAGCATTTTAATATTATAGATTCCCTGGCTGACTCCCAAGAACAGCTTGTAGTATTTGGTGTAGGTTCATATACCAGTAGGCTCCTTGGCAGTTCTAGATTAAACGAGTGTAACATTGTAGCTTTCATAGATAATGATACGGTGAAACAAGGCACTACCGTCATGGGAATACATGTTTATAGCCCCGAATATCTTCGCAAGAACGATTGCTCAGTACTAGTTTGTTCGGCTTTACACGCTGATAAAATGGTGAAACAGATAGCCGATATGAATATTAAACGCAATATTTACTTTCCAATATTAGAAGGTATTTAAAAAATGCGTATTCTACTTACTGGAGGAAGCGGGTTTATCGGGAAAAACATTCTAGAGAATTTTACCGGGAAATATGAAATTATTGCTCCCAAACATCTAGAATTGGATTTGCTAGATGAAAAACAAGTTTCCGATTTTTTTGAAGACAATATAATTGATGTGGTGATCCATTCTGCGTGCAAACCGGGGCACCGCAATGCCAAAGACTTAACTAACTTATTCTACTGTAATACTAGGATGTATTTTAACTTGGCTCGCCATTCCGAAAAGTATAAGAAAATGATTGTATTAGGATCAGGAGCCATCTATGACACACGACTAAATCTATTCAAGGTCAACGAGGATTTTTATAAATATCAACTTCCAGTAGATGAACATGGCTTCTGCAAATATGTTTGTGCAAGAGATATAGAGAAATCGGATAACATTATAGAACTTCGGCTATTCGGTGTCTTCGGAAAGTATGAGGATTACTCCATAAGGTTTATTTCCAATGCCATATGCAAGGCTTTGTTAGATATGCCTATTACATTAAAACAAAATAGAGTTTTTGACTATTTGTACATTGACGACCTAATGCCTATTCTCGATTACGTTATTAACCATGAAATGAGTTTTGAGAGTTATAACGTGACCCCTGATAATTCAGCGCAATTGCACAATCTAGCCGAAATAGTTTTGGAAATTTCACAAAAAGATTTACCTATTATCACCGATAAACCTGGATTAGGTTTAGAATACTCGGGAGACAATGAACGTTTGCACAAAGAGATTCCTGAACTTAAGTTTACCGAATTACAATATGCAATAATTCAATTGTATCAATGGTACTTAACGAATAAAGATATGATTGATAAATCTTGCCTTATGGTAGACAAATAATCATAGTAGGAGTACATGCTGATGAAGATAAAATTATCAGACTATGTCGCCAACTGGTTAGCTGTAAACGATATTAAAGATATTTTCATGATTACCGGTGGTGGTGCAATGCATCTAAATGACTCACTGGGTAAACAAACAGATTTGTCTGTGATATATAATCACCATGAACAGGCCTCAGCTATGGCAGCTGAGTGTTATGCCAGAATAAAGAACCGTCCGGCTGCAGTGTGCGTTACCAGTGGACCAGGGGGTACGAATGCCATAACAGGGGTCTTAGGCGCTTGGTTGGATTCCATACCAATGATTGTTCTATCTGGACAAGTGAGATATGACACTACTGTACGCAGCACAGGACTACAATTGAGACAATTAGGAGATCAAGAGTTTGATATTATCAGCGTTGTGGAACAAATGACGAAATACGCTGTAATGGTTACCGAACCGCATGCTATTCGCTATCATCTTGAAAAAGCTCTGAGTTTGGCAACTACCGCCCGCCCGGGGCCGGTTTGGCTTGACATACCATTGGACGTTCAAAACAGTATTGTGGATGATGCTCTAATGAAGGGTTATTCTCCTGCTGAGGACTCATACAACAACGGCCTTAATACCATTGCCCAAAACATTATTGATCGGATTCGTGAAACAGAACGTCCAATTATTCTAGCTGGCTCTGCTATTCGATCATCAGGAGCTCATAATGACTTTATGCATCTCATTGAACTCCTTCGAATTCCCGTAGCGACAGCTTGGAATGCAGTAGATTGTGTACCGGATGATAATAAATATTATGTTGGAAGACCTGGCACTATTGGGAACAGATCCGGCAACTTTGCCGTTCAAAATTCAGATGTGCTATTATCGCTTGGATGTCGATTGAATATTAGGCAAATAGGCTATAATTGGGGGAGTTTCGCTAAAGAAGCATTTAAGATAATTGTGGATATCGACCCTGTGGAATTAGAGAAGCCTACTATCAATCCGGATATGGCTGTAGAGGTTGACGTAGCTTTATTAATAAAAAAGATGATTGAGATTCTTCCTTCGGAAGGCTTGCAGCCGAAAAGTGGGTGGCTCGAATGGTGCAAGGAAAAGCAAATAAGGTATCCGGTGGTCCTAAAAGAATACTGGGAGAATGATAAAGTCAATCCCTATTGCTTTGTAGAAGCTTTAAGTGAGCATCTTCATAATGATCAAATCTGTGTGGCAGCGAATGGAACCGCAAGCGTTTGCTTTTTTCAGGCCATAAAGGTTAAACCAGGACAAAGGATTATCGCTAACTCAGGATGCGCATCTATGGGATACGACCTTCCGGCAGCGATTGGAGCATGTGTTGCTGCAGATAATGCAAAAATTATTTGTCTGGCGGGAGATGGAAGCATTCAAATGAATCTTCAAGAATTACAAACAATAGTATTCAATCAACTGCCTATTAAAATATTTGTTCTAAATAATCATGGTTACCATTCGATTAGACAAACTCAGATTAATTATTTTGGGGACCCCCTGGTGGGTTGCGATCCAAGCAGCGGAGTAGGATTCCCGGATATGGAGAAGATTGCACTTGCTTATGGAATTCCGTTTACTCGCTGTCACAATCATTATCAGCTTGATGAATGCATTATCAAGACATTAGCTGACACAAGACCGTCAATTTGCGAGGTAATGTTATCTCCTGATATCCCTTTTTCCCCTAAGTCAGCTTCGCGATTTTTGGAAGATGGTTCTATGGTGTCATGCCCTTTAGAGGATATGGCCCCGTTTCTGGATAAAGATGAACTGGCTGCCAATATGATCGGTAAATAATTGCTTTAAGGTGGACATTATAATGATTACCAGCCTTCGGACCAAGTTAGAAAGATTGCTGGGTGAAGAAGTAGCTGTAGCTCGCAAAAGGGAAAGAACCGTGTTCGATGAACTCGCCTTTCCGTTTGAAAATTCTATTGTATTATACGGGGCTGGAAGCCTGGGAAAGAGAACATTAATGGGCTTACGAAACCTGGGCATAGAACCTCATGCGTTTGTTGATAGAAACCCTAGCTTGTGGAGTTCTCAGGTGGAAGGTATACAAGTATTATCCCCACAAAAGGGTATAGAACGATATGAAGGCTCTGCTGTTTTTGTGGTTGCCATATGGAATCCGGAGATGGGGCAGGCTTTGTATGATGCGCGGAAATGTTTAGAAAGCTATGGCAGTCCTAAAGTTGTGTCTTTTGTTCCACTGTTTTATAAATACGCAGAGGTTTTCTTGCCTTATTACAGCTTAGATTTGCCCCACAAGATTTTGACCGAAGCCGGCATGATTATTAGCGCTTTCGACCTGTTGGGTGATGAACTGTCTTGTGAAACATATGTTTCATATATAGAATTTCGCTTAAAAGGCGATTTAGATAAGTTAATAGCTCCGGCCAATACAATACAGTATTTCCCCGATGATATTCTCTGTGATCTCTGTGACGAGGTTTTTATCGATTGCGGAGCATACAATGGTGATACCTTGGAACAATACCTCATGAAATATCGCGGATTTTCGGCTTATATTGCCTTTGAACCTGATCCCTCAAATTTTCTGCAATTGCTTAACTTCCTAAAGCACCTTGAACCAGGTTTACGAGCAAAAATAAACTGTTATCAGCTGGGCGTTAGTGATAGCAACAAGACAGTGTACTTTCAAGCAAAAGGCACGGCAGGTTCATCAGTCGGGGACGGCAATATGGAGATTAAATGCTGTAGCCTTGATGAGGAAATAGGTAGCCGTAAACCAACCTATATAAAAATGGATATAGAAGGATCAGAAATGTCAGCACTATGGGGAGCTAAGAGATGCATAGAGGAGAGTTTACCGATACTAGCTGTTTGCGTCTACCACCGCCCCCGTGATCTATGGCGGATACCCTTATTGATTAATTCATTCAACGATAGTTATGCCTTTTATTTACGATCCCATGAATACGATGGTTGGGATATAGTATGCTATGCAGTTCCTAAAAATAGATAAACGATTGAATAGTAAGGTGCGCTTTGATGGGCATAAAAAGTGTAATGTTTGATTTGGACGGAACTTTGATCGATTCGGCTGCAGATATTCAACACTGTTTGAATATGGCTGCACTAGAGACTATAGATAGCAAACTAACGGAAAATATTGTGCCGTATTTAGGACCACCAATTTTGAGCATAATAAAGAAGCTAGTACCTGACAGTTTTAGCCAGGGAGCATTAGAAATAGAAAAAAGATTCCGGGCCATTTACGATGGCTGCGGTTTTGATAGGACTCATCTGTTTCCCGATGCGAGGGAAGTTGTGGATCATTTTAATGAAACCGGAATTCAAACCTATATAGTTACTAATAAACCAAGCCAACCTTGCCGATTAATAATACAGAGATATTTTGAAAAAAATCAAGCTTTCATTTGTCCCGATAGTTTCCCTGATCTAGGGAAACTGTCAAAAACACAAATGATAACCTTATTATTGAGCAAGTATGACCTGAAGTCTGAGGAAACATTATTTGTAGGTGATACGAGCGAAGATATTGAAGCAGCTCGCGGTAACGGAATTAGGTCAGTTGCTGTTACATATGGTTACGGCGATAAAAGCGCATTATATGATTGTGAACCAGATTTTTATATAGATCATTTAACAAACCTTTTAGAACTTGTAAAAAACTGGAGGTATAGTAGTGAACCCGATATTTGAAGAACTTTTCGTTCTTGAATTAGCTAATAATCACTGGGGTAGTATTGAGAGAGGTCTAAAAATCATTACAGATTTCAGCAGGATAGTTAGGTTTAATAATGTAAAGGCTGCTATCAAACTCCAGTTGAGGGATGTAGACTCATTTGTCCATCCTGCCTATGCGAATAATGAAGAAATTCGATATATAAAAAAGACGATCGATACAAAAATGAGTACTGATGGATTCGTTAATTTGGTAAGACATATAAGAAAAAGCGGTTGTATTCCTATGGCTACCCCTTTTGATGAGAATTCCGTTGATTTATGTTCAGAACTTGGGTTGGATATTATTAAATTGGCAAGCTCCGATATTAATGACTGGGTGCTAATTGAAAAAATTGCAAAGACTCGCAAACCGGTTATTGCATCTACTGGAGGTTCTTCGCTTAAAGACTTGGATGACCTAGTGAAATTCTTTAAAAACAGAAATATACCTTTAGCTCTTAACCATTGTGTATCTATATATCCAAGTGAAGATAATGAATTGGAACTTAACCAGATCGATTTTCTTCGTAATAGATATCCAGACAATACAATAGGCTTTTCTACTCACGAATACACTGATTGGACTTCATCTATTATGATTGCTTACGCTAAAGGAGCAAGGACTTTTGAAAGGCATATTGATGTTGATTGGAATGGATATCCGGTATCTCCATATTGTTCACTCCCGGAACAAATCGATATTTGGTTTAAGGCGTATTATAAAGCTAAAGACATGTGTGGAGCAAGTGGGGTAGAAAAGAGAATCCCCAAGGATAAAGAAGTTAAATATCTGGAATCGCTGGTTAGGGGCATATATGCAAAAAGGGATCTTGTTGAAGGACAACAATTAACAGAAGATGATTACTATCTGGCTATACCGCTGCAGAAAGGCCAAATTTCCTGCAGGGAACTGATGTCCGGAGAAGTTATAATAAGATGCTGCAAAAGAGATGAGCCAATTTTAATAGATATGATTGATAGTCCTTATGCGAACAATGACAGATTAAAACATTATATAGATAAAAGAGGCATTTAAAGTCGACGCTTAATGTGAGAGACAAGCTGTGATTAATTGGATGCGTATATACAACGAGTATACACAATTAGTTTTATTCTTCATAGTCGGTGGCGTAAACACCCTCTTTGGTTATTCCTTATATGCTCTATTATTGTTTCTACACCTCCACTATGCCCTGGCATCCCTGACTGCTACCGTAGGGGGGGTTCTATTCAACTTCAAAACCACGGGTGTAATAGTTTTCAAGAACCGTGATAACAGTTTGGTATTCAAATTTGTTGGTATATACGTGTTTACTTATTTACTAAATGTTTTGGGGCTGAAACTGTTTTCAACTTATGGAGCTAATATGTATCTGGCTGGTGCCGTGCTCATTCTACCGATGGCTTTGCTAGGATATGTACTGCAAAAGAAGTATGTTTTTGGAGGGGAGAAAGATGAAGCTTATCAGCGTAATAACCCCCTGTTTCAACGAGGAAGATAATGTAACTGAGGTGTATGAGAGAGTCAAAGCTGTATTTAGTAAGCTACAGAAGTTTCGATATGAGCACATCTTTATTGATAATGCCTCAACGGACAAGACTGTCGATATATTGAAGTCCATTGCATGGAACGATGGTAATGTAAAAATCATTGTTAACACCCGAAACTTTGGACATATCCGATCTCCCTACCATGCTGTCATAAAATCCGAAGGCGACGTTGTTATATGCTTAGCGGCCGATCTCCAGGATCCCCCCGAAATGATTACTGACTTTATACAAAAATGGGAAGAGGGTTATAAGGTGGTTGTGGGGATAAAGGTTGCAAGTAAAGAAGCCCCATTGATGTTCTTTATAAGAAGAACTTACTATAACTTGGTAAGCAAATTATCTGAAGTCGATCTAATTAAGAATTTTACCGGGTTCGGTTTATATGATAAAGAGGTAATTAAGATTTTACGGCAAATCGATGACCCCTATCCTTATTTCCGGGGCTTAATAGCTGACATAGGATATGACATTTATAAAATTGAATACATTCAGCCCCAACGGAAAAGGGGTATTACGAAAAATAACTTCTATACTCTTTACGATATTGCCATGCTTGGGATTACCAATCATTCCAAAGTACCATTGCGCTTGGCTACCATGACTGGTTTCGTCTTGGGGGCACTGAGCCTGGTGGTGGCCTTAGTGTATTTAGTCTATAAGTTGTTGCGATGGAATGAATTCCAGGCTGGTTCAGCACCGATTGTGATAGGGCTGTTCTTTTTTGCCTCTGTTCAGTTGTTTTTTACTGGCATTGTAGGCGAGTATGTCGGCTCCATTCACACTCAGGTTATGAATCGACCTCTGGTAGTAGAGAAAGAGAGGATAAATTTCGAATCCGAAATTGAAGCCGACCAGGATAATCAGCAAGGAGATGGAATCGGTTACGGAAGTTACTAGAGTATAGGCCAACTGACAAAGTGATTATCGAAGGGAAGGTTCCTCGTTGATCAAAATCAGAAACAGCAACATCAGAATTGCCAGCTATGGCCTTCTATTAGTAAGTGTAATTTGTTTCTTTCTTACCTGGCTGCGGTGGTATGTCGGTTTTTCGGCTACTATTCTAGTTTTATTCGGATATTATAGGCTCATTAAAGATCTTGCCCAAGACGAATCGGAGATACTAATTGATCGTAAAACCCTCATGCTAATTGGTGCCTTGATGATCGCCTGGACTTTATTCTGTGGCCTGGGAGGGGCTACACCACAAAAAAACGACCTTCACTGGCGCAATGCCATCCTGCATGATTTGATCAACTACCCTTGGCCGGTACACTACACGGACGGTCTCGATTCCACACTCAACTATTATTTTGCCTTTTGGATTATACCCGCACTACTAGGCAAAGCAGCATTGCATTTATTCGGAGCAAACGCTGCCTGGCTGGTCGCCAACATCTCTTATTCGTTTTACTGCGTAATATTCCTATGTGCAGTTGTGCTGCTACTGGTAAGCTATTTAAAAAGTACATCTATTAAACGAGTCCTTTTTGTTGTGGGCATACTAATTTTCTTCAGCGGCCTGGACATTATTCCGCTCATACTTGCCCAGGCCGACCAGGAGAACATCTCTATTGGCAAACACTTGGAATGGTGGACCTGGCTGCAGTATAGTTCGAATACCACCCAACTTGGCTGGGTCTTTAACCAGGCTATTCCTGCCTGGCTGGTCACAGCGCTGTTGTTTCACGAGAAACGCATGAACCACTATGCATACCTGGGTCTGCTATTGTTGCCATTTGGCCCCATACCCTTTGTGGGAGTATTTTTTATTATGGTTATTCAGGCGTTGATGAGTTTTACAGCGGCTTTAAGAGGAAAGGAACTGCGGGGCCTAATCGGCGAGATATTTACAGTTCCCAATATTGTGGCGATGTTGGGCATATTACCTATCTACTGGCTATTCTACTTCACCAATACGGCTGCCTCTACCGGAGGCTTTGGGACCAATATTTTTTCCCCGGTAGTCTATCTGCCCTTTGTGATATTTGAGTTCGCCCTATACGCAATCCTTATTCTGCCGGGGTCAGCTCGGGAAAGATTCTTCATGTCGGCTGTCCTGGGCCTATTTATTGTCCCACTGTTTACTCTGGGAGAGGGGCCTGACTTCTGTATGCGGGCGTCAATCCCGATGTTGTTTGCCTTAATGGTTTATGTAACCCGCTATCTCCTGAACAACATTGAATTTGTAGACTGCGAGCGCCTGATAATTGACAAAACCTCGGCGTTGTTATTGTTACTGCTAATAATCGGTGCAGTTACGCCTTTAACTGAATTCCGAGAAACCTATCGGCAAATTGATTATTCTATCAATAATCACACCTCATTCTATGCCGATAAATTCGGCACATTGGATGATGGAGACATGCCACGGGATAATTTCATTACTATTAATTCCACTGACACAATGTTTTATCAATATTTAGCCAAGTAATACATATTAAAAGGGGCTGCATTGTTATGAAAATCAACGAAATACAGGAATACCTTCCGCAAGGTTTAAAGTATTTCCTTAAACCTTAATTATAGACTGGTATTTCCCAATAAATTACATATAGTCTTTTGGATAACTTTTAGATGTAATTATAGATGTTCTTATTGTCCGATAACTAGTAAAGATAATGCTTATCAGGCAATCTACACTAAGGATAAAGAAAAAAAAGTTGAACAGTGGATTATTGCTTTGGATAAACTACCTGCCGCCAATATATATATTTCGGGAGGAGAACCGTTCCTATATAAGGGTTTACCTGATCTAATAAATCAGATGCCTAAAAGACACCAAATTATTGGTATGGTAACTAATGCCTCATTTAATACTGATCTGTATATGGCTATAGAGAAGAAAATACATTTGAACGTGAGTTTTCACAGGGAATACACAGATAAGGATTCATTTATGGACAAAATTGATAGTTTAAGAAGTAGATTCCAAATAGCAGTCAATATTGTAGCCACACCTTAAAACTTGCCGGTTATTGAAGAACTCTTCCAATACCTTTAAAGGTAAAAATGTTTATTTGCATGTTGATCCATATATAAATCTTTCATTCCAATATACTAATGAACAAAAAAAGTTATTGCACAAATATGTTTCAGCTGATAGAAACCCGGAAAAGCAATTAGATTTTAGCGATTACTCTCGTAAATTATGTTCAGCAGGGAGAAATTATATTAATCTGATGCCAAATGGTGATGTATACACCTGTAGTAGCGGGATTAGTTACCATTTACAGGATTTAGCAAGGAGAATTGCCCTTGACAGGCCAATTAAACAATTTGTCCTGGGTAATTTATTCGATGGTAGTTTCGCGTTAAACAACAATGATGTATTCTGTTCCCTTCCGTGTAAAGACGCCTGCGACATAGATTCAGTAAAAATACGCAGGTTTTAATCAAACCATCTGCTAATTGATTTGGGAAAGTAAGAGAAAGACAAAAACCAATGAAAAAACCGGCATGTCTAGTAGACATATTAATTCTACTCCTCTATGCTTCAGCTTTGCTGACTATCATGTACTTTCATGAACCGTGGTTTGACGAAGCCCAGGCCTGGTTGATCGCCAGGGACGCCTCCCCATTTGAGTTGCTGACCAGTATAACCCACTATGAAGGCCATCCCCCGATTTGGTTTTTGGTGTTGATGCCTTTCGCCAAACTGGGTCTGCCTTTTGAGTGGGGTCTTAAAGCGGCTAATTTTATAATTGCTACTACAGCCATGGGGCTGCTGATATTCAAAGCTCCTTTTCCTAGGATTGTACGCTGCACGATTCCCTTCACCTACTTTTTCTTCTATCAGTATGGGGTTATCAGCCGAACTTACAGTATGATGATGCTGGGTTTTGTGCTGAGTGCCATTTATTATAAAGATCGTAACATCAAACCTTTCCGCTTTTCAGCCTCGTTGGCCCTGGTATGCGGCTCCAGTTTATACGGCATGGTTATCTGCGCCGGGATAGCTTTGGTCTGGCTGGGGGAGTTGTGGCGGGAGTATGATTTGTTGCGGGGCATCAGAAGGTTTGTCAGCAGCAGACCATTTTACGCGCTCCTATCTCTGCTGGTATTTAATATTCTTTTGGCCGCAAGCGCCTATCCGCCTGCTGATACCTATGCGTTAAATGCGGTGGTGGCCAAATCAGAGGATATGTCATGGTTGTTCTATATGTTGTTAATTGCTCCGGCGGATGCGTTTTTTACCTCATTCTTCTCGGCCTCTGCCGCCAATGACATTTTTCAATATCTAGTATGTGGCCTGGTGAGCGCCGTGATCATCATACTGCTCTTGGAGGTGGCCAAAGCAGCCCGAATGAGGGCCTTATTCCTGGTGCCGTACCTGTTCTTTATTCTATTCGGAGGTTTGGTATATTTCTGGGATCATCATATCGGCATATTGTTGATGTTCTATGTTTTTATTATGTGGTGTTGCCTGGATCAGCTACAACTCCGCCTAGAGACCTTATTCAGGAACAATAAGCCTTTCAGATATTTGGGCCTGGCCTTTATAACTCTGGCTATGCTCAGTACTCTGCGCTGGTCGGCAATCGCCTCCATTAATGACATCGCCTTGAATTATGGCACTGGGCGGGAAGCGGCCAGATTCATACTAGACCATCGACTCGATCAGTTAGACATTGTGGCAGCCTGGCGTGTCTTTGAAAATACCACAACGGGTCAAAACTATGAGGATTACGCTTATACCGAAGGCATACCAACTATGGCATATTTCAATAAGAATATCTTCTTCAATTTCAACCGGCAGGCAGGCAACCAGCGTTATCTAACCCACCGCATTGATACAGACGGTTTGAAAACTAGGAAATTGATAGCTGCCAGGCAGCCTGAGGTGTTATTCACCAATTCGTTTGCCCAGTTCACGCTGGGAGAGGAGATTAAAGTTGGGGATTACGCCCTGGTGAAGTCGGTGCATGGCAATGATATCTGGAAAGATGAGGTGGATACCTACCGGCTTTTCATTTTCTTGCGCAAAGACCTACTGGACAATTATCCGCAACTCGATATATTAAATTGGGAAGATGAATTATTGCCGAATGAAGAAATATCACCATGGTTCACCAAGTAAATACCTGACCATATTCCGTGAGATAGTCAAATACGGGCTGGTCAGTGTGTCTGCTCTGGCAGTGGATGTAGGGCTTTTATATGTCCTGGTAGAATACTCCGGATTCCACCATATCCATGCTGCCACGATTTCTTTTATCTGCGGCCTGGCCGTCAATTACAGCCTGGCCCGGGTGTTTGTGTTCAAGGAAAGCAAATTCCCGCTACTGCAGGAGTTTGTATGGTATGCCTCCATAGGGGTGGTAGGTCTGCTTCTAAACGATTTTATCATACTGCTCCTGGTCTGGCTGGGGGCCTGGTATTTATATGCCAAGGCGGTGTCGGTGGTGGTGGTTTTCTTCTTCAATTTCTTTGGCCGACGCCGGTTATTTGCTTATCAGTGATGGGGGAGAGGTTCGATTATGTCCACAAGCATCGTGATTATGGGTGGCGGACCCGCCGGGCTGGCGGCCGGATATGAACTGGCCAAACAAGGCTATCGGGTGACTTTGCTGGAAAAAGATAAACAGGTCGGCGGCATCAGCAAAACTGTTGAAAAGGATGGCTATCGCTTTGATCAGGGCGGGCACCGCTTTTTTACCAAAATAGATGAGGTGGAGAAGATGTGGAACGAGGTCCTGGAGGAGGAATTTCTGCTTAGGCCCAGGCTTTCCAGGATTTTTTACCGGGGCAAGTTTTTCGATTATCCTATCAAGCCTTTCAACGCTCTGTCAGGTTTGGGATTCATCGAAGCAGTTAAGATAATCGGCAGTTATGTAAAGGTCAAAATCAAGCCCATCAAGCCGGAGGAGAGTTTTGAAGACTGGGTTACAAACCGTTTCGGCTATCGTCTGTTCAAGCATTTCTTCAAGTCCTACACCGAGAAAGTGTGGGGCATATCTACCCGGGAACTGAAGGCCGAATGGGCGGCGCAGCGCATTCAGGGGCTAAATCTGGTGACAGCGGTCACTAATGCTTTGTTCAAGCAGTTCAAGAAGAACAGCATCAAGACCCTGATCGAGGAATTTCACTATCCCCGCCTGGGTCCGGGACAGATGTATGAATCCATGGCCCGGGCCATAGAAAGACTCGGCGGGAATGTGCTACTCAATGCTCGGGTGAGCCGGGTCAATATGCAGGGGAAACGGTTGCTTTCAGTAGACTATGTCAATGGAGACGGGCAGGAGAAAAGCATCGCGGCTGATTACGCGGTCAGCAGCCTGCCGTTGCGGGATTTGCTCAACCTGATGCAGCCGGGACTGCAGGCGCAGGTGGTGGAGGCTGGTAATCTCCTTAAATACCGCGATTTTATCTCCATCAACCTGGCCCTTGATAAGGAGTTCCTGTTTCCTGACAACTGGATCTATGTGCATTCCCCGGAAGTGAATCTGGGCCGAATACAGAATTTCAAACAATGGAGCCCGGCAATGGTGCCGGAAGCTGGCTGCAGCTCATTGGGGCTGGAGTATTTCTGCAATGAGGGTGACCACCTGTGGAGCTCGCCGGATCAGGATTTGATCAGGCTGGCCGTCGAGGAGATCAGCCGCATTGGACTGATAGATGAGAAAGCCGTTAAATGGGGCTGGGTGGTCAGAGTGGCCAAAGCCTACCCAGTTTATGATGACGATTATCAGCAGGCCATGCCGGTAATAAAACATTATCTGAACAGTCTGGAAAATTTGCAGACCATCGGCCGCAACGGCCTGCACCGCTACAATAACATGGACCACTCCATACTTACCGGGCTTATGGCCGCCCAGAATATTCAAGGGGCCGATCACGATCTGTGGTGTGTCAATACCGATGAAGAGTACCATGAAACCATGGAAGCCAAGCCCCGATGAAAGCCCCACTATATACGGCCAAAACGAATCCGAACCAGGCATTTTTTTATATTACCGTGGCGGCCTGGTTCATCATTTTGCTGGGCTACTATTATTTTCAAGGTTATCCGCACCACGACCTCATGGACACCGATGCATTCACCCGTCTGGTCAGGGTGGAGCAACTGGCTCTGGACCACGACTGGTATAACTCGGTTATCCCGCGCAGCAACGCCCCTTTCGGGGAAACCCTGCACTGGACCCGCCCGCTGGACATACTGTTGTTGCTGGGCGCTTTTGCGCTGACCCCGTTGTTTGGCTTCAGCCAGGCCTTGTATTGGTGGGGAGTGGCCATCAGCCCCATTCTGGGGGTTTTCAGTCTGGCCGCCATGGCCTGGGCCGCCAAACCAGTACTGAACCGGGAAAATCTGCGGTTGGTATGGCTGCTGTTCCTGGGTCAATTCCTGCTGGTGTCGGTCTATCATTTCGGGCGGCCTGACCACCACAGCCTGTTGTCATTGCTATTTATCGCACTTTTAGGCTGTCTCTTGCGCCTGGCGCAACCGGAGTATAAACGCTCTACAGCACTGTGGAGCGGGCTGCTGGCTGGCCTGGCAGTTTGGGTCAGCGTGGAGGCGTTGACCAGTGTAATGCTGGTCTTTGCTGTCCTGACTTTACTGTGGATATTACATAACGGCGGTTACGGACGCAAGTTGAGCAATTTTGCAGGAGCTTTGCTCGTCAGTTCGATCTTGTTTCTGTTTCTGGAATACCCTTTAGCCCGGCTGCTTCACTTCGAATATGATCGCATCTCCATGGTCCATATCGTGGTTTTTGCCTTGGCCGCGGTTTCAGTCTGGCTGCTGGAAAGGTTTAACTTCAAAAGCCCGGCAGGGCGTTTTGGTGCGTCTGCCGCCATCGCGGCGGCAGACGGGGTATTGCTGTATGTAACCATACCGGCATTTTTCAAAGGCCCTTTCAGCCAGGTCAATCCTGATATTGTACCCATATGGCTTAAATGGGTGGTGGAAGTGCAACCTCTGCTGTCCGACTCCACGACCACCATAGCCGCTGTGGTTGGCTCCATGGTACTGGCTCTGGGTGTTCTTTGCTATCAACTGCTTGTCAAAAACGCCTATTACCGGACCGAGCACCTATTGACATTCCTCATCGGGCTGGTGATATTCATACCCCTGACCATCTTTCAAATACGCTGGGTATATTATTGTTCGGTTATAGTCCTTATACCTCTGGCTATGCTGCTTGGCGTCATTCTAGGCAAAATGTCCGGAATCAAGAATATGAGCCTGCGAGCCCTGGCCCGGGCCGGGACTATCGTGGTGTTCCTGTTTGGTTTCCTTGTTGTGGGTCTGATCCTGGAAGGGTCAGATACGCCCAATTCCCCGCCAGACGATAATCCTGACACCAGAGCCTTGTGCGCCTGGTTGAATGGCTCCAATAACGGAATTCCAGCCAGTGCGGTGATATTGGTGAATATGGATTACGGGCCGGAGATTTTATATCGCACTCAACATCAGGTCATAGCAACTCCTTATCATCGCAATGACGCCGGAATTCTCTTTAACTACCGGGTGATGACTGCGGCCAATCCAGAGGAGGCTTTAAAGGCCATCAGCCAACGTCCGGTCGATTTGGTCATCTTGACGCCGCAATCCTCTGACAAGGTGGTCTACAATGCTGCGCAAAACCCGGACATTTTCTATAATCAGTTGCTCAATGGACAAATTCCCGGATGGCTGGAAAAAGTGCCGACGCCGCCCCAGGTGGGGAAATGGTT
>DHGD01000121.1:48710-53047 GCA_002402575.1 Syntrophomonas sp. UBA4807
AGCATCCGCTGGTACAAATCAATGTGCCTCCTGATTTCACGCTGATAGTCAAACCTTTCTCTTACCAGGTCGGCGGCAGCCTGGCTCATGCTCTGGCGCAAGTCAGTGTCGCAGTGCAGGGTTGATGCAGCCTGGCATAATTCATCGGGGTTCCCGATATAGAATCCTTCTCTACCGTCCTCGATGATACCCAGGTTCCCCGGCACAGCGCTCAGAATCACCGGGATGCCCATGCTCATGGCCTCCAAAGCTGCCTGCGGCTGTCCCTCGGCCTGAGAACAATTGATGACCACATCACCGAGTGCAAAAACCGCGCTGATTTGGTCGTGGGGCACTTCCCCCAGATACATCGCCCAGGGCAATGATTCCAGCCGCTCTAAGATTCGTTTTCCGTAGGTCTGCTCAATTATCGGACCGATTAACAACAGGCGTATGTGGCTGCCTTGCTGAGCCAGCAGCTGCAGGCCGTCCAGGGCCAGATCAACGTTTTTGACTGGCCGTAGCCCGGTGGGGAGCAGAAACACGGTGCAATCAGCCGGTATGTCATAATCCTGCCGCTGTAAAGGCCGCGCGGGGGCCAGAAGAATGCCCTGGGGGATGACGGTGATTTTTTCCTCCAAACCGGGGTATAGGCTTAGGAGTCTGACTTTAAAACTCTCATGAAAAACCACTATGGAGCGGACCGCAGCAAATAGCGTTCCGAGGGACGCCATATCCTCAACACCGTGCTGATTGAGGTCAGTCCCGGTCAGGGTCACTATCAGGGGATATTCCTTCAACTGGGGATGGCGCGCCAATAATTGCGCCAGATACAGGGCGTTGAATGCATGGACGATGTTGTAGCGACCACTCTTTAGGTTGTCCTTCAGTTGCCCGTCAAAATCCTCATCTTCCAGTGACAGCAGTCCGGCCTTGATGTCGTGCGTTAACAGCCCTTCACAGATGCGCCGGGTGGTTACGGTGTTGCCGCGCTGGCTTTTATGGAAAGGTGTGATCAGGAGAACGGCGGGATGGTGTTTAATCATAGGCAGGCTGATCCATAAGCGACGTTATCTTCAACAGTTGAAAACACTCACAGTACTGGCAGCGGCTGTTCATCACCGCACGGTAGCGGTTCAGGCCGGTGATGGCCTCATCATAGGCGTAGCCGATTAGCTGGGACTGGTGCTCGCGCAGCGCGGCCAACTTTCTATCCATAAAGGCAGATATGTCAATAGCTATTCCCGGTGCGGCTATAGGGGTCCAGACCTCGTAGCCCAGCACTGTGGCGACCGTCCAGGGTTCACCGCCGGGGCATTCCTGGTACCAGGGGCCGGCCGCCCGGCGTATGGCCTCCATGACTAGCTGATGGGTGACCAGGTGGTCGCTGACCGCATCCTGGCTGTGGGGCAGGTAGACGCGATGGGGTTTTTCCGCCCTGATCAAGCTGGTTAATTGCCGCAGATACTCCCGCTGTACGGTGAGATAACCGTCAGGCCAGCGCAAAAAATCGGTCTGCTCAACTCCCAGAATCCGGGCTGCGGAGCGGGCCTCGACTTCCCGCAGACCGCCCAGCGCAGCTTTGCCGATTTCTATACTGCCTGATTCGCCCGAGGTCAGGTATACGATTTTAACAATGTGGCCCTTTTCAATATGCCCGGCCAAGCTGCCGCCGCAGCCCAGTATGTCGTCATCGGGATGGGGCGCGAAAACCACTATGCGGTTAATAATCGAATTGTGATTCATATGGTTATTTTATAAGAAAAGGCCCACTTTTGCTACCCGGTGCGTTGATTAGCCCCAAGCACCGGAAAATCAAGCGCAAGGCCCCGCACCGCACAATACTGAGCGATCATGACATGAAACAAATCGGGCCTGGTTGTTAAGAAAGGTGAGTTAATTTTAAAGGACCGGCAGGGGTAAGGCTGAGGGTGGGGATGGAAAAAAATGGGCCACCGCCAGGGTGGCCCGATAAAGGAGGACTATTAGTCGTATTAGTCGGTTAAAATGCAGTTCAATTCCGACAGGGTACCGTTCTGGCTGGCTTTGATCATGCCCTCTGACAAGGTGTAAAGGTTGCCGCCGATGCAGACCACGCGGCGAATCTCGCGGTTGTTGCCGCCCCAGTAATCTCCGGCCTTAAGGTAATCCTGCTGGTCCAGGTGGGTGATGCGCCCCTGCAGAATGAATCCCTGCGGAGAGACGTTGTAAACATAGGCTCCCTGGAATTCAAAGGAGCTGTAACCTCCCTCACCCTGATAGACCGTTGCCGGGAACGCTAATAGGTTATCATATATCATCAAGGCCTTGTGGTTGCCGGTGGCCTCGGAAAACGTCCCCGAGGTGCCGATAACCGTTTTGTCAACCTCTATGGGATTGTTGACATCTGCCACATCGAAAAGACTCAGCTTAAGGCCTGTGGCCCGGGTCGCCTTGCCCACTGTTTCCACTTCACTGCCCAGCCCGATCAGAAAATGTTCCCCATAGGGGTGCAGGTAATTGCTAAATCCGGGTATTTTTAATTTGCCCAAAATCTTGGGGTCAGCAGGGTTCATATCAATGACAAACAGCGGATCAACCTGTTTGAAGGTTACCAGATAGGCTCGGGGACCCATGAAGCGGGCCGAATAAATTCTCTCGCCGGGGGCAATATCCTGTATGGCTCCGCTCTGCTTCATATCAGCGTTGAGGATGTAGACCGCGTTGCTGGACCGGTCTGTGCTCCATCGCTGGTTGGTGGTGGCGATGCGGAAATAACCCTCATATTCATCCATGGAAAACTGGTTCAAGACCGATCCCGGCACCAGCCCGCGGTTGACGTAGCGCACCCCGCCGCCCAGGGCGAATTTGTAAATTACGGTGCTTTCGCTGTCCTGCAGGAGACCCTCGCGGTAATAGCTGGGGCGGTAATGCGATGCGGCCACATAAAGGTTGTCGGTTGAACAATACACATTTTCGCTGGAGCCTAGAAAGGTTTCCAGGGATAACTTGCTTCCATTTGGACTCAGCCGCACCTGAGCGATGCTGACATAAGAGTTGAGGCGCATATCCGGAAAGTAACGGATCTGATCATAAGGCTTGGTGTAATTCTGCCCGTTTATACTGTATACTGGCTCAAAAGGCTGGTAAACGTTTTCATTGGAAATCACATAGATACTGTTGTCAATTTTACGCGAAGACAGATAGGCGCCGGGGGTGCCGAACTCATCAGTCTTGACTGGGTTGGCTTTGTCGCTGGTATCGTATACCGTAACCAGCACACGGTTGTGGCTTATGGGGTATAAAGGCGGCATGATGCTTTTGCTCGCACTGTCCAAAGGCGCCGGATAGGGATAGTCGTAACGGGGTGCCGCATCCTGTATCAATATGAGCTGATTATGGTCTATATACATCTCCCGGGGATGCTGCAAAAGCGGAATGCGCGCAATTACTTTAAGCTCGTTTGCGGGGTAGGCCTTAACAATAATGATCTCATAGTTTTTAACCTGGTAAAGGTACTCACCGTCGGTCTTAACGATATCGGATTCATCCACTCCTTGGACCTGAACATTGGTACCTGAATAATTTACCCCGTCAGTATGCTCGGCAGCGGCGGGAGCTGGTGCGGCAGCCTGCTCCTGTACGGGCAGGGCAGATTTCATAAGATCAGTGCGTATGCCATTTCCGCTTAGGCCGTATTCATCCAGAAGGCGTTGCAGGTTCTGGGCGGAATTCAAGCGGGGCAATTCAGCCCCGGCAGTTGAGGCCGCCTTTATGATTTTTTCCTGCTCCTCGGGGCTCTGTCCCAGGGTGAATACATGCGCCGAACGACTGGGTTCATCCCACACCACCTGGGCGGCAAAAAACTCCGAGATGAAGCGCAGCGGCACCATGGTGCGCTCATTTTTCAATACTGCTGCGGTGTCCATTTGCCGAGGACCTTCACCGCTGATCAGCATTTCCGTGCTGTTGATGGTCAATGCGACCTGCCGGGCGGGCAGGCTGGCGGTAGCAGGACGAGAAATTGTGACCTGCATTTTTTGCGCATTCCAATCCACACTGGCGCCCAGAGCCAGGGAACAGAACCTTACCGGCACCATGGTGCGGTCGTTCTCGTCAATATAGGGCAGTTGATCAGGGAACAGGGTCTGCACCCCGTTGATGTAGACATTGATATCCTGTGCCTGGATGGTTGAGGCACTTACTAGTCCTGCGGTCACAAACACGGACAGAAGCAAACACAAAATAATAGCAAATCCTGTTTGCCTGGCTGGCATGGCATCACGGCCTTTCTCCTTTAATATTACCCCTGTGTATTTCTAATACATACTGTGGCTTTTAATTCTTGCATGAGGCGGGTGTCAATTCCATAGAAAAAT
>DHGD01000153.1 GCA_002402575.1 Syntrophomonas sp. UBA4807
TGGGACAATGCCGCCATGGGGCTTATTCCGGCTGGGACCTATAACAACCGCGCCTATCTGGAAGCAAGAATCAAAGTGACTCCGGGCTTAAGTCCCATCTGGCTGGATCTTTTATACACCCCGGAGACCGCCGGGGGATTGCTGCTCGCGGTGGAGCCAGACAAAGGTCTGGCCCTGGAGGAATTGATGCAACAGCGGCAGCAGGTCTGCGTGCCGGTCGGCGAGGTTGTAGAAGCCAGGTCGTATAACATTGAAGTCTTAGCCTGAAGGGCAGGGGAGACGCGGTGCAACGCAAAGAGTTCAAGCTGGGGGATGTGGTGCGGATGAAGAAGAAGCATCCCTGTGGCAGCTATAACTGGGAAGTAACCCGCATGGGGGCGGACATCAAAATAAAATGTGTGGGCTGCGGGCGCCTGGTGATGATCCCGCGCATGGAATTCGAAAAGCGCATGATCCGAGTGGAAAACTCCGGAGCAGGTCAATAGCACCTTTTTCCTGCTTAAAGAATAATCTATAACATCCTATGGCTTTAAGGAGGGAGAGAAGTGGAAGGTCCGATCAATGACAAAGCCGCCTTTCATGTCGGGGATCTGGTCAGTGTCAAGAATATGCCCCGGGAAGAACACTTCTGTATCATCGGTTTCAAAAACAACCCCTCGGGTCAGCTTCTGGCTATATTGAAAGCGCTCTTCAATGACACCTTTATTATCGAGAAACCCCTGTCAGAGCTGAACAACCTGTTGACAAGGGGCCTGCTTTAATAAAAAGCTTTCCAGTATCTTGCAACCTTAACTTAAATACTGCTATAATTATTTGAAGTCCCTGCTCCGGTTAAAACCGGAGCCTTTACTCGTATATACACGAGTTAGTCCATAGGGAGGAGGTGTAACGATGCGCACGTATGAGATGTTGTTCTTGCTAAAACCCGATCTGGCTGAGGAAGCCATTGCCGAATCCAAGGAAAGGCTGCAGACCATTATAGCCAATTTCGGCGGCGAATTCGTCAATGAAGCTGACGGCTGGGGCAGGAAACGGCTGGCGTACGCTATTGAGGATTACCACGAGGGCATTTATTCTTTGTGGTACTTCAAAGGCCAGCCCGAAACTGTTCTGGAGTTGGACAGGGTTATCAAAATATCGGACAATTTCCTGCGCCACATCATCATCCGTCAGGATGAGAACTAATTAATACTAAGTGGGAGGGATTTTGATGAACCGAGTGATACTGATCGGCCGCCTGACCCGCGACCCGGAACTGCGTTATACGCCTAATGGGGCTGCTGTGGCAACGTTTACCGTTGCCGTAGACCGCAAATTTAACCGCAATGAAGCCGACTTTATCCCTATTGTGGTGTGGAACAAAACAGCTGAAAACTGTGCCAACTACCTGGGCAAAGGTCGTCTGGTAGCTATTGATGGCCGGTTGCAGATACGCACCTATGAGACCCAGGAAGGGCAAAAACGCTGGGTCACCGAAGTAGTAGCAGAGGATGTCAGGTTCCTCGACAAGGGAGGCGCCGCAGCCAGCGCTTCGGGTTCATCAGCACGCACCTCCCCCGGCCAGGATGGCTGGAATGATGTGGGACAAGAATTGGTAAACGATATCGACTTCGTCGACCGCAACGGGGATGACGACATTCCCTTTTAATTAAGAGGAGGAATCTTATTTGAAGAAGGAAAAGCGCAAAAAAAGGAAACAGTGCAATTTTTGCGCTGATAAGATTGAGAGCATAAATTATAAGGATATTTCCAGGCTGCGCCGCTATGTGACGGAGCGTGGCAAAATCCTGCCCCGCCGCATAACCGGCAACTGTGCCCACCATCAGCGGCAGTTGACGGTGGCCATAAAAAGGGCCCGGACTATGGCTTTGATGCCCTACACCTCGGAGTAAGCCCAATCAGCAAGCCCTCTATGCGAGGGCTTGTTTTAGTTTGAAGCAGACCGGGAAGCCCACCGATGGCCTGCCTGGAGCAGGGAAACACCAGCCCGGTGTTGAAAAGACTGTCATAGGAGGGGTGAATTATGGCCATAAAAAGCGACCTGGAAATAACCAAAAATCTCAAGATGGTTGAGTGGCTCAAGGCGGAATTGGTGCAGTCGGTGGGGGCCCTGTTCAAAAGCTTGCTCAATGTCTCCGCCGAGGCTAGCGCTGATGCCCTGGCAGCGGTAATTATACTGGCCTATCTGCTGGGAAGCAGGGTAGGGGTGCCTTTTGCCGCTCTGGACCGGGAAGTCAAACAAAAGCTGGGCCACAGCCTGACGGCTGCTCACCAGGGCGACAGCTGGCATCAGGATATGACCGCCTTATCGGAGTACCTGAGCCACAGGACGAGGTGATAATATGTCCACTTTTTTAATGTACCTGGGAATTACGCTGCTGGTCAGCGTTGCCGCCCTGGCTGCTCCGGCCATGAGTATGCTCTTGGCCTTGTTGTGGGGAGCCTTATTGATTGCCGCCGGGTTGCACCTGGAAAAGCGTACCTTGCTGATCCTGTATCTGGTCAATTTGGTGGTTATGGCGATTGCCGGAGGACCCGGCAATCTGCTCTACCTACTGGCCTTTTTCGGCCTGCCGGCCATGTTGATGGGTTTTTTCACTATGCAGAGGCATGATTACTACTTTACACGCCGCTGGGGGGTTGCAGCCCTGGTAGCGGGAGTGAGCATTTATTTGGGAGCGTTGTATTATTTCAACGGTGGCGAATACCTGGCCGGGCAGGTGAAAGACATGGTAGCGCAGGCCAGCGGTTATTACGACACTCAGGGCTGGGCTAAAATATATCAGCAACTGGGGCTGAGCGAGGAGCAGTTCCGACAGGGAATTGAAGGCGCGGCTGTTAATCTGGCGCGTCATCTCCCGGCCATTTTCTATGTTCAGGGTTTATTGGCAGTATTTTTAATGCTCTGGCTGGCCTCATTTTTCACCTGGAACCAGCTCGCCATCCGTCTAAAGAAGAGACCATTCGCGCAGGAACTAATGCCCTGGGAGCTGGTGTGGCTGGTGATTCTGGGTCTGGCCTTGTGGCTTTACGGCTGGGATGAGCGCGGTCTGACCTATTATACAGGCTCCAATATCTTGGTGGTCATGGCGGTAATATCGTTTTATTACGGCCTGGCCAGCCTGGTTTTTCGGCTCAAGCATGAGCGGGGCCGGGGAAGGAGCTGGATGTTATTTCTGGTGGTGATGCTGGCTCTGTTCTTCCCTTTGTCGGCCCTGGGATTTCTCTGTATTCTGGGAATATTTGACAGCCTTTTGGAACTGAGAAAACCATTTAGCGGACAGGAGGTATGAGGCGTGAAGGTTATATTGACTCAAGATGTTAAGAAACTGGGTAAAAAAGGCGAAATTAAAGAGGTTAGCGACGGCTATGCCAGGAACTACCTGATCCCCCAGGGCTTTGCCCAGGAGGCTACCGTAAGCCGCCTTAAAGAAACCCAAGACCAGAAGCAGCGCCAGGAGAGGCTTAAGACCAAAGAAGAGCATCAGGCCCGTTTGCTAAAAGAAAAGCTCGACGGCAAGATTGTGTCGGTTAAGGCTAAAACCGGGGCAGGCGACAAATTATTCGGTGCGGTGACCTCCCGCGAAATTTGCGAAGTCTTACAAAAAGAGTTCGGAGTCAGCGTGGATAAGAAAAAGATCGAATTAGGGGAGACTATCAAACATCTGGGTAAGTACCCGGTGCATATCAAAATATATCCGGGCATTCACGCAGATCTGGAGGTCAGTGTGGAACCCGGTTGATAGGGGAGCATAGAGTGGCCATCAGAGGCAATAAAAAGGATGACAAGAACCGGGCGCTGTTCTGGCAGGTAGAAAACCTCTATCAAAGCCTGGACAGCCTGTACGGGACTCAAGGGCTGGTCTTAAGAGCCAGCAAACTAGACGCTATAGAGCTCATTAAATCAGAACGCCTGGAGGAAAAGATACTCGGCCTGCATCGCATATTGGCTGAGGATCCCACCATAAACGACCTTAAGTTTCACGGAGACCTGGAGCAGGAGACCGCTTATCTGGAGAACCTGCTGGCCGAGGAGAGCGCCCGCCGTTCGGTGGAAGCGGAATGGCAGAAACGCATTCAGGAAAAGGTAGACCAGAACTATCAGTTTTATGTCCGTGACCTGCAGGCGCAGCTTTTCAAAGAACAGAACAATTCCCCGGAAAACGCCCAGACTCTAAAAAAACTGGGATTTCTGGAGAAGATGGAGCGGACTGGATTAAACCGCTCGGCCTTAGATGTGTTACGCCCCACCGGCATTAATGAGCTGGTAGGTCAGGATAAAGCGGTGAACGCTCTGTTGGCCAAGCTAAACACCCCGTATCCTCAGCATCTGATACTTTATGGACCTCCCGGAGTAGGCAAGACCAGCTGCGCCCGACTTGCTCTGGAGATGGTCAGAGGCCGGGCCTCAAGCTGTTTTGCCGAGGAAGCCCCGTTCGTCGAGGTGGATGGCGCTACCCTGCGCTGGGATCCCCGTGAAGCCACCAATCCGCTTCTGGGATCGGTGCATGACCCGATCTATCAAGGAGCGCGCAGCGACCTGGCCGAAGCCGGCATTCCCGAACCCAAGCCGGGTCTGGTCACAGAAGCTCACGGCGGCATCCTTTTCATTGACGAAATCGGGGAGATGGACCCGGCCCTGCAGAATAAACTACTCAAGGTTCTGGAAGATAAGCGGGTGTTTTTTGAATCCTCCTATTATGACCCCCATGATGAGCGGGTGCCGCAATACATCAAAAAGATATTTGATAAAGGACTCCCGGCCGACTTCATCCTGGTGGGGGCTACCACCCGTACCCGGGAAAGCATCAGTCCGGCTTTGCGCTCCCGTTGCCTGGAAGTGTTTTTCGAACCGCTCACGCCGCAGCATATACAGCAGATAGTACACAACTCGGCTTGCAAACTGGGCTTACAGATGGAGCCGGGGGTGGAGGAGATAATCAGCGAATACACCAGCGAAGGGCGCTCCGCCAACAAACTGTTGGTAGACGCCTATGCTCTGGCCTTGAATGAAGGTGCAGAGGAACGTTCGGCGGCGTTTATCTTTAAAAGGCACGTCCATCAGGCGATACAGTACAGCCGCATAACTCCCGTCTTGCCCCGGGTGGAAGTCAACTCCAGCGAGGTGGGGAGGATAATGGGGCTGGGAGCGCACCATTACCACGGCGCGATTCTGGAAATAGAGGCGGTGGCCTTTCCCGTTTCCGGCGGTGAAGGCAGCATCCGCTTTAATGATACCGCCGGATCCATGGCCCGGGATTCACTATTCAACGCCGCCTCGGTGTTAAGGCAGGATATAGCCGCCAACATTAAGGATTATGATCTGCATATCAATATCGTAGGTGGTGGCAAAGTGGACGGGCCATCAGCCGGGGCGGCTCTCTACTTGGTCATCGTCAGCGCCATCACCGGGGTGCCGATACGCCAAGACGTAGCCATCACCGGGGAGATATCCCTGCGCGGCAAGGTCAAACCGGTGGGAGCCTTGTGGGAAAAGATTCAGGCCGCCAGGCAGGCCGACATGAGGAAGGTGCTGATACCGGCTGCCAATCT
>DHGD01000048.1:0-4759 GCA_002402575.1 Syntrophomonas sp. UBA4807
TGACCACTTGATAAACAGCAGGGTGACGGTTGTCCCGCCGGGGAAGACGGGGATCGGCTACGCAAGCTGCCCCGTTCGATTTATTAACTCTGGCTGCCCCTGTTACTGTAGTGCTTGGACTATCCCAGTCCTGCACCTGGTAAACCCCTTCCCGGGGAGTATGTTTCAAACGCGGGTCGGCAACGGCCACGGGGTTGCTACCCTTGATATATGCGCTGCCAACCACCGTTGCCCCCGGCTTGTCCCACTCCTGGACACCATACGAACCGGCGCCCCGGGGACTATACTCCAATCTTGGGTCAGCCACCGTAACCGCCCCGCAACTGGGCGCTCCTCCGCTGGTAACCGTTCCAGCGGGTTCCCACCATGGGATAATCCGGTAGGCGTTTTTATGCCACCCTTTGCCGTCCAGGGTTTCTAAATCACGCCAATCCCCTCCGGCGGGTATCAATGCCAGGCGTACCCATGTCAGCCACTTTAACCTTGGCAGCCGGTGCATCGGGCCAGCGGCAGCATCGTCTGGAAGGGGCAGGGGGCCGATAATTTCACCAATAGACTTGACCCGCCGCTTCGGAGGCTGATAAATAAAGGCATTCATTTTTTCGGTCAGCCGGGCAATCAATAGATACCGCTTCCGGCGTTGTCCCAGGCCACCGATCTCGCCGCAATCGTGATAACCGTCCTGATCTTTTTTGGGGTGTATCTCGTAGCCGGCGTTTTTTAGCAGGCGCTTTACTTGCCTCAGTAAGTCGGCTCCCCGGGAAGTTATTCTTGGCACGTTTTCCAACATGATGCACGCCGGCAAATCGCCAGAGAATGCCTCCAGCGTCAGCTTCAGGCCTCGGATTACGAGATTGTTCAGGGCCTGATACTTGGGAGTAACCGCCTTCTTGTTTGGCAGAAGGCCGCTAAATCCTTTGCAAGGCGGGCTTAAGAACACCACATCTGGGCATTCCCCGCCTGTGGCCGCCAGTATATCCTCGGCCGTTGCCTCCCTCCAGTCATCCGGCGGCTTACTGCCATGAAATGCTTCATAGTCACTTCTGGCAAACAAATCCATCTCTACTGCCGGCGCTCCGGTCAGAGCCTCAAAATCAGCACATGCCTCCGGATCCACATCAATACCGACCAAGGTACGGAAGCGACCAACCAAGCCTTTATACTCTTCTCTCGCTTGCTGGAAGCCAAGAGCAGCGCCACCGATTCCGGCAAAAAGATGGACAACTGTAAACTCTTTCTTTGTCCCATCCTGATAGAGGTCCATTAACTCACCCCCGCGTCTATCATCAGCAAATCAGTTGACTTATACAGGTAATAATCCTTGTTTCTCATTACCTTTTCGTACTCTTCCCGGCCCTCGAAATCATCAATCACCGCTCGCTCTTCAGTACTCATGTCCTCGTAGTTTGCCTTCCCGTAACTCGGCGGAAGCCACCCCTTTTGCTGGCTGCCAAACAGATTGAATTTTTTCAGCAACTCAAGGTTGGTAAACTCGATATGGCAGGTGCCTTTTTTGTAAAAAGTTACGGTGAAATACTTAAGGGGAATTTTTCGGCTCTGCCCATTAGCTTCAGCTTTCTTCAGGGCCTCTTTGAGATCGACATGATCTGTCATTCCGCCGTCCAGGTAATTAAAAACCTTCTCAATATCCATTAGCTTTTGGGTTACCTGGTAGTCGTATTTCAACTCCCCGCTCCAAGTTGCCCAAGCCTGCATATTGGGGATAATTACCTTCTTGTTGATAACCCATGCCTTGTTCGTTTTCCAGCCGTTGTAGTAATGAATGTTCTTCGATGTCTCATCGACCCAGTGCCATTTATGCGAAAACTCATCAAACAAGGCGATAATAGTCTCCTTGACGCTCTTAAGCATGTTCCGGGATATTTCCTCACGAATTTGCCAGATGTTAAAAAGAGAGAAATCGTATCCTTTCAATTCGCGAATCCTGTCCATATACTGGTCGCGCAGCTTTGTTGTAAGCAGCGATGAAAATTCGTCGGATAAAAACAGCGCTTCCCAGTATTTGTACCGCACCTTCTCGATGAATTCGTTTATCATCAAAGTTCCATCGGCTTTACTGTCAGAAACATTCAGGATGAGAATGGAACCCTTATGGCTGCCCTTTTTGAGCGATTCTTGGACCAGTGGTTTCATAGCCAGGTATTCGTTTATTAAAGATAACCCGGCGCGTAACTCGAAGTTATATTGAGACACAATCCGCTGAAAGAATTCACCGTGCGTCAGTGCATGCGGCTCTCGCTGCTCGGCCCGATATTTTTCCTCCTGGCGCAAGCCTTCCATGATGATGCTTTCCTGACCGACATTGGGTATATCCACCTTGATCAGTGCCACCTCGACATCTGTTTTGCGCTCGGCATCGGCAAAAGCGCCTTCCATGAACTCTACCTCTGCACCATATTCATCCAGCCTGCGAACCAGGTCCTTGCGGGTGTTGGTGTAAGGGTTGCGCAAGGTTTCGGCATTCAGCAGGCAGATTATCTTCCCGCCATTCTGCTGCATGTCCAGGGCCTTCAAAAGGTGCTTGTCGCCGGATGAGAAGGGTGGGTTCATGATTATTAGGTCATAGCGCTTATATGTGTGCATAGTCAGGAAATCATCATGGATAACCCGGTAGCCGCGCCCTTTTAAAATGTGCCGCAGGCTGGGGTCAATTTCCACTACGTCTATGTCCATTTCACGATTGGAATAACGGTACTTATGCACCTCATATTTGGCGATGATGGCGCTTACGATGTCTCCTTTGCCTGCGCTGGGTTCAAGAATTGTGTTAATTTCATTGAGTTTGAGCCCAGCAAGCATTTTTTCTATGATCTTTGGTGGCGTAGGATAAAAATCATTAGCATATTCCCATCGTGACGGCATGTCCATTACCTCCAACAGAGAGGGTTTTGTTCTGAAATTGTTACCTAAAACAATCCCCCATCAGTAACCGGCGTATATTCTACTTCAGTAAACCTGCTGGCCCACATGTCCGCGAAGTGAATCAGCAGAAGCAGCGGCGTCTCTTTGCCCTGAATCACCCGGCCATCCGGCGTGTAAAGTCCGTTATGATACAAGATCGCGTAAACTTCCTGCTCGGTCAGGGGCATAAACTTGGTGAGCAAAATTGCGGAAACGGTTTGATGCGGCATGGGCAACCGGTCGCCATTGGTGGCATATGGTTTGCTTTCAGATAACTTGCCGCCCTTGAGTCTGTTTTCAGTGTAGTTCTGCTTTCCGTAGTACCCGGCTTTGCCGCAATCGTGGAACAATCCGGCAATAATAACGCTTTCTTCGGGTACATCGCAAGCAATAACCTCGCGAAGCTTTAATGCCAGTTCGGTCACATTGACACTGTGTTCCAAAAGTCCGCCTTCACGGGCTCCGTGATACTGCGAACTGCACGGGGCAACAAAGAATCCGTTTTTCTCAAGGTAGTCAACCAGGTTATCTACCCCCCCCCGGTTAACCCTGGATAGCAGATCGTTAAACCGTTTACGGTAATCGGCATTTGTGAACATGTTTTTCATATTGTTATCCCTCCGTTTTTATTAGATCTCGTATTTATACCCCTGTGAGACAGCGGGCAAGTCCTCGGTGCACCCAAGGGCTTGCCCTCATACTACTCCCGGCTCAAGCCCCTTTCGCGCGACGCTTGGATACTGCCTTGACCTCCGTGATAGAGAAAACATTGTCCCCGTTGATTAACATCTGTTCACCACTGGCCACCTGTAAAACCATCCATCCGCCAACGTTACCCATCTTTTCCACATTGGAAATGGTCTCGGTGTCGCCGTTGCTGTATTTGATGATCAGGCAGGTCAGGCCCACCAATTCCAGGCTATCCTCCTTGATCAGCATCTTTTTATAGCCCCCATCCTCTCTAAGCTTGTAAATAACGGTCTGAGTGAACTCGATACAACACTCCGGGCAAAAGTAGCGGTCCGGCTGGCGCTGCATTCCGTAAGTGAGTTTGTTGGCTTCCTTTCCGCACTTGGGGCACTTCATGCTGTACCCTCCTTGGGCAGTGCCGGTTTCTGACCGTCTACACAAAGATGTTCACCTGCTTGTTCCTCCTTGCTGGGGTTTTCCATTTCGCCCGAAATGGCCCGACTTTCCAATTTGGCAGATGCGTAAACCATCAACCCGTGGATAAATTCCCTTGTCCTGTCTTCCTCCCAGCCATGATGCTTCATAAGGTACTCGCCGGCCACCGTCACGGCTACTTGAAAACCAACCTTGACCGCTTCCTGCTTTTCGATTTCGCATTGCTGCCGCAGTGCCCTTAGGCGCGATTTGAGCCGCTGTGTATCACCTTTGCCCATTGCTATTTCTCACCTCACCGCGGGAGATTAACTGTACTTCAACCTGGCGCCGCCCCCAAGCCCTGGCCCTTTGCGGGTCATCGAAATAAACATCCACTCTGTTGCCTTTGATGGCAGAACCAGTATCCAGAGCCACGGCATAACCATATTCCTCTATCAGCAGAACGGAGTGGAGGGGGATAACCTTCGGATCAACCGCCACGGCACCCCGCATCGCCGGCAACCCGGAAAAGGTTATGCCGTAATCCGGATCACCAGGCTTCTTTCTGGTGCTTTCGTAGCCTGAAGTATATGCCGTTGCCTCCATGATCAACTTTGTTCCCTCAGGTAACAGAAGGGCATAGTTATAGTGCCCGTCCTGGGCGGAATGCCCAATTTCTTCGGTGACCGCTTTTACAGATACAGTTTCTGAGCCGCCCTCGGCCATTTCCGAT
>DHGD01000048.1:4794-5254 GCA_002402575.1 Syntrophomonas sp. UBA4807
GCAGTTCTTTTTCGCCTCTTTCAGTAGCAATGTCAAGGCCTTTGCATCTTTAATCGTTTCCATGGGCACTTGCATACCCTGAACATCGCGGCAAAACCTGAGGTCGCTTTCGACATTCTCAGCATACTCCAGGGCTTTGGTCAAAATGCCCTTTACTTCGGTCTCCAGGGCAAATAACTCGGCATCGTTATCGTAAACTCCGGCATAAAGCCGGACCAGTGCTTCGTTAGCCACCTGTTACCACCCCCTAAACGCACTCCATTGATGAGCAACCCATCCCGCCACGATCAATCCCCATCCAATCATGGCGATTACAAGAAACCAGGTGGCACATGCTTCTAAGCGCCTGCTAAATATAAGCCTTTCTCCAAAGCGATATATGCCTGCATCTGCCGCCTCTAATCTTTGCTTCAGTTTCATTGCCAGTCATCACCTCCTACCCAAGACCCAGGATTCAGGA
>DHGD01000048.1:5331-5631 GCA_002402575.1 Syntrophomonas sp. UBA4807
CGCCGTGTATGCCGGCCCAGAAGTAGTCAGTCATTTCGGCGCTATCTGCCGGGAATAACCCAAGGGCTTTTAACACATCCGGCACCTCTATGTCGGTCTCCAAACTCGTAAACCTGCAGCCATTCCAGCTTCCTTCCGGATCGTCGGTTGTTACTTTTATTCCGTCCTCGGTTTCCGAGTATTTAATGCTTTTCTCGCCAAGCATTATCGGCTGCCACACTTTGCTTTCCGGCGACTGGTCGATATGCTTTGCTGCGTTATTATCAGGGATCACCTGTATCTCCCCATTGTTGAGGCGCA
>DHGD01000048.1:5666-9954 GCA_002402575.1 Syntrophomonas sp. UBA4807
CCGTCAAAACAAATACCTTTTTCGTCCTCGTTCCTGCAGTCGCTTCCCCAGTTGTTATTCCCCCTGGGAAGGGTGCCATTCTTCATTGACCACAGCGCCAGGGCGGCCCACTCGGCATTCGTGAGCAAATGCCATCCTTCTCCTTTAAATTCGCAAGCTTTTATGGCATCATCGTAATTGATGTTGACTGCCGGCTGCTGGAAGGGAAGGCTGTAAGCTCTGCCATCCACTATGATGTTTTGATATTGGGAAGCGTAAAACCCCGGTATTTCGACCCCATCTATCACAAAAGCGGGGTGGGGAATGTGAGGAGCGCCGGCGATGACTTCATCCAGGTAAAACTTCGGTATTCTTACCATCATGCTGGGTTTCCCGAAGCGGTCGTAAATAATCGTTCCGGCGCCATTTGCGGCTCCTTCCATTGCCGCCTGAAAGTGTTTTAAACCAGATTCCATTTTAGCCATTTGATTACCATCCTTTCTTAATTTGATTTAATCCCCGATTTCGGGGTTTGCTTCCGCCATGCAATTGATTTCCAGAATATCTTTAATTTCCGCTCCCGGGTTGGCCCATCCCAACCCGAAGTTATTAACAATCTCCCTGAAGTCCTCAATGTCGTGTTTGCGTACTGTTCCATCCCGGTCTATGTGCCGCAATTCGTGGTAAATCAGGAGGTTCAACTGTTTTTGGGTCATATAGCCTATGGCGTTCATGCGTAACTCCAGCACATAAGAGTATCCGCACAGCACCTGCAACCTCTCTGGCAGCTTGGTTATGGTGGCCAGGACGATATGTTGACCTGGCTTGGGAACCAGCCAGTGGTTTTCGATAAAAACGATATCTTCCGGTTCCACATGGCTGATGATTTCATGCTTTTCTACAAGAGATTCGGCAATTGGCCGCCATTGTTCATTATTGACAACGTACCGTCCCAACGCCTGCTCCATAGCCATTATTCTCACCGCCCCGTGCAAGTGGCGCCAGGAAATCACACCCGGGGCCCGGGACCCATGGCACCGGCAACGCTATTTGCCCCATGCGCTCCCATGTGACCGATTTGTGCCCGCCCGCTTCGGCCTCTTGCAGAACCTGATAGAACGATTCGTAAGGCCACAAAAAGACCAGGGGATTGCCGGCGCCGCTCTTGCCTACCAGGTAAAACGCCTTGCCGCCCGCTGCAGCCCACGCTTCCAGGAAGTCCATTTGGTGCTGACTCGGATACCAATTCCTTTGCCACTTCCTGGTTTGACGGCCCACAATGATCCTGAGATCGAACCGCTTTTCGTCAGACGATTCTTTGGCGTCGAAAGCTATACCAATGCCATCATGCATAATTCCCACAAAGTCAACCGTGCTGTCCTTCTCGTAGAAAGCCACGAATTCATTCGCTCTCAATCCCCGCACCCTCCGCAATGACCGGCCGATAGGAGTTGGCACCTTCTGAATTACCGCTATATGGTGCCGTATGTAATAGGCACAGGCCTGCTCAACAATCA
This sequence comes from Syntrophomonas sp. UBA4807, assembly GCA_002402575.1. GTDB lineage: Bacteria > Bacillota > Syntrophomonadia > Syntrophomonadales > Syntrophomonadaceae > DTU019. The sequence goes on from DHGD01000048.1 coordinate 7,163, forward strand.
ATTCTAATCCCTTGCCGCGGTTTCCGGCATAACTCATTGTTTCCCCTCCTCCCGCCGGCGCTTTCGATAACAGCTGAGGCATAATCCGCCGTTGGGGTATCCAGAAGGCTTTCTACACTGGGGACATGGCGGTGTATCCCTGGGATCGAATGTTTGCCGTTGCAGTTTTTCAGCCTTCCGGCCCGGGTAGGTTTTTCTACTCAACGTCCTCACCAACCTTTCCGCCAGCACTCTCTTTACTTCGCCAGCAGATATCCGATATTCAAATACCAGTCCGCCGCCGTAGCGGGATGGGACCTTGCGAGCGGATATCTCGCCGCGCTTAATCTTCTTTCGCAGCCACCAGGTAGACTGCAAACCTACCAATTTCGCAACTTCTCCAGTACTGTATTCCTCCTTTTCACCGTCCAAGTAGTTCACCCCCGTCAGGGGCATGTCCACCGGCTGGTCCGTCTCATGCCCGTTCCTTAATGTTACTTGGTAAAAAGCGATTTGAGTTTTTCTCCAAAGCTTTTTACCTCTTGCTCTTCCTGCCACAGGTAGTGCATGGCTTTGGCCACCGCCAGCCAGCCAAATTCATTTCCAAGTGCAACTATGAACATCATGTCCTGCTGGGAAAATGCCGTCCCGGGACGGTTAAGCATATCTACGGGATAAAACTGCAATTCGATCTTCTGCTGTGCTTTGGCGTTGAAAGCACTCCACGCCCTATGCTGAATATCCATTTCGTAGAATAATGCTTCCCGAAAACCAGGATCCTGCCCGCACCTCTCTTTGAGCAGCAAGCAAGCGCTCTCGCTCCTAGACAGTTTCATAAACTTCTTCCTTCCAATGGTTTTGAATGAGATGGTGAGCATGCTCGGTCAATTGCTTTTCTCCTTCAATCACCTCCTTGCCGACCTTTCGGTAGAGGTTCCCGCCCTGGGACAGCACCTTGCGATCTTCCCGTCTCATATGGCGAAGATCTACAGCATCTGCCGCCGCTCCCAGCATGCACATGATGCGCTGGATGTCCCGGTATATGTTGCCGGTCGCCGGCACCTGCTCGACCCACAGGGGAGGGTAGGGACTGATCGACGCCGGATCAATTACGGGCCCACAACCAAAGGCTGTCTGCAGAGTCTCAGTAGACAATTCCAGCGCCCTGGCCGGCAGGTATTTCAATCCTGGTTCCAGATTAAACCGCAGTTCTCCCACCAGGCGCCAGCAGCATGCCAAGCCGTACATGGGTGATGCTTTACTCCTGGCTTCATCGCGGAGTTCCGCCACGATTTTGAAGGACTCGGTATAGTCCGGGCGCTTTTTGGTCCTTGTCCCGCAATCGGTCACCAGCTGAAGAGCGCGTAAGGCTTTCTCGATACTCTCGCAGGCGTCATAGAACGGCTCCGGATCGCCAGTACCCCACTGGAGGCTAAAGAGGGCATTCATGCCGCCGTATTTACAAACCCCGATTTGCGCCCGGTGGTACCAACCGAGGCCGACCGCCACCGAAACAGGGTTCCATATGCCTCTCCCGCACACACCGCACTTCCCGGATTTGCCGGCCATTTCAATCACCACCCACTACCCGGGTCTGTCTTGACCGCACCTGCATGAGCGCGTCGGCCGCAATCTGCGCCGTTTCCTCTACCGCTTTCAGCAGGTCGCGGTAATATGTCGGACCCATTTTCTTGGGCATTTCTTCAATGGCTTCCTGGATGTCACACCCAGCTTGGCGAATTATCTCAATGACTTCCAGTGCCAGGGGATCCTGGACCTCTTTGAGCATTTCAGACAGGTTGACAACCTGGCCTGGTTGCGGGCCAGCCTCTTTAACCCGGCTGCCGTCATTTTTCCCTGCTGCTGGCTGATCTTTTTTGGCTGTTTCTTTAGTTGCCGGCTCGCTTTTTGTTTTACGCTCTTTCTTGCCGGTCATTTTCTCCAACTCTTCCACCGGCCGGCGAGAGGCTTCTTCCAGCAGCACTCGTTGCCGGCTCTCATCTTTTTCCTGGAGAATTATCATGGCGTGACTGGGCGTTATCTCACCGGTCGCCAGCTTCTCCAGTCCTTTCTCCGGAAGCTTGAGCAACCGCAACCTGTTACTGACGTATGGTTGCGATTTGCCTACCCGTTTGGCTATCTGGGTGGGAGTCCAACCGAACTCATCCATGAGTTTCTTGTATGCTTTGGCTTCGTCTAAAGGATGCAGTTCCTGCCGCTGGACATTTTCCATGATGCCAATCAGTATCTGCTCATCTTGTTTGATATCCCGCACAATAGCTAAAACAGTTTCCTTGCCCGCTTCAACGCAAGCCCGAAAGCGTCTCTCGCCGGCAATCAAGATATAACCATCACCATCCGGGTCAGGGGCTACTGTAACAGGATTTAACAATCCAACTGACTTGATGCTTTCGGCCAGTTCTTCGACGCCATCCTGTTCGATAGTCTCCCGCACGTTCTTGGGAGTAACTTTGACCTGATCTATCCGTAACTCCAATACTTCAGGCATTCCGACCGCCTCCCGGTCCATATATTCTATAATCCTCTTCATCCAACAGGATGGGCCGGCACATCTCCACAAATCGCGAGTATATAGCCGTGCCATAGCGCTCAATAATTTCATGATCGTTAAGATTTGTGGTAAAGACGGTGGGGCGGTCTTCCTCATACCGGCGATTGATGAGCGTAAACCAAAGCTCGTCGGCCCATCCTATGTCTTCACCGTCCACCCGCCGCAATCGCTCTTTGCCGAGATCATCCACCACCAAGCATGGCAATTCAGCGAGGGCCATAAGCGTGTCCTGAACCTTGTT
>DHGD01000081.1 GCA_002402575.1 Syntrophomonas sp. UBA4807
AATTATATCAGCACATATATACAGGGCATTGGCGGCGAAGCTGAACGTTTGGCTGAGAAGGTGCAAGCTCGCTTGGTGCAAACTACCGGTTGGCCTAACGGCGGGGTCAGGGTGCAGAATTTGCACATGACCCGTGAGACCCTGATGCCGGCTATTCTCTGTGAGTGTGGGTTTATAAGCAATCCCCTGCAAGAGATAGTCTTAGCCGATAGCGAATCACAAAGCCGCATTGCCAGAGCAATAGCCGACGGAATAAATGACTTTTTGAATCAGGGAGGAGGCTCGTCCGTGGCAGAACAATGGCAGTTTGATATTATTGATAATGCTATGCAAGAAGGACTTATAACATCTGACCATAATCCGTATGACTATGCCCCTAAATGGTTTGTATTGCAGGTAGCTTTGAATTTATTAAATCTGATTAAAAAAGATTAAATAAGCCAAGACTACAAGTTTTTAAGCTATGCGGTAAATAAATTAGCCCCCGATAGGGGGCTTTATATTGTAAAACCGACATATTTACGGATTGGCGCTTTTATGGGATTCAGCAACCTACTGCCAGAGCACTTATGCTCACATTGGTAATAGAGCCGCTTTGGACATTATAGGCTTGCACATTGGCCACTTCAACAACATAGGTGGAGCAGCCTGTGCATTGCTGGCATTCGCACCAGGTGAATCCAAAACTTTCACGGAAATCGAACTGAACCCCGCCGTCTACTGGCTCAGCCGGGGGCGGCTCTGGTGGCTGTCCCAATAAACTCAAATTGATAGACCTTTGGTAATTCCAGGTACCCACCGGTATGCAGTCACCCTCACAGACTTTGCTGAGGGTAAACGGAATGGTGATATAGCCGCCTTCAAAGCCGATATCTGATATAAAATTGACCACACATGAGAAGTCGATCTTCACGGCTGGCTTTACCAATTTGGTGGTATCGAGACTAACATTCCCAACTAGCGCACAAGTCGGGGCAGTTCCGTTCAGTAACGGAATTCCATCATATATCGGCAGAGGTATACCCGAACCGGTACCACAGGATAAAACGACTTCTTGTCGTTTCCAGTTTTCATCATAATGATATTCGCCATTGAGGACTTTGTGTTTAGACATATTAAAATCTACCTCCTATCAAATTCCGCCCTCGGATTGGAACCATGTGCTAATTACCTACTGCCAGGGCATTAATGCTAACATTAGTTAGTGAGGCCGAAGTGATATCATAGCTATTGAAGTTAACGATTTCAACCACATAAGTGCAGCAACCCGGACAATCCTGGCATTCACACCATGAGAAATTAAAAGCTTCACGAAAATCAAATTGAAGCCCCAAGCTATCGAGCGGTATCGAGGAAGGCGCATCGTCCAGGTTTATCGACTTACGGTAAGTCCAGGTACCCAATGGCGTCCGGCTGCCGTTACAGATCTTGACCAGGCAGAAATCGATTGATATAAAAATAACTGCTGTGTAAGCGCTTACGTCTACCAAGAAATTGACTATGCTGGAAAAGTCAACCTTAACTGCGGGTTGGGACATGGCCGAAGTATCCAGACTAACTGTACCTACTACCAGTGGTGTGAAGCTGAAGGATGCAGCACCGTTGCTATTGGCTCCCTGTATCCACGGAATGCCGTAGATAGGCAAAGGAAGTCCTGAGGAATTGCCACAGGCAAACTCCACCTTTTCCTTATAATGCGGATGAGGCCTGGAATGATGAACAGGAAGCGGATGAGGATGTGAAGAAGGACAACAGAATTCGTCATTGTGTGAGTGAATATAATTAAGGTCTGCTGAACAAGGTATTGCAATACGCGGAATTTTGAACTCAGGCACTATTATTACCTCCTTATTTAATGATTGGGTATATAAATACTTTTTTGAATAATTTGATGATTATACCATTTCTACCGTTAAGGTATTCAAAGTTCTTTAGAGTTGTGACCAGTCATAGTCAGGGCATAAGAATCATTAAAACGCATTGATTCTATAAAAGAGGGGTATAATTTGTTAGAAATAAAATCTGACAAGTATTTGATTATCCTGGAATAATCAGTTAAACTGTATTTAGCCCTATACCCATGTGGATGAACGAACCTTCTCGATTGCTTCAACTTAGGGGAGTAACAGATGATAGGCGCTTCCCTTGGTAGGGCAACAAATCAAGGAGGTTTTTTTAATGTATTCTGACAAAACTTTGAGCTGTAAGGATTGCGGGCGTGACTTTGACTTTACTGCTTCTGAGCAGGAATTTTACGCACAGAAAGGGTTCACCAACGAGCCTGGCCGGTGCCCCGAATGTCGCTCCGCCCGCAAGTCCCAGATGGGCGGAAATCGCGGCGGCGGATATGGTCAGTCAGACCGTCAGATGTATGCGGCAGTTTGCGCCACCTGCGGCAAAGAGACTACCTTACCGTTCAAGCCCAGCGGAGACAGACCGGTTTATTGCAGAGACTGCTACAAACCGCAGCCCCGCCGGAACAGTTGGTAAATCGCAAATCACAGCTAAAAACTACTCCCCGGTTAACCGGGGAGTTTTTTTGACCTGGCATTTCAGCTTATGGTAGCTTATTTCGTCAAGAGGGCTTAATCAGGCTGTTATAGCAAGCGATGCTATCTGTCAATCCTTGCCATAATGGCACCTAGGGCTGCCAGTTCGGACATTCCGGGATAGGTCCATACTGGCGATGTTAGTCGAAACACCGCGTCTCAGCACACCTCATCGTAGTAACAGGCGCCGGGTCCGACAGGATTGATATTGCCCCTATAGGTTCCCGGTTAAGGATGGCTCAGGGGGCCTGCGTATATTTTCCTGATTAACAACCTGAGTTCGCATAATATTATAATTATATGGCAAGATCCCGGGCTAGCGGTCATATGGTCAAAAAGTATTAAAAACGGTAAGCTATCATTAAAAGGAATATACTCGTGAAACCATAGGCTCAAGGAGGAAAATTAAGTGGCAACTCTGTATTCAATCTGTATTGCTCCAGAAAGAGGCCAATTGAAACAAGAGGTAGCAGAGGCTAATGTGATAACCGATTTCGGTATTGAAAACGACGGTCACGCAGGGAACTGGGGCCGACAAGTTACCGTGCTCAACTGGGCTAGTGTGCAGAAGGCTAACCGCGAACATAATCTTAGTGCTGGCCCGGGAGCTTTCGCTGAAAACCTGTTGGTAGACGGCTTGGACTTCACTGCCATCAAGGTAGGCGACCGCATCAAGTTGGCTGATGGGGTGGTATTGGAAGTCTCTCAAATTGGCAAAGAGGACCATCCCAGCGTGGTCACCAGAACCCTGGGGGTGACATTGCTGCCATATGAAGGCTTGTTTTGCCGGGTCATATCTGGAGGCCGCATCAAAAAGGGCGACGAGGTGGAATTGATATGATCTATAAGACCGGCATCCTGATAATGAGCGACAAGGGCAGCCGCGGAGAACGCGAAGATAAAAGCGGCAAACAGATCGAGGCCATGCTGGGCAGCCAGTTTTCTGTGGATTATTATGCTATGATCCCTGACGAAAAAAATATTATCGCGGAACGTTTGAAGTTGCTGTGTGATGAGATGAAGCTAGACCTGGTCTTGACCTCTGGAGGGACAGGGTTTGCTCCCCGCGATGTGACTCCTGAAGCTACGATGGAAGTGATTGAGAAACCGGTTCCCGGCATATCCGAAGCCATTCGTTCCATCGGTATGCAGAACACTCCCAAGGCCATGCTCAGCCGGGGTGTGGCCGGCATCAGGGGCAAGACTTTAATCATTAATATGCCCGGCAGTGTCAAAGGAGTGCGAGAATCCCTGGAAGCAGTTCTGCCGGCCTTGCCTCATGGACTCGACACCTTAAAGGGCGACTCATCAGAGTGCGGACAGGAATAAAATAAAATTTTATGGCCAATGCGTAGATCCTTTCAGCGCCGGGGTCATATACGCGCAGGTCAACCCCTATGCTCTCAAGTCCGGGGGCGGGAACAATAAGTCTATATTCTCTCAATATAAAAACCGCGCATACCTGCGCGGTTTATTATTTTCGATGGTGAGCCATGGAGGATTCGAACCTCCGACACCCTGATTAAAAGTCAGGTGCTCTACCTGCTGAGCTAATGGCCCTAATATGGCTGGGGTGGGTGGATTCGAACCATCGAATGACGGAGTCAAAGTCCGTTGCCTTACCGCTTGGCTACACCCCAACAGTCAAGAGTATACTAAGACAAAGACGGCAGTGTCAAGTTTTATTGGGGTGGGTGATGGGATTTGAACCCACGACCCCCAGAGCCACAATCTGGTACTCTAACCAACTGAGCTACACCCACCACAAACAATCCAATTCGAAATGGCGTCCCCGGAGGGATTCGAACCCCCGACCCACGGCTTAGAAGGCCGTTGCTCTGTCCGGCTGAGCTACAGGGACAACAAAATGGAGCGGGTAGAGGGAATCGAACCCTCGCAACCAGCTTGGAAGGCTGGGGCTCTGCCACTGAGCTACACCCGCCCGCAAAGTGTATTATACCTTTTCTGATAACCCATTACAAGAAATACTTAATTTTGTTTCACCCATCAAATTGTCTTTAAGCTCCCTGGACCACTCCGCGCTTCTGAGAGTGCTGTTTATTGTCGTATGAAAGCACTTCCCAGTAGCGGGAAGTGCTTTCATACGACATTTGGCTGTTTGAATTACTATAGTCTGTGCCTGCGCAGAGGTTGACCAATATTAGTCGCTTAAGCGCAGATGGCCATGGGGACACTAATCTTGTTCAATTGCCAAGGCATTAAGGTAGACGTTGGTGATAGACGCGTTGGCAATATAATCGGTATGAAATTCAATAATGTCCACGTAGTAAGTCAAGCAACCGCTGCATTCCCGGCACTCGCACCAGGTGAATTCAAAAGGTACGGAAGTACCGATATCGAGACCGATTGTGATTGGTTCAACTTCCCCGTTGCCAATATCGATTTCTGCCTCATTTTGGTAAACATAGGTGCCAATAGGCTGCCTGGGCCCATTATCGATTGCTCTGCTGAGTTGAAAAATGATGCCGATGAAGAAACCGCTATATTGATTGACTGTCTTGTAGTTAATCATGCTGGAAAAATCCAGTTTAATAAGGGGATGATGAAATCTCTCCGCATCGATACTCACTGATCCGATCACCAAATCAGGGGGTTGCCAGTAACTTATGACCCCTTCACCGCCGTTTGCGCTTACAGGCAGAGTTACACTATTCCCTTTTCCACAGATGAGAGTTACATTTTCACTGTGACTGGGCGTTTTATTTCTGGACATATTTATAGGCCTCCTTAGTTTTTCGATTAATTTACAAGAGTTAGAGTTTCTTTCATAAATTATTCTATAAAGCCATTTTCTGTTACATTACACTACTTTAATTGCAGAAAAGGGACTTGATCTATAAGCTATTTGCACCCATCTAGAATGGTTCTTTCCACCAGGCATAATCGGTTCAATCCTCAGCCAGTTTAGACTTAAGGTACTTCCGGTTGTGCAGAACACTGGGGTTATTTGGAACGTACTCGGCAGCGATCTCGTTATGCCTCTGTGCCAGAGCATATTGCCCCAATCGGTCATAACAAACACATAGTTGTAAGTGCGGCACCCAGGTCCAGAAGGAAGGATTTAAGAATCCTCTGTTTTCAGCAGGCGGCTCAAGTTGAATCGCCAGGTTAAACCAGAAAACCGCCGGGTTGATCTGGCCTTGATTCAAAAAATATAGCCCCATCTGACAGCAAAATTCGGCTCGGGGCTGGTCATATAAAAAGGATTGCAATACATATTGCATAGCTTCGCTGTTTTTGCCCAACTGCGCGCAGCATTGTGCCAGGTTGCGGCATGCGCCCAGTTTATCCTCAACCCAGCCCTGGCCTCCGGCCAAGAATTTTTGATACCATTTGATGGCCGGTTTGTACTGCTTGTGGTCCATCAATTCGTTGGCAAAATAATACTGGTCACGGGGAGTAAAAACCTCACCAGCCTTAAGGCGCTTTTTGTAGATATTGATGTTTCTGTCCGAGTCATGACCCTTACTGCTGTGAGTAATTACTATATCACTATCGACTACTTGCCCCCACACCGCAAGATACTCATGTACCGCCCCTATCCATCTATAATTGTTGCTGCGCTTGACCAGGCGGTTGCGCCGATTAGTGGCTATCACGTTCCCATATTCGTCAAACCCCAAATTGTAAATCATGGTAACTGAATCCACGCTATAATCCAGCACTTGTTTAAGCATATAAATTTTGATGCTGTTCTCGGCTGACACTATATCGTCTGCATCCAACCACATGATGTAGTCCTTAGTGGCTTGAGCAAAGGCGAAATTACGGGCTGCGGCAAAATCATCTATCCAGGCAAAATCAAGAACCTTATCAGTATAGCGGTTAGCAATCTTTTTGGTTTGGTCGGTGGAACCGGTGTCAACGATGACTATTTCATCGACTACTTCTTTGACTCCGTCTAAGCACCGGGCCAGCGTTTGTTCTTCATTTTTAACTATCATGCATAAACTGATTTTAATAGGCACTTTTAGTTGCAGCAAATATTCGGCAATGTCAAACCCCCATTTTTCAATAGCTTTGTTACGATTCTGGTTCAGTTGTTGGTAATAGGCTTCCTTATCAGCTGAATGCAAGGAAAGAGGATTGAGATAGTAGACAAAGGCATCATTAGCGATGTAAAGGTTATACCCTTGATTTACCGCTCGCAAACAAAGGTCATCATCTTCGTATCCGCCCATCCCGTAAAGCTCATCAAAACAACCGATATCTTCCAGCACGGATTTTTTTACCAATAAACAATGCCCCAGCAGTCGGTACACTATTTGGCTGGTCCCCTGGTTCTGACTATAATTGGTTCGACTGTATTGCAGCCACTCTGTCAGTTCTCGGCAGTCTGCGCAAACCCGCTGGCTGCCGCTGACATCGTTGCTGCGCGGCCCTGCCATAGCTGCCCTTTCATCCTCAACAAGACAGCGCAGCATGCTTTTAAGGCAGTTTTCAGTAAGCAGACTGTATTGGTTCATGAACAAAACGTACTCGCTTTTTGCCAGGGTAAGCCCTTCGTTGTACCCCGCGGCGATGCCTATATCGTCCTGATGCCATATGATGTCGATACGCTCCTGCTGGGATTGCAGATATTGGACAGTTTCTTTATCGGCAGCGTTGCTGACTACAATAAGCTGGTAAGGAGGGTCGGCATATTGGTAAATGTGGCGCAAGCACTGCCGCACCAGGTCTAGTTCCGCATAGGTCAGCAATACGATACTGGTTTCCATTTTTTATTCACCATACCGTTTTTATATAGTGTATTAAAATTAAGAGGTTTTGGACCTTAACGTGACTGGCCAATTCATCATTGGCAGACACCTGATAAAAAGTAAGCCTTCCCCACGGAAGGAAGGCTCAATATCGATGGAATGTTGAATTCTAATATTTTATTGTTGCCAGTAACCCGGAAGTGAATGAAATGATGTATATAGCCCCGGATCGCGTATGATTGCTTACTTATGGGAAGCGGATTACATTGATGTTTCGATTTATAGCGGCGGCAGAGGTAACATTCGACGCAGTAGTGAATATGACCCTCAAATCATAGGTTACCGTTCCTGCCGCAACAGCGGTATCGACAAGAGTGTTGCTAAAAGGAAATCTCTGTGTCCCGGCACTCTCCATCATGCGGCTGAAGGTTCTGGTACTAATCAATGTAGTATCTCTATAAAGCCTAACTGAAAAAACAGCTGAGGCATTGGCTGTAGCAACAAATTCAACTGCGAGAGCATAATCAACTTTCAGGTTTTGGCCAATGCCAACATTGGGTACTGACACTGTATCGACCGATATTTCAGTATTCAACGGCGGGTATACTGAAGACGAACCGGAAATTTGGTTGAAGCTTAGTACCGGCACAGTAGCAGTTGCCCCAGTAGGTCCGGTAGCTCCAGTGGCTCCGGTAGCTCCAGTGGCTCCAGTGGCTCCGGTCGCTCCGGTTGCTCCGGTGGCTCCGGCAGCTCCAGTTGCCCCGGCAGGTCCAGTAGCTCCGGTCGCTCCGGTTGCTCCGGTTGCTCCGGCAG
>DHGD01000163.1 GCA_002402575.1 Syntrophomonas sp. UBA4807
TTTATTTGCTGAGGGGTTAAATCAACATGATGGAATTTACTAATTTCTGGTGTTTTCGTTTGAATGCCATTTCCCGCAAAGTGAGCCGCCTGTGGACGGCGCGCTGTTCGGAATATGGGATAACCGCACCGCAGAGTTTCGTAATCCTGGATGTCAACAACTATGAAGGTTCCAGCGTAAAAGATATTGCCGCCCGGATCGAACTGGACAGTTCAGCGGTTACAGGTCTTATCGACCGTCTGGAAAAGGAAAATTTGGTGGAAAGACAGGACGATCCCGACGACCGCCGCGGCACCAGGATATTTCTGACAGAAAAAGGGCGTGATTTGGCAGTGAACAAGCTGGTGCCGGAAGCAGCCTCGTTCAACCAATATATCCGCGGCATGATCGCTCCGGAGATAGCTGGTATTTTCCAGCACACCATGGATCTGTTTGACAAAGAGATTAACAAGGCGGTTTCATCTTAAAATTATCTCAGAGTGGCCCGAAGGCAATAAGGCAGTGTGTTTCCTGTTTTAGGCGCAAGCCATAAACTGATCTCTTGATAGCTGGACCCTGGTTATGAATAAGACAAAGTAGCTCCACTGCGCTAGCCGGAGCTATTGTTACCTGAGGGGTGAATATTTATGGAAAAATTCGATGTCATCGTAATCGGAGCCGGACTAGCCGGTTTGGCCGCCGCCTACACCCTGGCCGAGGCCGGTGCGGAGGTCCTGGTCCTGGAAAAGGGCGACTACCCCGGCGCGAAAAATGTGACTGGCGGGCGCATCTATTTGAACCCGGTGCGAGATCTTTTTCCCGCACTATGGGAAAAGGCCCCTGTGGAGAGGCCGATTGTGCACGAACAGGTAGCATTGATGGCCAGGGACAGATCCTTGACCGTGAGTTATACCGGGGATGAGCTTAAAGGCCCGGAAGCCAACAGCTACAGCATCCTCAGGGCCAAATTCGACCGCTGGCTGGCGCAGCAGGCGGAAAAAAAGGGTGCCATGATAATAAACAAGACCCGGGTGGATGAGTTGATAATAGAAGACGGCAAGGTTATCGGGGTCCGGGCGGGCGGAGATGAGCTGGGGGCTGATGTGGTTATCGCCGCCGATGGGGTATTGGCGCTGACCTCCCAACTGGCTGGGTTGAGAGGACCTCTTGACCCTAAACATTTTGCGGTGGGATTTAAAGAAATCATCGAATTGGACCGGGGCATCATCGAGGACCGCTTCGGCCTGGAAGGTGATGAAGGGGCGGCGCGCCTGTTCATGGGGGAGGTGACCCGGGGCAAATTCGGCGGTGGCTTCCTATACACCAATAAGGCCAGCCTCAGCCTGGGAATAGTAGTAGGGGTCCATGATTTGACCGACAGAGCCCCGGCGGTTCAAGCCCCGGCGCTATTGGATGAATTCAAGCTGCGGCCGGAAATCGTCAAGTTGATAAGCGGCGGGCAGACAGTCGAGTATTCGGCCCACTTGATACCTGAAGGCGGCCTGAAAACCATGGGCCGGTTGTATGGAGACGGCATCCTGGCAGCCGGAGACGCAGCCGGACTGGCGATGAATATAGGAGTAACCGTGCGCGGCATGGAGTATGCTCTGGCTTCGGGCTACTATGCGGCCCAGGCGGTGCTCAAAGCCAGGGAAAGCGGCGATTTCAGCGCCGAGGGGCTGAAAGTGTACCAGCAGCTCTTGAATGACAGCTTTGTGATGAAAGATTTCCAGAGCTTCAGGGATGCTCCGCAGGTGCTGGACTACCCGCCTTTGTTTGAACACCTGCCCGAATTGGCAGGAAGTATCATGAAGGACCTTTACGCTGTACCGGCGGGGCCCAAAGAGAGAATCTACCCCAGCCTGCGCAGGTATTTGACGGTAAAAGAGATTTGGGATCTGATCAAGCTGGGCAGGAGGATGATGAAGATATGAGCGAGATCATGAATTTGAAAGCCAAGCTGGGCCTGGATGTATTCAAGCCTTATGCCGAGCCTCATATTACTATCAAAGCCGGCATGGAGAAACATCACCTGCTGAAAAGAGCCGTCCTGGTATGCCCGGCCGGACTTTACAGCGAAAACGCCGGCGGCGAGGTGGAACTCTCCATTGATGGCTGTCTGGAATGCGGCACCTGTCTGGTGGCCTGCGGTAGCGAGGTCTTGGAATGGCATTATCCTCAGGGCGGCAGCGGGGTGCAATTCCGCTTCGGGTAAAACGCAGGCAAAACAGCTGGAACAGGAAGCGTTTGACTGTATCCCCAACGGGTGAGTCGAAAAAACCGTTCCCGCGACTCAATAACAAATTAAGCCCTGGTAATGTGCCGCATATCAAATCACATTATTACCAGGGCTTTTACCATTAGATCACAATTATTCGAGAAACCTCTTTGGCGGCAAAATATTTGATAAACATTTCCATGCCACCAGCCAACATGAAAAATGCGGAAAAGAATAAGAAGACATTGCCGCCGGTTAAGGCACCCTCTTTTAGTTCAGCAGACCTACGATCACCTGAACCACAAAACCTCCAATCAGCCAGCAGCCCAGCAATGGCAGCGCCCCAGGCGTTTTGACGGTACCGGACAAGAGCGCATAAAAACAGAAACAAGCCACTGCTAAGGCTACCAGACCCGCGGGGGCGGGATTTGCCCAGACTCAATCTTTAGGTCGTGAACATTCTTTAGATTCTGACATAATCATCTCTCCTTACTGTCTATTATTATTTGCTGCAATATGAATCCAAATTTCATTAAGGTAGTTGTTGATGAGGCAATGAATTACCATTGCTCAGCCGGGAAATCCAAAGCCTGCTCCTTAAGACAGGCGAAATTCACAGACATCATCTGCTACGGTGAACTCAGCTTCAGTAATCTTCCTGATGTCTTCCACAGTGGAGCCGGCCATGATTTCTTTAAGAACCAAACCAGCAGCGTTGACATGAAACACGGCCTGATCAGTTATGATCACATCAACCACACCTGCGCCAGTTAACGGCAGGGTGCAATTCTTCTTTATTTTGGAGGTCCCTTTTTTATCAACATGCTGCAGCATGGCCACTACTTTGCGAGCGCCGGTGACCAGATCCATAGCCCCTCCCGGACCAGGCGAATAGCGACCGGGGGCCAGAGGCAGGGCCCAATTGGCAATATTGCCGTTTTGGTCAACCTCCAGAGCACCTAGAAAGGTGGCATCAACATGGCCGCCCCTGATGATGGTGAAGGATACCCCCGAATCAAAAATCGATGCTCCGGGTTGTAAAGTAATAGGCTGTCCACCGGCATTGCCTACATCGGCATCTTGCTCACCTAATTTTGGTGTGGGACCAAATAACAGGCAGCCATTTTCCGATTGGAGGATAACTTCAACACCTTCAGGTACATAGTTCGAAACCGCCGTGGGAACCCCAAAGCCCAGGTTGACGTATTCGCCATCATTAAGTTCCAGTGCGGCTCGCCGGGCAAGTATTTCCCTAAAATTCATGATTTCTACCTCCCAATGTTTTAGTCATTACTGAGCTTTAAGCATTCCGCCGCGTACCCATAACTTCTCATAGATGTCCTGGTGTTCTTGATGACTATAGCCTTGGACCACAGCATCGACAAAGATAGCGGGTGTTCCAACCCTGATGGGGTCGATTTCGCCCACCTCAACAATTTCATCAACTTCAGCCACAACATAATCAGCCGCGGTGGCAATGATGGGGTTGCTGTTGATGGCCACACCACGATACTCAATATTGCCCATCAAATCTCCTCTGAAGCCTTTTATAAACGCAAATTCAGCCCGAAGCGGCAGCTCCAAAATATAATCCTTGCCACTGACATTAATTATCTGCTTACCTTCTTCCATTAACGTGCCGATGCCGGTAGGGGTGAGGATTCCACCTAGGCCAGCTCCTGCGGCTCTGATTTTTTCGATCCAGTTGCCCATCGGGTAATATTCAATTTCTACTTCACCGTTCTTGTATTGTTC
>DHGD01000082.1 GCA_002402575.1 Syntrophomonas sp. UBA4807
GCCCTGGGTCTGGTTATACCGGAGCTGGACGGCAAACTGGATGGCCTGGCGATCAGAGTGCCTACTCCGGTGGTGTCTCTGTTAGACCTGACAGTCGAATTGGAGAAAGCAGCCAGCAAGAAGGACATCAACCAGGCCTTTCTGGAGGCCAGTCAAGGCCGTATGCGGGGCATACTGAAATATACGGAAGTACCTTTGGTTTCTGCAGACTATCGCGGTGACAGCCATTCGGCCATAGTTGACGGCCTTTTGACCATGACCATGGGCGATAAGACTGCCAAAGTGGTAGCCTGGTATGATAATGAATGGGCCTATTCAGTGAGGTGTGTGGATATAGCCCAGTATATAGCGGCTAAAGGCTTATAAGGGGACATATATACGATGGAGGTGCAGCAATTGCGAAGCGTTAGGGATGCCGAGGTCAAAGGTAAAAGGGTGTTGATGCGGGTTGATTTCAACGTACCAACTGACAAGGATAATAATATTATAGACGATACCAAGATACGCGAGGCATTACCCACCATCGAATACCTGCTGAAAAAGGGAGGCCGACTTATCCTGATGAGCCACCTGGGACGTCCCAAAGGGGCTCCGGAAGAGAAGTACAGCCTGAAAAAAGTGGCCGCCCGTCTCAGCCACCTCATCCACCGTCCCGTGGCTATGGCCCCGGCAGCCATCGGCGATGAGGTGAAATGCCTGGTGGATAAGATGCACAATGGGGATGTGCTGCTGCTGGAGAATGTGCGCTTTTATCCCGGGGAGGAAAAAAATGATGCCGAGTTTTCCAAAGCGCTGGCCGAACTGGGCGACTTGTTTGTGAACGACGCTTTTGGCAGCGCTCACCGGGCGCATTCCTCCACTACCGGGGTGGCCTATTATCTGCCTGCCTACGCCGGCCTGCTGATGGAAAAGGAAGTTAAAATGCTCAGACAAGTGCTGGAAGAAGGGCAGCAGCCCCGTATGGCTATTATGGGAGGCGCCAAAATAGCTGATAAGCTGGGACTAATCGACAATCTAACCGATAAGATGGACGTTATTGCCATTGGCGGAGGCATGGCCAATACCTTCCTCAAAGCGCAGGGTTTTGAAGTGGGCCGCTCACTGGCTGAGGACGATTTGCTGGAGGAAGCCCGCAGACTGGTTAAAAAGGCCGAAGAAAAAGGGGTCGCCCTGCTGCTGCCCGAAGATGTGGTCATAGCATCGGAGATCTCCTCACAGGCCATCATCAAGACCGTTAATGTGGGCGAAATACCCGCAGACATGATGATACTGGATATCGGACCCCGCACTGTGGAACGATTCCGCGAAGCCATCATGGAAGCCAGAACCATTATATGGAACGGCCCTCTGGGGGTATATGAATATGAACCGTTCTCCCACGGCACGCGCGAGGTGGCTCGGGCAGTAGCCAGTTCCTCAGCTCTGAGCGTGATCGGTGGCGGTGATTCTGCTGCCGCGGTGCACGATCTGGGAGTTGAAAAAGGCATCACCCATATATCCACCGGCGGCGGGGCCAGCCTGGAATTCCTGGAGGGACGGGAACTGCCCGGAGTGGCAGTATGTGAAGCCAAAGCCACTGCATGAAGGCGCTGAGGAGTTGAAAACGATGAGAAGACTGTTGATCGCAGGCAACTGGAAGATGAATAAACTGCAATCTGAAGCACGTGAATTTGCAGCTCAATTTCTTCCCCGGGTCGCCGCGGTGGAAAAGGTGGATATAGTCATCTGTCCTCCCTTCACCTCGCTCTGGGTTATGAATTCAGCCCTGGCAGGGAGCAGGGTAATGCTGGGCGCGCAGAATATGTACTGGGAAGAACAAGGGGCTTTTACCGGGGAGGTATCCGCCCTCATGCTGGTGGATGCCGGCTGCCAATATGTAATAATCGGGCACTCCGAGCGGCGCCAGATCCTGGGGGAGAATAATTTCCTGGTCCATAAGAAAATAGCCAGGGCTCTGGAAACCGGGCTTAAACCGATACTATGCGTGGGGGAGACCTTGCAGGAACGTGAAAACAATCTGGCTATGCAGGTAGTGCAGGAACAGCTGCAGCACGCCCTGGCCGGACTGAGCCTGGAATCCGGGGATGTGGCAGTGGCATACGAACCGGTATGGGCCATCGGCACCGGCATAAACGCCTCCTGCAATGACGCCCAGGAAATGTGTCTGTTTATCCGCAAAATGCTGGCCGAATTGTATGATACAGAACTGGCGGCCCGTACCAGAATACTCTACGGCGGCAGTGTAAAAGCCGACAACATAGAAAAATTCCTGCAACAGCCCGATATTGACGGCGCCCTCATAGGAGGCGCCAGTTTAGAACCAGCTTCGCTGGCCGCTATGGTTGGAGTGGGTGAAAATGCCAAATAAACCGATTTTATTAATGGTCCTGGACGGTTGGGGCATTGGCCCCGCTGGTGCCGGAAACGCCATCACCCAGGCCGACCCGCGGAACTTCTACCGGTTGCTGAACCAGTATCCGAGCACGGAATTGAAATGCAGCGGCAAAGATGTAGGGCTTCCCCCGGGACAGATGGGCAACTCCGAAGTGGGACACCTCAATATGGGCGCCGGGCGGATAGTATATCAGGAGATATCCCGTATCAGCAATGCCATTGAGGATGGAAGCTTCTTTGCCAACCCGGTACTCTTAAACGCGGTGCATGCCGCCCGCGACAAAGATGCGGCAGTACATTTAATGGGTCTGGTCTCAGACGGCGGGGTGCACAGCCATATGGAACATATTTTTGCTCTCTTGGAACTGTGCAGGCGGGAGCAGGCTGAAAAGGTCTATATACACGCCTTTCTTGACGGCAGGGATGTGGGGCCTAAAACCGCGCCGCATTATCTGCAACAGCTGGATGAGCATATGAGAGCTTTAGGCTTAGGTCAAATCGCCACTTTAAGCGGAAGATTCTACGGCATGGACCGGGATAACCATTGGGATAGAGTGGAGAAGGCATATGCGGCTTTGGTATACGGAGAGGGCAACCCGGCCCCCAATTGGGAAGCTGCTATCGAAGGTAGTTATGAAGCCCGTGTTACCGACGAATTTATTGAACCGGCAGTAATCGTCGACCAAAGGGGCGAGCCGCTAACCGCCGTGCGGGATAATGACACCGTTATTTTCTTTAATTTCCGGGCTGACCGGGCCCGAGAGATTAGCAGAGCTTTTGTGGACACTGAATTCAGTCATTTTGAGCGCCGCATCTGGCCCAAGGTTAATTATGTGATGTTGACTCAATATGATGTTACCATCAATGCTCCGGTAGCCTTTGAACCACAGAATTTAAAGAATACTCTGGGCGAGGTCTTGGCTGCCCACGGTCTGCGCCAGTTGCGCATCGCGGAAACGGAGAAATACGCTCACGTAACCTTCTTCTTCAATGGCGGGGTGGAAGCCCCCAATCCTTTAGAAGACCGTATTCTGGTACCCTCACCCTCGGTCAAGACCTATAACATGAAACCGGAGATGAGCGCCTGGGGAGTGACTGAAAAGGTCCTGGAGGCTATAGACCGAGGTGTTTACGACGTTATAATTATGAATTATGCCAACCCTGATATGGTGGGCCATACCGGCATACTCGAGGCCGCCGTGGTTGCGATTAAGGTGGTCGATCAGTGCCTGGAAATGGTGACTGAGAGGGTGTTGAACCATGACGGCATAGTTTTGATGACCGCTGACCACGGCAATTGCGAGACTATGAAATGTCCCCTGACCGGAGGGCCGTTTACTGCCCATACCTGTAACAAAGTGCCCTTTATCCTAATATCAAACCATTATCAGCAAGCTCGCTTGCGGCGGGATGGCGCTTTGTGTGACATCGCACCCACTATGCTGGA
>DHGD01000093.1 GCA_002402575.1 Syntrophomonas sp. UBA4807
AGAAGCTGTTGCGGTTAAGATTCCCGTAAAAGCTGCTGCCAAGAAGAAAGCTAGAAAGAAATAGCAATATAAAAAAAGAGGTATACCAGGTATACCTCTTTTTTTATGCGGTGTGCCCGGCGGGGGCGCGCAGTCTGACGGGTGAAAGTCCCTGGAGCGGGTTGATAGCGCCAGGCACATAGCCTGGCAAAAGGGTATTCTCAGCGACGAGAAGTCACCCCGCGGGTACAGGTTGAGGAAGCCCCGGAGGCAAAATCTCGGTCTGCCGAATAGAAATCACATCGGGAAGTGCCAGCTGGCTAAAGTTGCCTGCGGACGGCCTTATCCAACGAGAGATTCAGACGTTTCGGACACCTCAGCTTGGTGGAATGTTATTTCGCGAAGTATTGCGTAAATTTGGAAGGCCGCATACCGCAAGGCACGTACGGTGCTGCGGGAAACGGTTCAACTAATGGGCCGCCTCCGGCCCGTTACCAAATTGTCGGTTTGGAAAGAATTGAAGCGGCAAGCAAATCTGTAAGCGGAGTTCTGTATTCGATAGTCATCTATCTGGGATGCCAGTTGCCTGACACCTCTAGCGACCTAACCCGGGAACGAGGCGGGCAACCTCATGGTTCCTCTATTCGGTCTTGCTCCAGGTGGGGTTTACCGAGCCGTTTAGTCGCCTAAACGCTGGTGAGCTCTTACCTCGCCTTTCCACCCTTACCCCGCTAGCGGGGTGGTCTGTTTCTGTGGCACTAGCCTTGGGGTCGCCCCCACTGGACGTTATCCAGCACCTTGCCCTGCGGAGCTCCGACTTTCCTCAGGAAAAAACCTGCGACTATCTGATTTACTTGCCGAACGTATCAATTCATGCAGTGTTTATTATAATTAATAGAATCATAGTTGTAAAGCGGCGTGAAATAATGGCTATCCATAAAAATTATGACGCCGGGGGAGGAATAAAGTAATTTTTAGAGAATATATAACCTAGCGAAAGCAGGGAGTGACGTAGAAGATCAGAAATCTTCAAGTTCCTTGTTTTACCTGTGCTAGAATTATAATATACTAACTACAGAGATAAAGGGGGGTGAAGAAAGATGTTGTTGTTTGGATCGGAACATGCAGCTGCCGGGGGTTTTTACAATGGTCCGCTATTTACCATTTTGGTAATCATTTTAACAGTGTGGATCTTTCTTAAATTCTGTGGCTGGGCCAAGAAGCAGACGCTATCAGCAGGCGCCAAAAAGGGTATTTTTATACTCACCGCCGTGGGTGCAGTCGCTTTTAACGTATTGTATTCAATGGGGAATGCGGCGTTCAAGCAGGGCGAGGGATTGGGTATGGCTACCATCGCAGTAGTTTCGGCGTTGGTATGGGTGTTCATTTTCTCCTATGCCCTGATGTCAGAGACAAAATAAGTTGCTAGTGTCCAAGGCGGCTGCAAGCCGCCTTTTTTGTTGATAATAGCCCAAAACTGGGACGGTGGAAATAGATGGATGAACTGATTAAGATAAGTGTGGCTCGAGATGGCCTACCCACGGACTCAATCTGGGCGTATGCAGAACAGAGCCTGTGGGAGGCTCTGGCAGCCAATGGCCTGGTATCATCCGCGGCTTGCGCCGGGCAAAAAGTATGCGGCAAGTGCAAACTCAAGGTCAGGGGTGCGCTTCAGCCGCCTGACGACGCGGAGCGTTATCTGCTCTTGCCTGAAGAGGTTAAGGCAGGGATAAGACTGGCCTGTCATATCCCGGTAGGGCCAGGCTTGGAGGTTTGTCTGGAGGATATGCCGCTTGCGTCCTCCGGCTTTGCTATAGCAAATACCATATCTCTTGATGAAGCCATGATATTGCATAGGAAGGTTTATCTTCCTGGTTTCGACCCCCGCCATGCAGTTTCTATACAAGAACGGTTGCAGCGGGCAGTACCCGATTTGAAGCTGCAATTGAGCGCCACGGAGCTAAATGAATTGTACCGCTTGGACCGGGCTGACCGGCCTGTACTGGAACTGAATGCCCTGGTGGATGAGCAGCAACGTCTCATATATGCGGGAAAAGCCCGGCAGAAAATCTACGCAGCAGCGTTGGATATAGGCACCACCAGTCTGGTAGGTATGCTGGTCGATCTGGAAAGCAATCAAACCGTGGCCACAGCCACTATGCCTAACATGCAGCGCATTTACGGAGATGATATTATCTCCCGGCTGCATTATGTCATGAGCCATGAAGACGGCCTGCACACTCTGCAGCAGGTCGTAATTAACAATATTAACACCATACTGGCCAAGCTCGCAAACACCTGCGGCAGTCAGACTGACAGGGTTTACCGGGTAGTTGCGGTGGGCAACCCGGTTATGACACACTTGTTGCTGGGATTGAATCCAGCCGGTTTGGCGCAAGCCCCCTTCTGCGGGATCATAACCGCTGACTACCGCTGCGGCGCTGCCGGGCTTGGCCTTATGGTTCACCCTGAGGCTGAATTGGAGGTACCGCCCCAAGCCGGCGGTTTTGTCGGGGCCGATGCCCTGTCGGGGTTACTCACTTTGAAGGAACCTGTCGTACGGCCTTATATGTTTATAGATATCGGAACCAACAGCGAGGTTATATTGGCCTCGGCAGAGGGTCTGTGGGCTGCGTCGGCCGCTGCCGGGCCGGCCTTTGAAGGGGCTGGCGTGCGCTGCGGAATGAAGGCCGCTAGTGGCGCCATCGATCATTTTGAATGGCAAGACGACCGCCTGAGCTATCATGTACTGGGAAAAGCCAGCCCGCGCGGCATGTGCGGTTCGGCCCTGATAGACCTGCTAGCTTGCCTTTTGGAAAAAGGACTGCTATCAGCTGCCGGCAACCTGCTGGAAAGCGAAACGGGGCTGGCATCAAGACAGGGTGATCAAGGCAGGGAATTAATTGTAGTGCCCTCCCGGGAAGCATTTCAGGGTATTCCGGTGGTGTTAAGCCAGGAAGATCTGCGCCGCTTGCAATTGGCTAAAGGGGCGGTGCGTGCCGCCACTGAGATATTGCTGCGGGAAAGCGGGATCAAGACCCAATCTCTTAAAGCAGTATACCTGGCAGGGGGCTTCGGTAGTTACCTTAATGCTGACAATGCTATAAAGATCGGTCTTTTACCCCAGGTTAGGGCGGATATTGTTAAAAATATCGGCCATGCTGCCGTGAGAGGCGCAGCCGCTTACCTGTTAAGCGCCCGGGCGCGGCACAAATTGGAAGATCTCCGCCAGACGGTGCAAACCATCGCACTTTCTGAACACCCTGATTTCCAGCCGCAATTCCTGCGCCACATGAATTTTAATGTCGGATGACGATACCTGAGTTGCGGTGTAGGCAATTCGCCAGCTAAGGTCTAATACCGCTGCAGTTGTCTCGCAGCACTTGTAAAGGTATACTGAATTAGAGACCGCTCCGAGAGGGGAAGGTCACTTTGGCGTTGCGCACCTTGGGGTGCGTCATTGTGCGAAAAGGAGCCAATAATGAACGACATTGCGATTTTGTTAATCAGTCTGGGCATTATATTAGCCGGGGCAGAAATATTCGTCAATGGGGTTGAGTGGCTGGGACATAAGCTCAACCTCTCGGAGGGCGCGGTAGGCAGTGTGTTGGCCGCTGTTGGCACCGCGTTGCCGGAAACCATTATTCCGGTTATTGCCATCTTATTTGGCAATGGAGGCGGTACCGGGCACGAAATTGGCATTGGGGCTATTCTGGGAGCGCCTTTAATGCTCTCCACCCTGGCTATGTTCGTTACCGGAGCAGCGGTGGTGATATTTAGAGGCAGACGCATTCATGGACTCAAGGTTCGCGCTGATTTTTCCAGTATGTCTAGGGACCTTGGTTTCTTCCTGGTGGTATTTATGCTGGCCTTGGGTTGCGGCTTGATACCGGAGAGTCTGAGATTCATCAAAGTACTGGTGGCCTTGCTGCTGGTAGGGGGATACGGCTGGTATGTGGTAACTATGGTCAGTCAGGAGCGGGATATCGAGTCAGACGACCAACTGCCGGCCTGCTATTTTGCCAGGAAACACTGCCCGCCCTCTCTAGCAGTGGTTCTTATTCAGGTGCTTTTTGCCCTGGTGTTGATTGTGTTGGGAGCCAATATGTTTGTTAATTCGATAACCGAACTGGCCTTGCTTTATGCGGTGCCGGCCTTTGTACTCTCCATCATCATAGCCCCCATAGCCACCGAATTGCCGGAAAAATTCAACAGTATTATCTGGGTCTCCAGGGAGAAAGACACTCTGGCCCTGGGTAATATTACCGGGGCGATGGTTTTTCAGGGCTCGGTCATACCGGCCTTGGGCATAGCCTTGACTGAATGGAGGCTTACCGGAGGCGCTTTGCTATCGGGAGCTCTGGCCATTTTATCTTCGGCCTTTCTGCTCTGGCAACTGCGGCGCAATGCCTATATAAGCGGAATTTCACTGCTTTTCAGCGGGCTGTTTTATGTGCTCTTTATTACCGCCGTTTTTCAGGGATGGATCCGTTAAGGAGGATTATGAGTGGATATTGAGACGCGTTTACTCGAGGCAGGCATTGTCCTGCCGGAAATCAGCCCCACTCTAGCGGCATATCTACCCGCCGTAAAAAGCGGCCAGCTGCTTTTCATATCTGGACAATTGCCAGTCAAAGAGGGGATTTTGGCCTATCAAGGCAAAGTGGGCCGGGAGCTCAATCTGGAGGAAGGCCAGGCAGCCTGCAAACTTGCGGCCGTCAATTGCCTGGCGGTCTTGAAAAAGCATCTTAACAACTGGGCAGACCTGGTGCAGGTGGTCAAACTGACCGGCTATATCAATTGTGAGCCTGATTTTGCCGCCCAACCCCAGGTATTGAACGGGGCCTCGCAATTGCTGGAGAGCGTATTCGGAGCGCGGGGAAGACATGCCCGGGCTGCGGTTGGGGTCAATGCTCTTCCCCTGGGCGCACCCTGCGAAGTGGAGATGGTGGTCGAAGTCCGCTAAATGTATGACAGTCGGACTGCCTGCAAATAATTTAAGAAGGAAGTGTTTCTCAATGGCTCTAAGCAATCCTCATGATAAAGCCCATGAGCTGGCTCGCTCCATTAAAGAAAGCCCTGCTTTCCAGCGCTATCTGGCTGCTAAACGGGTGGTGGATCAAAATCCGGCATACAAAGATAAGATACTCCGGGTGCGCGGCAGACAAATGGAACTGAATCGCGCCCACATTCTGGGTCAAGAACTCCCGGCGGACTTGATGAGCGAACTGTCCCAACAGTTGGCGGAAGTGCGGCAATATGCGGAGATTAATGATTTTTTCGATGCGGAAAGCCACTTTATCAACTTGTTTCAGGATATACAGAGTATAATTCAAAACGCTCTGGACGCCGACCTGAAAGATTGAGCGGCCTGGATATAAGTAAACTATCTGGAAAGGCAGGGTCAACCAACCCTGCTTTTTTATGACAAGCTTTCCAGTAGCCTTATTATTGCCTTTAGGTATACAATATTATTTCGCGCCAGGTGTTTACAAACCGGGCCAAATGGTTTCACAATTAACCCAGCTAATGCTTTTGGCAGGCATTAGGCCAGGGTTTTTCATTAATAAGGGGGTAGATAGAAGTGGCATGTAACCTTCAAACACGCTTGGAGGCAGCTCTAGATAGCGATACAGTAGATATCAGCCTTATCAGGGAGGTTCTGGATTATTACCGCCATCAGGCCGGAAGCCTGATAACGGTTTTACAGGAAACTCAGGCTATATATGGATATCTCCCCATGAAGGCTCTGTTGGTAATAGCTCGGGAACTGAAGTTAAAGCCATCCAAAGTATACGGCGCGGCCACCTTCTACACCCAATTCCGTCTCCAGCCGGTGGGCAAGCATCTCATTCTGTTATGCCAGGGAACCGCCTGCCATGTCAACGGGGCGGATCGGGTCGCTATCGCCTTGTGTGAGGAATTGAAGATCAATATCGGCGAAACCACGGCTGACGGGGTTTTTACCCTGGATACCGCAGCCTGCCTGGGTTGCTGCAGCCTGGCGCCGGTTATGATGATTGACGGGCAGGCCTATGGCCCTTTGACACCTGACAAAGCCCGGGCAGTGATCAGAAAGATTTACAGCACCACAACAGCGGCGGCCGGGAAAGGAGAAACAACATGAAGGTGAGAGTCGGATTGGGAAGTTGCGGTATCGCAGCGGGGGCTCTGGAAGTATGGGACGCACTGCATGATTCGGCAGCGCCCGGATTGGAAATTGAAAAACAGCAAACCGGCTGCAACGGTATGTGCTATCAAGAACCACTGGTGGATATCATTGACGACAGTGGCTCGGTTTACTCTTATGGCAGGGTCAATCCCCAACGCTTGGAAGAAATCATTGCTGCCCACCAAAGCGGGGCTGGTCCCCTTGCAGCTTACCTTACCGCCACTCAGGATCACGATGGTGATTTTCTCAGCCGACAGGTGAAGGTTGCCCTGCGCAATTGCGGCCATATTGATCCCGAGTCGCTAGATGATTATCGCCTCTCAGGCGGTTATGCGGCCCTGCAAAAAGCCCTGACCTTATCTCCGCAGGAGGTTATAGAGGAGGTTAAAACCTCGGGTCTAAGAGGACGCGGCGGGGCAGGTTTCCCCACCTGGTTCAAGTGGCAGAATACCAGAACTCAAACCGCTCCGGTCAAATACGTGGTGTGCAATGCTGACGAAGGCGATCCCGGAGCATTCATGGACCGCAGCGTCCTGGAAGGGGATCCTCACACCGTATTGGAAGGTATGACCATCGCCGGTTACGCTATTGGAGCCCGGGAAGGCATCATTTATTGCCGGGCGGAATATCCCCTGGCTATAAGACGGCTGTCGCTGGCCATTCAATCCGCCCGCCAGTCAGGACTGCTGGGAGAAAACATCATGAACAGTGGTTTTGGCTTTGATATCCGCATCAAACAGGGAGCGGGCGCCTTCGTATGCGGCGAGGAGACCGCGCTGATCGCTTCTTTGGAAGGGGAGCGGGGTATGCCCCGTCTCAAGCCGCCCTATCCCTCGGTACGCGGCTATTGGGGACACCCTACCAATATAAATAATGTAGAAACTTTTGCCAATGTGCCCTGGATAATAAATAACGGCGGCGCGGCTTTCGCAGCCATGGGAACCGAAGACAGCAAAGGAACCAAGGTGTTTGCCTTGGCAGGCAAAATCAACCGCGGCGGCCTGGTAGAGGTGCCGATGGGTATAACCCTGCGCGAGATAATATACGACATCGGCGGCGGGATAAGAGACGGCAAACGATTCAAAGCCGTGCAGCAGGGCGGCCCAGCCGGAGGATGTATTCCTGAAGCCCATTTGGACACTCCCATTGATTATCAGAAGATCACCAGCCTGGGCGCCATTATGGGATCGGGGGGAATGATAGTAGTCGATGAAGATACTTGCATGGTGGATCTGGCGCGTTATTTCCTGGATTTTACCCAGAAGGAATCCTGCGGCAAATGTGTGCAGTGCCGCATCGGCACCCGGCGCATGCTTGATATTATCGAACGTATCTGTGCGGGGCAAGGCCAGCCTGAAGATATCGGGCTTTTGGAAGAACTGGGCCGGCAAATCAGCGAGGCCTCGCTGTGCGGCCTGGGACAGGGCGCACCTAACCCGGTGCTGACCACTTTGAGATATTTCCGGGAGGAATATGAAGCCCATATACACGATAAGAAATGTCCGGCCAAACAGTGCAAAGCACTTATCAAATATGTTATCGATGCCGACAAATGCACAGGATGCACCATATGTGCCCAAAGATGCCCGGTACGGTGCATTTGCGGCGACAAGCGCAGTGTGCACCACATTGAGCAGGAGAAGTGCATTAAGTGCGGAACCTGTTTGGAAGTCTGTCCCCCCCGATTTTCGGCAGTAAGGGTTGATTAAGGAGGAGTTGCGGTATGATAGAGATTAATGGAAAACCGATACCGCTTCAGCCAGGTTGCACCATATTGGAAATGGCAGCCCGGCACGGCATAGAGATTCCCACCTTGTGCCATGACGGGAGGATCAAGACCTATGGCGCCTGCGGGCTGTGTGTAGTCGAAGTGGAAGGCATGAAAAATCTGGTCAGAGCCTGCGCCACCGAGGCAATGCCGGGAATGAAGATAAGCACCGGCAGCGGGCGGGTAAAACAATCCCGCAAGCTGACCCTGGAGCTGATGTTGTCCGACCACCGCGGGGATTGCCGCCCCCCCTGCTCACGGGCCTGCCCTGCGGATACCGACTGCCAGGGCTATGTGGGCTTGATCGCCAATAACAGATTTGACGAGGCCTTGCGGCTTTTAAAAGAAAGCTACCCGCTGCCTTTTAGCATCGGTATGATCTGCCCTCATCCCTGCGAAAAGGAGTGCCGCCGCCAGATGGTGGAGGAGCCTGTTGCCATAGCTGATTTGAAGGCTTTTGTAGCCCATCAGGATTTGAGCCGCCTCCAGCCTTATCTTCCCGAAGTAAAACCTCCCACTGGAAAGCGGGTGGCAGTGGTGGGCTCCGGCCCGGCAGGTCTTACCGCCGCTTATTTCCTAGCCCGGGCCGGGCATGAGGTGAGCATTTATGAAGCCATGCCGCAGGCGGGGGGGATGCTGCGCTACGGTATTCCCGAATACCGGCTGCCCAAAGCCTTATTAGATAAAGAGATAGAACTGATCACCGCCCTGGGGGTGAGGATAATAACCGGCGCCAGGGTACCGGAAGACATTGGCCTGGAGTTTTTAGAGGCCAATTATAATGCAATTTTCCTGGGAATCGGAGCCTGGCGTTCATCGCGCATCGGCTGCCGGGGCGAAGAACATGCTGATGTTTTGGGGGGTATAGATTTTCTTCGCCAGGTAGCCATGCGGGAGCCGGTAAAACTTGGCTCGCGAGTGGCCGTAGTAGGCGGAGGCAACACCGCTATGGATGCGGCCCGTACTGCGGTTCGCCTGGGAGCCAGCCAGGTGGTGGTTTTGTACCGCCGTACCCGCGCAGAAATGCCGGCCGAGGACATAGAAATAGCCGAGGCTCAGGAGGAAGGCGTTATATTCCGATTCCTGGTGGCTCCAGAGGAGATTGTCAGCAAGGCTGAAGGCCTGGCGGGGATAACCGTCCAGAAAATGAAACTTGGTGAAGCGGATGCCTCGGGACGGCGCAGCCCGGTTCCCACCGGAGAAAGCGAATTCATCGAAGTGGATACTGTCATAGCCGCTATCGGACAGCAAGTCGATGCCAGCGGCTTTGACCCGGTGGGCTTAAGCCGCTGGGGCAGTCTGGCGGTAAATGAAGATACCCTGCAGACTGCGCTGCCCAATATTTTCGCCGGGGGTGACGCGGTTACCGGCCCTGGTATTGCCATTGCCGCAATAGCCCAGGGGCAAAAGGCGGCCAGGTCAATTGACTGCTATCTTAAAGGTTTGAAAATAACCACCGCTTCAACCTACCTGAGTGAGAAACAGGTGAATGCTGCGGATTTTGCAGGTTATAGCGTACAACCGCGGCAGCATCCCCGCCACCAGGCGCCGCTGGAGCGGCGCGGCGACTTCCGGCTGGTCAAACAGGTATTCACTGCAGATAAGGCCAGGGCGGAAGCCAGCCGCTGTATGGAATGCGGCTGCCTGGACTATTACCAGTGCAGTCTGATCCAATATGCCCGGGAGTATGAAGTTCAGCCTCAGCGCTGGCAAGGGATGGCTAAAAAGGTCCGGCCTGTTGAGGAGCATCCCTTCATGTTCAGAGATGCTAACAAATGTATATTGTGCGGACTGTGTGTGAGAATGTGTGACGAGATAATCGGCGCGGCTGCGCTGGGATTGGTGGAACGGGGTTTTGATACCGTGGTTGAACCCGAGATGGGGGTGGCTTTAAGCCAGACTTCCTGTATTAACTGCGGGCAATGCGTTGCGGTGTGTCCCACCGGGGCCCTGGTCGAACGGGGTTTGTCACGCAAGAACATTCCGCTGCAATTGGAAGAAAGTGTGACCACCTGCTCCTTTTGCGGTATGGGTTGCCAGCAGCGGGTTAAAAGCTATGGAGAGCTGATCGTCCGGATTGAACCGGCCGGAGAGGGACTTTTGTGCTCGCGGGGGCGCTTCGGTTGGCAGGAGAACCAGACCGAGAGGATTATCCATCCGTGGATTAAGGAAAACGGGCAGTGGCGGCAGGCTGATTGGAATGAAACCCTGGAAGCAGTGGTGTGCGTCAGGGGCGGAGCCATGTCACTGCCTTATCCTGCGGCAGTATTTATGAGTCCTGCTTATACTGTTGAGGAGGCCGGCGCGGCCGCTTATATAGCCCACGGCATGCAAGCCGGATATCTGAGCAGCTTCACCCGCAATGCCGGGGAAGGCCTGCAGCGCATCTTGGGGGATAATTTATCCAGCAATAAATTGAACGAACTGCACCAGGCTGACTTGATCCTGATGCTGGGATCTTTCAAGTACAATCAGGTTCCGGCCATCAGAGCCCGCCAGGCTGCGGAACGGGGAGCCCGATTGATTGTAATAAGCCCTGACGAGAGCATTGCCGATGACCGGGCTTTGCTCAGGATCTGCCCGGAGGACAACAACATAGAACTGTTGTTGCAAATACTGGCTGCGACGGTGCCCCACCCGCAATCCGCCCCGGATAACGCTTGGGAAGGATGGAGCGAAGTGGCCCAATTGACAGCAGGCATAAATATTGGAGCCGTGGCCGCCCAAATAGCCGAACTATACACTGCCGCCTCGCGGGCGGTGATTCTGGTTGACGGTTATACCACCAGCATCGCCGCGGTGCAGGTTTTGGCCGACCTGGCCGTGGTGAGCGGCCATATTGGATCAGTGGCAAATGGTATCATCGTGATCTCCCCTGGAGGCAATGCTACCGGGGTATGGCAGGCCGGGTTCAAACAGCCGCGTCAGGAAGTATTGGAGGCCCTGTATCAGGGTAGTCTGAAATCCATATTTATATGGGGAGAAGATCCGGTGGGATGTGGTATGATCCAGGCTGAAACGCTGCGCCGGGCTGATCACCTGGTGGTGATGACCCCTTACTGGAACGACACCGCCGCCATAGCGGATGTGGTCCTGCCTGGTTCCCTGCCTATGGAAACTAATGGTACCTATGTCAGCGCCGACGGCAGTTTGAAACATGTGCAGGCGGTGCAGCCGCCCCCATCGGGCTATGATAATATAACCATTTTCGAGTCTATTATGCGCCTCCTGCAGTTGCGCCCGGAATTGCGCATGAAGGTTTTGCCCGAACAAAAGTGGTCTCAAGCCGTGCAGTATGCGGATAAATTTGCTTATGAGGACGGCAAAGCCCACCTATCGCTGCCAGTTTTTGAAAAGATATTTGTGGATCCATATTCTTGCGATCCTGTTTTCAACAGGTTTAATCACACCCTTTCAAAACACGGTTTGAGCGATTAAATAATGTATCCGGTATACAGGTAAAAGCCTGCCATCATGCATACAATATATCTGAGCGCAGCCTATTTACAGGGCTGCGCTCAGCTTCTATAATTTCATTGGGCTTGAAGAAAAGCTATACCAAAGGAGGTAGCCTTATGGACTATATTAATGAATTGCTGTCCCGGGTGGAGAAGAGAAATCCCCATGAACCAGAATTCTTACAGGCTGTTGCTGAGGTGTTGGAATCACTGGAACCTGTTATCGTCAAACATCCCGAATATGTAGAAGCAGGTATTTTGGAAAGAATAGTTGAACCGGAAAGACAGATCATTTTCCGGGTACCCTGGGTGGATGACAGTGGGACGGTGCAGGTAAACCGGGGTTTTCGCTTCGAGTTTAGCAGCGCCATCGGACCTTATAAAGGGGGACTGCGGTTTCATCCCTCGGTAAATGCCAGCATCATTAAGTTCCTGGGCTTTGAGCAGATATTTAAAAACTCTCTGACCGGCCTGCCTATCGGGGGAGGAAAAGGCGGAAGTGATTTTGACCCCAAGGGCAAATCGGATGGCGAAGTAATGAGGTTCTGCCAGAGCTTCATGACTGAGCTGTTCCGGCACATTGGGGCTGATACCGATGTTCCTGCCGGGGATATTGGAGTGGGCGGCAGAGAGATCGGCTATATGTACGGCCAATACAAGCGTTTGGCCAACCGCTTCGAAGGAGTGCTGACCGGCAAAGGCCTGGCCTATGGCGGCAGTCTGGTCCGCACCGAGGCAACCGGCTATGCATTGGTGTATTTTACTGAAGAAATGCTCAAGTCCAAAGGAGAGAACTTTGCCGGCAAACGGGTGGTGGTATCCGGTTCTGG
Source organism: Syntrophomonas sp. UBA4807 (assembly GCA_002402575.1). Taxonomy (GTDB): domain Bacteria; phylum Bacillota; class Syntrophomonadia; order Syntrophomonadales; family Syntrophomonadaceae; genus DTU019. Next base: position 12,208 of record DHGD01000093.1, read on the forward strand.
CAATGTGGCTATCTATGCGGCCGAAAAAGCCGCCCAACTGGGAGCCAAAGTGGTCGCCATGAGCGATTCCA
>DHGD01000046.1 GCA_002402575.1 Syntrophomonas sp. UBA4807
CCGGCTGTGGCGCATCCACTGGGCATATATCGGCACAAGATCCGCAATCGGTGCACAGATCAGGGTCAATTACGTATTTGTCGTCCCCTTCACTTATTGCCTCTGCTGGGCATTCATCGACACATACGCCGCATGAGATGCAGTCGTCATTGATGCTGTAGGCCACAGAATTCGCCTCCTTCGCTCCATTTGCACTAATATGAATTATAATGATAGTGTTTTTCCTTGTCAATTTGCTTAAATCAAAATAATGGCGCCGGACGCAGCATACGTTGGCTTACCAAATTATTATCCGGAGGTCATATTTAACTATAAATCCGCAATAGGACTGTCGATATAATATAATATAAGACGATATAGCAAATTAAGGCGTAAATATTAAGAAGAATAGGTGGTTGTGATGAAATGCGTGGTTCTCGCCAATGGCGAGTACGGACCCTTGGAAGAATACCGCGCTGTGGTGTGTGCGGATGACATCATTATTTGTGCGGACGGGGGGGCCAATTATGCATATGAGATGGGCCTCATTCCCGCTTATATCGTTGGTGACATGGATTCCATCCGGCCTGAGGTTAAAGAGTTTTATGCCCGGCAGACAGTGGTGAAAAAATACCCGCGGCGCAAAGATTTCACCGACACTCAACTGGCCTTGTCGCTGGCCGAGGAACTGGGCGCCGATGAAGTCCTCTTTTTGGGCACCCTTGGCAAGAGACTGGACCATACCTTAAGCAACCTCTACAGTGGCATTGAGATGGCTATTATGGGCAAACAAGTGGCCCATTTTTCGCCTGACTGCATCGTTTATCTTACCGCGCAGCGCATCATCATCAGCGGGCAAAAAGGCGATGTGGTTTCGGTGCTGCCACTGAGTGAAAAAGCCTCAGGGGTGTCTGAAAAGGGCTTTGAGTTCCCGCTGGAGAAAGTCGTGTTGGAAAAGAAGAACCCTTATACAGTGTCTAACATATTAGCCCAGGAGCGGGGGGAAATCAGCGTTGAAGATGGAATTCTGGCGGTTTTTCATTTCTTAAAGTCAGAATCGCAGCTGTCTTGATTTGGCAACGGGCAGGGGAATACTTATAATAGAAGTTGTTTAATCGTTAGCGGAGGACAAGGTATTGGATTTCAACTTCCTGTCTGGACTCCTGGCCAGCCCGTGGAACCTGCTATTGAGCCTGGTGGATATCGCCATTGTGGCCTATTTGATATATCGTATTTTGGGACTGATCAGCGGGACCAGGGCCGAGCAGTTGCTGCGAGGCCTTTTACTGCTGTTGGTGTTTTCCGTTTTGGCCAGTTATTTGAATCTGGCTATGATAACCTGGTTGGTGGAAAAGTTATGGATAGTTTTTGCCATCACCCTGCCGATTGTTTTCCAGCCTGAACTGAGGCGCCTGCTGGAGCAAATTGGCCGGGGCAGTTTCTTTTCTGGACATCATTTGCAGTGGGACCCGGAGGCCATACACAATGTACTGGCAGAGGTCAGCGGCGCAGCTGGTTTGTTATCCCGCAACCGCATGGGAGCCTTGATTATTCTCACCCGGGAGACCGGTATCGGCGAACATGCTGCCAGCGGGGTCTTGTTAGACGCGGTAGTCAGCAGCAGTTTGCTGGTAAATGTATTCTGGCCCAATTCACCTCTTCACGATGGGGCGGCTGTGATATCCGGGGGGCGTCTGCAGCGGGCCGCGTGTTTTCTGCCTTTAAGTGATAATCCCAATCTCAGCTTGAGACTGGGTACCCGCCATAGGGCTGGTTTGGGTATAACTGAAATTTCCGATGCCTTGGCGGTTATAGTGTCAGAAGAGAGCGGGCAGATATCACTGGCCCGGGAAGGACAATTAATGAGCTATGCGGATGAGAATCATCTCAGGCAGGCTTTGGAAATGGAGTTTGTCATGAAGCCCAGTTGGGGTGAAAGCTTCCGCAGGAGGTGGTTAGGGCAAGATGAATTCGCAAACAAACCGAAAAAAGACCGGGCTTAAGATAATTTCCGTAATTATGTCAGTGTTGCTGTGGGCTTATGTGGTCAACCAGGGCGGCGCTGCCAGTGGGCAAAACCAGACCTTGGTTGCTCTGGATTATCGCAATGTGCCTCCCGGACTGACTGCTAAAGGCCCGGAACAGGTTACCATTAAGCTATGGGGTATCATCGAGAAAAATACCAAAATAAAGGCCTATGTCGATCTCAGCGGCCTTGAGGCTGGTGAAGCGGATGTCCCGGTGCTGGTGGAACCAGGCTCGGGTGCCATTCTTACCAGACCCCAGCCGCGAACGGTGCATATAACTCTGACCGGTCAGCAGGAACATGTCTTCCCGATAGCTCATCAGATAACCCATAATCCCCCTTCTGACTTTGAATTGTTGGATATCAGTGTTAGCCCTGACAAATGCCTGGTCAGGGGGGAGCCAGCCATTCTCAGCAAAATAGATCGTATAGTAGCAGAGGTGGATTTGAGGCAAGCTACTGATATATTTTCCCAACTGGTTAATCTGTCAGCCTGCGATGTCAATGGCAAACCGGTAGGCGGCAGTTTTGAGCTTATACCTCGCCAGGCCAGTATTTATGCCGTGGTGGCGCCCCGGCAGGCCGCCCTAGAACTGCCGGTGACGGTAGTCACCGGGGGGATTTTGCCACCTGGTTTTCAAGTGACCAACCTGTCAACTCAACCGGCTTCAGTTAAGGTCATGGGCAAAAGCAGCGCGGTCGACAACTTGACTGTAGTCCCCACCGAGATGATCGATTTGACGGGAAAAAGACAGTCATTTCAGCAGGAAGTGGAATTAAGGCCTCCTCAGGGGGTCAGCGCCTTCCCGGCCCGGGTCATAGTCAATGTCACCATTGGGACCAGGTCAGAGGAACAGCAATGAGGAAAAAGATAAAGAATGTCAGGCTGCCCCTCGATTATCAGGAAGAGGATATGAGAGCAGCCGCCGCCCGCATTTTAAAATTGTCTGCTGATGAATTCGGCGAGATCTCGGTTATCCGCGAGGCAGTGGACGCCCGCCGCAACTCCGTGCACTTCAATGTCACCCTATCGATCGAGCTGTCAGAAGATGCGCTCATAAAAAATAATCCCCAGGTCGCCCCCCTGGAGGAGCCGGTGCCCTGGAACCCGGTGAGCGGAGAATCTGCCCTGCCCACTCCCCCTATCATCGTGGGAAGCGGTCCGGCAGGATTGTTTGCCGCGCTGCTTCTGGCCCGTTACGGCTACCGCCCTATACTGATTGAACAGGGCGAGGATGTTGAGCGTCGGGTCAGTAAGGTAAATAGATTCTGGCGTGAAGGTGTTCTCGACGCTCGCAGCAATACTCAGTTTGGTGAGGGCGGGGCAGGTACGTTCTCCGACGGCAAATTGACTACCCGCAGCGGAGACCGGCGGGTTGGGCAGGTCTTGGAGGTATTTGTTTCCCATGGCGCATCACCTGCCATTCGCTATAAGAAAAAGCCTCATGTGGGCACTGATGGCATCAGAAAGGTGGTCAAAGGCATCCGCCAGGAGATACTGGATGCAGGCGGAGAGATATATTTTAACGCCCAGCTTACAGATATGATTATTAACAATGCACACCTGGAGAGCATAATAATAAATAACTGC
>DHGD01000151.1 GCA_002402575.1 Syntrophomonas sp. UBA4807
GCCAGTTGTCCCCGCTCCATACGCTCCCGCAGGACAAGTGGATAGGCGGCATCGAGCTGTGCGCTGAGCACAGTCAGGCCTATTATGAAGGCTAGGATAATACCTGGACTTCTAACCACTTTCACGGCAAGCTCCTGGCTGTATAAGGTTATAATCACAATATATGTCGGGCTGAGATGGGTAAGAACCGGTCGGGCAGCATTCAGTCCTTACCCGCCTATCTCAAATCTTGATCAGGTCCTTATGCAGGAACACATTGCCAGGCAGGTTCTCATTACCGGCGCGTCCCCCGATCCAGAAATAGACCATAGGGCTGTCGGTCTGCACCTGCACCTCGTAATAGTTGAAATTGGTTATAAATTCAATGTCATTTTGGGTTTTGGGGGCAATGGTGAAGGTTTCATCCAAAAGAACGGTCTTGGGCACCGGGTCCAGGTCGTAAATGATGACCCTAACTCGGTGTGTTTTCTGCCCGTTGTTCAAGGCCAGGACGCGGACGTTGTTGCTGCCCTCGCTGACGCTTATGGGGCCGGTGGTAAAACGATGGTTTAATGTTGCCATACTATTTCCTCCCTGTTTGGCTTCTACCTATTTGTATGCTTCAGGAGGCGGAGAGGTTATCATTCTGGCCACCGCCAAGAAAAACTGCTGCTAATGCAGCAGTTTAGATATACTGATTCTCTCAATGTGATTTTAATCCTTTTAATTAGCCGGTATAGCCTGCGCTGCCGGTTGGGTCGGCGGGCGGAAGCGGCTTGGTCTGCGAATCAGCTGGATTATCTGGAGAAGGGGTATCCCCCGGTTTTTTGTTTGCATCAGCGGAGTTTTCCTCTTCGGGATCGGTTTTGTCCTCATCCCCGGGTTTGGTGCCCGTCTCTGTCTGGACCGGGGTGTCTCCATCTTTTACTTCCGGGTCCTGTTCCCCCCCTTCTTTGCCTTCCGATTGGCTATCAGCGGGCTTATCTACCTCAGGCTGGCCTGCCTGCTCTAATTCCTTAATAGCCTCGGGGGTTTTTACCACTGCAGGGGCTTCTCCTTCGGCCGGCTTGGCTTTGGGCAATTGAGCCACCCAGTTGGGCGGATCTTTGATGACCTCGAAGGTTTCCCCGGCAAAAAGCGCTGCGATAATGCGCGGAGTGATGTTTTCGTCGGCGTGCCAGTAACTGGCTCCGGACGATGCTTCGGTAAAAGAATACCCCGGCAGAGTCTGGGTAATCACATTGCCAGTATTGAATTTCTGCGCCAGACTGGCTAGAGTGGTCACTTCCTTGGCAGGCAGGTTAGTTTTTACCTGGGCCAGTAACTGCGGCGCCAGTTCAGGGAGCTTGAAAATATTCTTGGTAGTGAACATCTCCGCCATCACCGCTTTGATAAATTTCTGCTGGCGGGCGGTACGGCCGATGTCTGCGGTAGGTCCGCCCCGGTATCTCACATAGCGCAGGGCGTCAGCCCCGTTGAGCACCTGAGGTCCCTTGGCCAGGTTGATGTTCAGGGTGGGGTCGGGATCGGAGTGGCGCATATTGGTTTCCACGTCGATATGCACCCCTCCCAGGGTATCAATTATTTGGGAAAACCCTTGGAAGTTGGTCAATACGTAATAGTCCACCTCTGTATTGAGCAGTTTGCCCACCGCTTCGCAGGCGGCTTCAGGCCCTTTAACCGCATTGACACTGTTGATCTTGTCGTAACGGCCCTTACTGACCTCGATGCGGGTGTCGCGGGGAATCCAAATCAACACCGCTTTGCTGCTCTGTTTATCTATGCTGGCCAGTATCATTGTATCGCTTCTGGCATTGGTTTGCGGAGGCCGGGCATCTATGCCCATGAAAAGAATATTTACCTGGCCGTCGCCCTGCCAGCTCAAACCGGGGGTGCTGCTCAAAACACCGAATCTGCCCCCCAAAAGCGAACCTACCGCGAAAAAGGCCAGATAAACTCCGATTAGTGCTGCAGCAAAGCCTACTTTTTTTCTATTAATCTTGCTCATGATTCCTGAGTATTCCTCGTTTCAATCTAAATTCGCCATACAAGGTGCTTCTTATGATCAGACCGTAGCAGCGGGTATTTCTCAATTCAGACTGCCATCCTTGGGCCACAGGGCCTGTTCTATAAACAGCAGCAGTTCCTCAACCCCCTGCCCGGTCCGGGCGGAAATGCGAGGCACGGCGCCCTGTTGCCATTCATGATCTGCTGCCTGGTCGATTTTGTTGAACACCATATGAACCTGCTCCGGTCTGGCTCCCAACTCTGTCAAGACCTGATTGACAACCTCCACCTTATCAAAATATGCCTCATTAGAGATATCGATGATATGCAAGATGATATCAGCGGCAACCGCTTCTTCCAGGGTAGAGCGAAAGGCGGCGATCAGATGAGGGGGGAGATTCTGCACAAATCCCACCGTGTCACTGATTAACACCTCATGCCCGCCGGGCAGCTTGATTTTTCGGGTAGTGGTGTCAAGAGTCTGGAAAAGACGCTGATCAGCCTCTGCCTGGTTCTTACCGCTGCTGTGGGCTTTCTGGCATAAGGCATTAAATATACTGGACTTGCCGGCATTGGTGTATCCTACCAGGGATATGGTTTTAACGCCCCGCCGCAACCGCTGCTTGCGGTGTAATTCACGGGTCTTATCCACTTTAGCCAGTTGACGCTTTAAATCATTGATGCGCCGCTTTAAGTATCTGCGGTCCAGCTCCAGCTTCTGCTCCCCCAGCCCTCTGGTCCCTATGCCGGCTCCGGTGCGGCTCAAAACCTGGCCTTGACCGGCCAGGCGCGGCAGCCGGTATTCCAGGCTGGCCAGTTCCACCTGCAGCTTGCCTTCCAGGGAATGGGCCCGAGTGGTGAATATTTCCAAAATCAACATGGTGCGGTCGATAATCCGCACGGGCAGCAGTTCCTCCAGAGCCTGCAGCTGGCCGGGGCTTAACTCCCGGTCAAATACCACCAGATCCGCGTCGCTTTCTTCCAAGAGGCGCAGCAGCTCGGATATCTTGCCTTTTCCCAAATAGGTACGCTGATCCGGTCTCTCCCGGGCTTGCACCAGCGTTGCCGCCACCACTCCCCCGCGCGCTTCCACCAGGGCCGCCAATTCCATCATGTAGCCTTCAAAGTCGCACC
>DHGD01000027.1 GCA_002402575.1 Syntrophomonas sp. UBA4807
TTAAGACCGTTGAATCAACCGAAGCCACATGGGTTATCATTTGCAGCAGATCACGCATCTTGCGGGAATGAGCGATGCAGTTGCGGCGGTTTTGCAGCTTGAGATGGGTCAGCTCGGCCTGGTAGAAACGGCTCAGGCCTTCCAGGTGTTCCACTTTGACGTGCAAATCGTTCAGCTCGGTCATGTCACGGACATTGGTGGCCACCAGGACGATATTGCTCTGATCGTCGAATATGGGGGTGCTGGTTACCAGGGCTTTTTTTCCAATATTGGACTGCAAGGGTATGGTGACCCGCTCCCTGCGCTGCAAGGCCAGCAGGGTTCCGGAACGTGAGAACACACCCTCTTTAACCAGGTCGGCCATATTGCGGCCTACTACCTCGGCTGAGGTTACTCCCATGATGCGTTCAAAGGCCTTGTTGATTCTTAAGGTATTGCCTTCCCCATCGCAGATATATAATCCATCGAAAGATGATTCGAAAACGGCGTTGAGTTCTTTTTGGCGCTGGTCTTCCACCCGCTCCAGTCTCTTTTCCAATTCGATCAGTTCGGTCATATCGCGTACATTGGTAACCACCATGACGATGTTGCTGTCGGCATCGAATATTGGCACGCTGGTAACCAGGGCGGTCTTGCCGATTCTGGAGGTGAGTGGTATGGTCACCGTTTCGCGACGATTCAAAGCCAGGAGGGTGCCAGAACGGGAAAATACCCCTTCGGCCACCAGGTCGGCCATATTGCGGCCCACCACTTCTGCCGAGGTAACCCCCAGTATGCGTTCAAAGGACTTATTGATGCGCAGTGTGACGCCTTGTCCGTCGCAAATATATAAACCGTCGAAAGAGGACTCGATGATGGCGTCCAGCTGACGGTTCAGCTGCCGGGTGCTTTCCAGTTCCTGAACCACTTTTTCCAGGTCAGAGGTTTCCTGCAGCACTGCCACCGCGCCGACTATTTCGTTATCGACCAGCACCGGGCTGCGCGAGGACAAAAAGGTTTTACCCACTGTGTGTATGCGGCGCAACAGCTCTATCTGCCCGCTGCGCACGATATTGGTGAGTTGACTGTTGTTGAATATTTCTCTGATATCCTTGCCGTAGGCCTGCTTTTGCTCAACCCCGGTAACCTTGGCGGAAGCCTTATTGAAGACATTGATGCGGCCATATTTGTCCACCCCGACGATGGGATTGTAGACCCCGTCCAGATAGCCCCGCCAGGCCTTACGCTCCTGTTTGATCTGTCTCTGGAAATAATACAGGACCGAGTCTTTCCAGCCTTCTCCCGGAGCGCCGGGCACCTTCGCCCGCAGCTCTTCGGCAAAGGATTCCAGATCCTCCGCATATTGAGCGAACTCCCGGTCCTTGTTCATCAGAATCTCGACTTTGGTGTGCACCGAGATGCCGTCGGCAATGACCTGCAACAGATGAGCGCGGGTCAAAGTCCCAACAGTTTGGCCATTAGAAGTAACTTTTACCATATCCAGATGATGGTCCAGCATGAAACGGGCGGCGTGTTTGGCGCTAGTGTCCGGGGCGATTTCCAGCGGGAAATGTTGTTCGGCAGCGGTATTGGCACTCATTACTCCCTCTCCCTCTCTATATCAGCTTTCTCTCTAATGATTCAATATACTATTATAATCCACAATTTTATTATAACTCCCCGGGACTGCGTTCTCCAATATTTATATTATTGAGCCTGCAAATCTGCAACAGGCGATTTGAAAGTGATTTAACGCGCTATCCAACTAAGCCATGCGGCCTCAACAATGCGGCAATTTGCGCGGAATAGACCACTGGCTTAGTATCCAGAATATAAAACCAATTTGTTTTGACAATAGTATAAGGCTATATTATAATAATCTTCGCGGGTATTTTCCCGTTTATAGCCGGTTGGTGTAACGGTAGCACGACTGACTCTGGATCAGTTCGTCAGGGTTCGAATCCTTGACCGGCTGCCATCTGGCCCCATCGTCTAGAGGCCTAGGATGCCGCCCTCTCACGGCGGAGACAGGGGTTCGATTCCCCTTGGGGCTACCATCAAAACCCAACTATTTAACCTCTTAAAGGACAGAATTAAAGGCCTTTGAGGGGTTATTGTTATTTCGCCGAATATTGCTCTTAAATCAGCCCGGCATGCTTCAGGTTGACCTGGATCGATAGCCATTGCAATAACATCATTCACATATCCCTCAATTTCTTCCCGAGTGATTTGATTGGCTTCCAGCCTCTTAATGCGCCTGGAAAGACTATCCTTCTTCTTCCCTAACTCATTAATTTTGGGAGCTAAAATGGTCGGATCAACTCCTGCGGCGATTGAATTGACCAGATTTTCCATGGCGGTCTGTGTCTTTTTTAAATCCGCGAGCAGGATCCGTTTGGCTTCAGTGTCGGTTGCAGACTGTACCAAAACCTCACTATACACCTGATCAATAATTTGATCAGCTGATTCACGCAGCATCACCAGTGCCTTCCTGGCTTCAGCTATTACCTCAGTCTCAAGAGAGGCCTTGTTGTATTTCTTGGTATGGCTGCAGGCCTGGCCATGTGTGCGAGCTGCGTTGTTACAGCGATAATAATAGTATTTTCTGCCTTTCGATACATAGGAGTTACCGGCCATAGCCTGTCCGCACTCTCCGCAGCGGGCAATGCCAGACAGTATATACACTGTATCGTCTGCAGTCCGGGTTCTAACCTTACGATTGTCGAGTATATCCTGCACCTGGTTGAAAACTTCATCATCTAATATCCGCGGAATGGCACCATCAAGTTTCATGGTGGCCAGCGGATCAGCAGCTACCCGGGAACTGGTTGGAGAGGTCTTACGGTATACATAGATTCCGATATACTTTTCATTCCGGAGGATATCATGCAGACTGTTCTTGCCAAATGCCTCGCTTTTTTGTGCGGTATCCGGCCTCATTTAAGGCCTTCATGATGTCGGGGTAGCTGTACCCCTTGACCTTCATGTCAAAGATCATCCTGACCGCTTGGGCCTCGTATTCGTTGATGATATACTTCTTGTCTGGTCCTACGTCATAGCCCAGGGGAGCCAGCCCGCCACAATGCATTCCTTGTACCACGCTTTCATACAACCCCTTTTTTACTTCGCGGCTGAGATTCTTGCTGAAGTACTCGGCCACGCTTTCTATATTACCTTCCACCAGGGCAGCTTCCGGGGTGTCCCCGAAATCCTGGTCAACCGCTATGAGGCGGCTGCCCCCCATCTTCTTAAATAACCAGCGATAATGCCCGGCATCATCCCTATTCCTGGCAAAGCGGTCAAGCTTATGCACCAGTATCAGGTTGGGCCGAAGCCTGCGATTGTCAACAAAAAAGTGAA
>DHGD01000161.1:0-4080 GCA_002402575.1 Syntrophomonas sp. UBA4807
TCCTTTTCGCCCAGGCGGATGATGCGTTCCGGGCTGACCCCGGCAACTTCCTGCCACAAAACGTTAGCTTCGTCGTCATCGGTATATATGGTTATCCATAGTTTTTCCCGGGGCAGTTTGGCCACCTGGGTCAGAAATTCCCAGGCATAGGCAATAGCATCGCGCTTGAAGTAGTCGCCAAAGGAGAAGTTGCCCAACATTTCAAAAAAAGTGTGGTGCCGGGCGGTTCTGCCTACCGTATCCAGGTCATTGTGCTTGCCCCCGGCGCGCACGCATTTCTGCGCAGTGGCGGCGCGGCTGTAGCTGCGTCTGTCCAGCCCCAGAAAAACATCCTTGAACTGGTTCATGCCCGCGTTGGTAAATAACAAAGTGGGATCATCTATTGGCACCAGAGATGAACTCTCCACTACCGTATGACCCTTGTCCTTAAAGTAATTGAGGAAAGTCTGTCTAATCTCACTGCTACTTTTCACTTAAGGCCTCCTCCATCCCGAAAGAAATACTGGTATAGTTTATTTTCAGGGAAAAACCGCTGTCCTGTCAACTTTTGTCACTGCAATTTGTAGCGTTAGCCCCAAATAATAGCTTATCCCACAATCTTTAGGTGCGCCCAGCGCAACACCACTTTGAGCACCGCCGCTGCGGGCAGAGCCAGAATGATCCCCCATAATCCGAACAGTGTGCCCCCGGCAAGGAGCGCAAAGATAACGGTTAAAGGGTGCATACCTAATTTTCTCCCAATAATCCGGGGGGTAAACAGGTTGGCGTCCAATTGCTGAATGACCAATATTCCCGCGGCCATCAAAGCCGCCAGGCGCAGCGACACCGTCCAGGCCAGGGCTATGGCCGGAAGCCCCCCCAGAATAGGTCCGAAGTAAGGCACCAGGTTGGTGATTCCGGCAACAACGCCTATAACCAGCGGGAAAGGCACTCCTAACAGCGCCGCCCAAACCCCGGTCAGAAGCCCCACCGTTACCGCGATTAAGAAGTATCCCTTGATAAACTCGACCATTATGCGGTCAACTTGCTGATATAGAGTGCGAACTTGCATCCGGGAACCGGGAGGTAAGAGATTTAAGGCAGCGTCGCTGATTTTTTCCCAGTCACAAAGGATATAAAAGGCCAGAATAGGTGCAAATATTAACGCCAGTAGTCTGCTCAAAAGATGATACCAGGTGTCGATAAAATTTTGCAGGGCATTGTAAATCCCGGCTTCAAGCCGTAACAGGTTGTCGTCGATAAAAATCTGAAGCCGCTCCGGTTTGGGCATGCCGTCCATCTGCGTTAACAGTCGCTGTATATCTTCCACGCACAACGGGTAAATATTTTTCAAATCGCCAAGTTCAGCCACTGCGGCCGGAACCATCCAATAGCTCAGAACTCCCAGGCAGGCCAGTGACAGGGTATAGATAACCACAATAGCCTGGACTCGTTTGAGGCCTTTGTTTTCCAGGGCTTTGACCGGCCGGTAAAGTATGTAAGCCGTTACCCCGCCAAAGCCGAAAGCATAGAGTACTTCACGGACCCGGTATAAAAAATAGATGGTGGCAGCCGCCACCACAAAAAAAAGTATACAGCGCCAGCCTCTGTGGAATAAGAGGGACACGTGTTATTGCTCGCTTGCCGTACTGTAGCCGGTTTGTTCAGTCACGGTGCTCACGGCATCGTCCATGACCTGCTTGGACTTACTCATTACGCGGCTTCCCATCCTGGACAATTCATGGCCTTGATTGTAATACATAACTGTGGCGGCTACACCTAAAACTGCTCCAAACATCATGATTCCCCAATGATTATGACTATGGTATGTCACTGTATCACCCCCGTCTCTATTAAAGTATTCCCGACGAATTATCCATTGCGATCAGACTTCCGTCTTCAGCCACTTCATACAGATTGACCTGGCCTTTGTGGAAGTTGAACTCCAAATAGCAATTCCAGCAATAAAACTGGTCGCTTCCTACCTTGCCTACCTGCAGGCCTCCACAAGCTGGGCATCTCAAAATCATGAATCAAGCTCTCCTTTCCGGTTCCACGACCCCGCTGGCGGTGCTTTTCCAGGTTATCTCCGAGAGGGGGATTTCGCGGCGGCCATAGAGAATATCACATACTGCCCCGCTGTATACCTCAATTCCCCGGACGCGGCGGTCGGGCATGGAAATGACAAAATCACTGATCGAGCCAATTTCCCGGCCCTGTTCATCGAAGATGACATCTCCGAGCTTCTTTTGATATATAGTATATTCTTCCCCGGCCGGGCATGGTTTGATACTCGCCATATCATTGATCAGCACAGCTTCTTGGCCTAACTCAAAACAAGGGCTGGGAATCATACGCACCTCACTTGGGGTGGTATTTATGATAAGGTAGCCAATCCGGTAATCGTCATCTATCACCACCTCTTTTACAGTGCCTACAACGGTTGCGGTGGGTGCATAGAATACCGGCAGGCTGATGATATTGCGCAACTTCAAATCGGCCGGCCCCCTTGTTTAAGTTTAGATTGCCCCCCGCTATAAAAAAAATACGCCCCCTTGCTGATATGCTCCCCTTTAAGCAGACACCTGAAATAACAAAAAATCAGGACTACGCAAGGGGGGAAGTTCATGCAGAGGGCGGATTTTATTCATATTTGTAACAATATTATTTATTCAACCGGGCTGCCGATGCCTTCGATTATGCCACCGCCCAGCACCTGGTCACCTAGATAAAAAACCACTGACTGCCCCTTGGTTATAGCCCGCTGGGGCTCGGCAAAGTCAACCTTTACCCTGTCGAAATGAGGGTAAAGCACGGCCTCACTCAGGGCTGCCCGGTAACGGATCTTGGCCTGTACTCTGTGGGGTGATTCCGGCTCTTGTCCAGAAATGAAGTGCACCTGACCGGCGTACAGAGAGCTCTGATACAAGTCTTTTTCCCCACCTGCTATGATGTGGTTGGAATCGGTGCGCATATCCACAATATACAGCGGATGGGCTGCGGCTATGCCCAGGCCGCGGCGCTGCCCGACGGTGTAAAAGGGCAGTCCCCGGTGCCGGCCGATCACCCGGCCTGCAGTGTCCACAATCTCTCCGGGCTGACAGCGCGCCCGTTGCGTTATCAAATTCCGGTAATCCCCTTCGATAAAACAGATCTCCTGGCTCTCCTGTCCATGTGTTACGGGTATTTTCAACTCCGCAGCCAGCTGCCACACCGTCTCTTTGGTCATTTCTCCCAGGGGAAATATAATCCGCTGCAGCTGCCGCTGGTTTAGTCGGTACAAGAAGTAGCTCTGGTCTTTGCCAGAATCCAGGCCCTGATGGAGGCTGTACAGCCCGCTCCGGGCATCGCGGCGGATCTGCGCATAATGCCCGCTGGCCACTTTATCGCATCCCAATTGCAGAGCGTATTGCAGCAGGAGGCCGAATTTTATGTACTCATTGCAGCGTATGCAGGGGTTGGGGGTAGATCCGGCCAAATAAGTATTGCAAAAATAATCGACGACCTCAGTCTGGAATGCTTCGCGCAGATCAGCAATATGATGTTCAACTTCCAAAAAATCTGCTATCTGAGCAGCCTTTGGGGCGCTGTCAGGATTCCAATTGATCATCGTGACGGCGACCACTTCATGCCCGCTGCGTTTAAGCAATGCAGCGCTCACAGCACTGTCGACCCCTCCGCTGAGCAGGACCCCGATTTTCACAGCGGCACCTCCTAAAAACCTGCTAATTAATACCATATCCCCAAATACATCTCTACATTATACCAATTGCCGGGCAGGGTCAAAATATGATTGCGTTGAACTGCCTTTCGGCCTAAGATTTAGAAAGAAAAGCAATGTACCCGGGGAGATGTTACGGGGACGGTTCCCGGATGTCACGGCACGGTTTGCGGAGCCTTCTCCGCTTTTGGGGCGGCGTCTTCCGGCCCAAAAGCGATTTACGTCTCCCGCGGATACTAATAAAAACACTTATTAGAGGGTTCATTGGCACGTGGCATCTGATTGACCCTTGCTTAAGGGCACCAGATGATGGCAGTAAAACCAGTTAAATACAGGAATTTTAATAGGGTGGTTTCTTATGGATTTATTCGATTATAACC
>DHGD01000161.1:4222-5453 GCA_002402575.1 Syntrophomonas sp. UBA4807
CCTTCGTGCAACTGCAGGCGGTGGCGGCCGGTGTAGCGGACATCAGAAAACTGGGAGCCGATGCCTCGGCCCGCTTGAAATACTATCAGCAAAAAACCCTCTTATTTGTTGACGAAGTACACCGATTCAATAAGAGCCAGCAGGATGTGCTCTTGCCCATAGTTGAAGAAGGCACCGTCATCCTGGTTGGAGCCACTACCGAGAATCCCCTCTATGAGATCAACAACGCGCTCTTGTCAAGGGTGAAACTGTATGTTTTGAAGGGTCTGGACGACGCGGCTATTGCAGCCATACTAGACCGTGCCCTGACCGACAGCGAGCGCGGTCTGGGCGAATACGGCATCAGCCTAAATGACCCGGCCCGGCAAATGATTATTGAAAACGCCAAAGGGGACGCTCGCACCGCCTTGAATATTTTAGAGACCCTGGTCAACAGCAGCGATACCAGCAGGCCATTGTCGATATCTGAGACGGATGTTGCCCTGGTGGTGGACAGGCCGCGTTTGCAGTATGACAAAAAGGGAGATTTGCATTATGATAGCATATCCGCCTTCATTAAGAGTATACGCGGTTCCGATCCCGATGCGGCGGTTTTCTGGCTGGCACGTATGCTGGAAGGCGGCGAGGACCCGGTATTTGTGGCTCGCCGCCTGGTGGTGCATGCCGCTGAGGACATCGGGCTGGCCGACCCGCAGGCCCTGCTCATCGCACAGGCTGCGGCTGCCGCGGTGGAGTTCATCGGTATGCCCGAGGCCAGAATTCCTCTTGCTGAAGCCACCCTATATCTAGCTGCCGCGCCCAAAAGCAATTCCGCAGTAACCGCCATTGATGAGGCCATGGCAGCCATTCGCAAGGGGCCTGCGGTCAATGTCCCGGCGCATTTGGGAGATGCCTCCCATTCCCGAGCAAGAGCTTGCTTGGGCAAAGGCCAGGGGTATAAATATCCGCATAGCTTCGGGGGATATGTCGCCCAGGAGTACCTGCCCGCGGAATATCAGGGCTGCCAATTCTACCACCCTGGCGAGCACGGTTTCGAAGCCCGGGTCAAACGATTTTTAGAGCAAGTTAAAAAACTGAAAGTAAAGCCAGAATAGCCCATGGAGGAAAAGACATGATCGACCTGCGTTATTTCAACTTCTGCCCAATGATGCAAACCTCGGTGCTGGGTCTGGTATGCCACGACTGCCAGTATCTGGCCGGAAATGAAAACAATCACCGCTGCGATTATCAG
>DHGD01000161.1:5565-11282 GCA_002402575.1 Syntrophomonas sp. UBA4807
CCACCCGGTATCAGGCCGGCATGCCGGCACCGCATTCGATCGTGGTGCTTTATTATCCCAGGACTTCTTCAACTACCTTTTGCAGTTGGGCTTTGCCCTGCGCGCCCACAATACGCTTCACTTCCTGACCGTTCTTGAAGAACAGCAGGGTGGGAATGCTGCGCACATTGAAGCGCCCCGACAGGGCCTGGTTCTCGTCCACATTAAGTTTGCCTACCTGTATACGGCCTTGATAATCCTGGGCCAGTTCCTCCACAATCGGTCCCACCATACGGCAGGGTCCGCACCACGGCGCCCAAAAATCCACCAAAACCGGAATTCCGGCTTGAACAACCTGGGTTTCGAAATTGCTCTCATTTAGTTCCATCACATTACCCATAATTACTCGCCCTCCTTGAAGTTTATTTAATTAGTCTTCCCAACAGAGTCACAATTTCATCAATGCTTTCCGGCTGCCCATCCGGCGCGGTGGCTTTGATGATGCAGTCCCGGGAATGATGTTGAAACATGATAATACCCACTTTATTCAAAGCCGCCCGCACCGCCGCCACTTGGTTGAGAATCTGGCCGCACTCGGTATCGGTTTCGATCATGCGCTGCAACCCGCGAACCTGGCCTTCGATCCGTCGCAGCCGCAGCAACAAATCATTTCGCACCGTTTCTTTTTCTGTTAGCAATTTAATACCCCCCTTGGGTATATGATTTATGTTAGTATATGCCAAATGGTGGTGTCTGTCAATATTATTACCCACCAATGCACAAAAACGGGAGTATCCTTTAAGGATGCCCCCGTCTTTTCCGCTCTAACCTCTACCACACCAAGCAGTATATACCCATGGCGACCGCCGAAGCTATTGCCACCCAAATGATGGTGCGAATGCTTTCGGTTTTAACGATCTTAACCAGATCCTCCATTTGGTCTGACCTCCCCTAATCATGCTCTGCTAATTATATCATAAGTCAGGTTTGCATCTGGCATCTTTATTTGGCCCACTGGGTGAGTTCGCTGAAGCGGTCATGGCCTTCGGCCACGTCAAGAACTTCGCCGGTTACCACCGTGCCCCGGGGAATAATCACATGATTGTGGATGTCTCGGATGTCCTTCTGCACCTCTTTGCCCATCAAGAACTGGCGTTGTTTCTGTTTGAACAGCAACGCGCCGCTTTTCATGAACCGAGGTGGCAGGGCGGCGGGAACAGACTGGTTAAGGGCTTTGGAATGCGCCTGACGGCGTTCTTTCATAAACAGCACATCCTGTCCCAGACTAATGATTTCCTTGCTGTCGAGGCTCTGCAACCGCATGTCGTTATGCAGGTCTTTGTACTCCAGTCTCATAATGGCCCCGCTCTTTTCGTCGAAAAATATATCGGCGATCATGCCTTCCAAATTACCGCTGCGAGTTAAGACCATTTTGTCCATAATATCAACGCTGGCCTCCAGGCAGCCTCTGGCTGCCGGCACCGCTTCAATCTGCCGCAGTTGCTCCTCGTTTTCCACCGTAACCGCGTACTGACCCAGGCCTACCACCTGAGAGAAATCAAGCAAACGCAGGTCAATATATTTGCTTTGCCGGCCTACCAGCAAGAACTCCAGCTTAAGGCCGACAGGGGCCACCAAAAGGTCAATAACCCGTCCCACTTCCCTGCCCTCTTTTATGGAGATAACCGGCAGTCCCAGCAACGCAAGACCCTTTTTCAACCAGGTTCACCCCACCCTCCGGCCAAATAATTATCATTTATAAGAATATTTGACATCAAACTGCAAAATCCTGCCTATACATCAATGTATAGGCAATGACCTTCTTCATATATTTAGGGATTCATGTTCAAGCCAAAAGACTTTGCTATTGAAGAAAAGTCTTTCTTTCAGCCCCTTTACGGCGAAAAGCCAACGGGGAACCGTCTCGGGGGGCTTCCTTTCCCGCGGTGATCGGCTTAACCAAAAGGGACTTATGCGCTATAAAAATGATTTATTGGACCTACTCCTTTACCCAGCGGGAAACTATGCTCAATAGCTCCCGATAAATATTTTTTGGATTCCGCGACTGCCCTAGTCAAGTCATAGCCTTTTGCCAAATGGGTCGCAATGGCCGAAGATAAAGTGCATCCTGTCCCATGGGTGTTTGCTTTGTTGAGACGAGGTGCTGTAAACTCAGTAAATTTTATACCGTCAAAAAGCAGATCCCTGGCTGCGCCCTGCAGGTGACCCCCTTTAATCAGAACGCTTTCAGGGCCTGAGCGGAAGATACTCATGGCAGCTTCTGCCATTTCCGTTTCCTTCACTTTTTTTCCTACCAAGACCTCTGCCTCCGGTAAATTTGGTGTTACCACCGCAGCCAAGGGAAAAAGTTCTTTTTTAAGCGCTTCGATAGCGTCAGGCCGCAAGAGATGGTATCCGCTTTTAGAAACCATCACCGGATCCACCACAATATTCCGCGCTTTCCACTCCTTTAAGGAAGCGGCAATTTGGCGGATAATTTCGGCATTAGACACCATCCCGGTTTTCACGGCATCAACCTGAATGTCGCTGAAGACTGCGTCAATTTGAGCCTTAACCATCTCTTTGCTAATTTCCGTTACTTGGCAGATTCCTAAAGTATTTTGAGCGGTAACCGCTGTAATCACGCTCATCCCGTAAGCGCCTAAAGCAGCAAAAGTCTTTAGGTCAGCTTGAATACCCGCTCCCCCACAGGAATCGGAACCGGCAATGGTCAGGAGGTTTTTCATTTAATTCCCTCCCCGCTTAACTTCTCGAAATCCAACAAGATATCTCTAAAATTCTTGAAAAGAATAGCTTGCTTCCCTACTTTTTGGCAATGTTTATATAGTTTGGTCTTGGCGAAAACCACATCGGCCTTCTGAGCAGGGCAAAAGTCGGAATACCCGTCTCCAATGTAAACGGTCTTTTGGTTTTGTTTTTTCAGCTGTTCCATGAGGTCTAGTTTGCAGACGCCGCATAAATCACAGGATTGGGAGCTGTAAGGAGTCTCTATATCCAGTTGGGGTGTAAAGAGAAGTTTATTGGCATAATAAGGCAATTTCAAGCCTTCCCTTTGCAAAAGCTGATAAATGCAGCAATCGTAGCCATCGCTTAAGATTGTAAGGGGATATCCCCTCTCCCGGCAATACGTTGCAAAATCGCGGAAATAAGGGTCGATTGCGACCTCATCCAAAATACTTAAGAAATCTTCAGGATTACCGCTCTTAAACAATTTAAACGTCTTACGGGCGCATTCTAAAGTGGAAAGCTCTTTCCTCTCCCATTTTTCATTTAGTTCTTGCCAGCCTTCCCGGCTGAAAGCAAGGACCAGGGCCTCACAAACGTCAATAGTGGCGATAGTCCCGTCAAAATCCACAAAGAAAGCATAGTTTAACTTTTCCATATACCACTCAGCTCCTTTGCGGCCCGGTAGGTATCATCCTGACTAAGAATAGCCGAAATCACCGAGATGCCGTCTATGCCTGTATCCTTAACCTGACTTAGCCTGTTCGGCCCAATGCCGCCAATACCCACTACCGGGATCTTGACACTCCCCTTAATAGCTTTCAAACCTTCCACCCCAATAGCAGCCCCGGCATCCTGCTTGCTTCCTGTAGGATAAACCGGGCCTGCTCCCAGGTAATCTGCGCCCATCTTTTCACCGTATAAAGCCTCCTCAATATTGGAGACAGAATAGCCTAGAATCTTATCCTGGCCTATAATCCTCCGGATGGTTTCCAAAGGCAGATCATCTTGGCCTACATGCACCCCGTCGGCATCCACAGCTACAGCAATATCCGCCCGGTCGTTTATTATCATCGGCACAGCAAATTCCGCGGCCAGTTTCTTCAGTTCTATACCAATGTTATAAAATTCTCTGGAACTGACAGACTTTTCTCGGACCTGTAAAAGAGAAACTCCACCTGCCAGCGCTCTTCTCACAGCAATAAAGAAATTTTTGGAGCCCGCCAACTCCCGATCGGTTATTAAATACAGGCTATAATCTACAGCCATATTACCCGCCCCCGTTTCTGCAGAAGATTTTCATCAATCAGGCTGATCTGGTCAAAAAGCTGGGTCTTAAAGGTGCCGGGCCGCTGTCCGTTTGGCGCCTCCCGGGCTAACTCCCCTGCCAGGCTGATAGTAACCAGGGCGGCAACAGTTGCCATGAAGGAGTCTGAATTAGCCCCGCAGAAGCCTGCCGCCAGGGCCCCGGCCATGCAGCCAGCCCCGGTAATCTTGGTCAACATTGCGGTTCCGTTTTGAACCAGACAGGATCTCTTTCCGTCAGTAATAATATCGGTCTTGCCTGTGGACGCTACGACACAATCCATTTCATGGGCCAGCTTGAGACAGACTTCCAGACCGTCCTCGCTCCCTTCTAAAGAATCCACCCCTCTGACCCGAGCCTCTAGCCCGGCAAGGGCCTTGATTTCTCCCAAGTTCCCTTTAATAACGGTATAACTCCCGAATTTTTGCAGCTTCTTGATAAAACCGATTCTTCCAGGAATAGCTGCACAGCCCACCGGATCCAGTACAACTGGGATGTCTTTCAGCGAAGCTCCTCTGATTGCCAAATACATGGCCAATTCCTGTTCTTTGGTCAGGGTGCCGATGTTGAGATAAAGGGCGTTGGCAAATTGGCTAAATTCAAAGGCCTCGTCAGCCGCCTCGCACATAGCGGGGGAAGCCCCTGCAGCCAGTAAGATATTGGCACAGTCATTGATAGTGACATAATTGGTGATAGCCTGCACAAGCGGTGTCTTGCTCTTAACTGTCTTTTGGCACTCTGCCAGCTTGTTATGCATTTCCTATGCTCCTTCCCTTCAACAACCGGTAAAATCGGTTCCCAGGTATTCGCTGATTAATTTATAGGCACAGAATTTACCGCACATGGTACAGCATTTTTGGCCGGCTTCATTCTTAGCCTGGCGTATGTTTGATGCTTTCGCAGGATCGATGGCTAACTCAATCTGTTGCTTCCAGTCCAGCTGCTTGCGAGCTTTGGCCATCTTTACATCCCATTCCCAGGCTCCTTTGATCCCTTTGACCAAGTCTGCGGCATGAGCAGCAATTCTGGCTGCGATTACTCCTTCCTTAACATCTTCCACTGTTGGCAAGCCCAAATGTTCCGCCGGCGTTACATAACACAAGAAGTCCGCTCCATTTGAAGCCGCCAAAGCTCCGCCAATGGCCGCAGTAATATGGTCATAGCCTGGTGCAATATCAGTAACCAGCGGGCCTAAAACATAGCAGGGCGCATTATGGCAGAGAGTCTTCTCCAGTTTCATATTGGCGGCGATTTGATCCAAAGGTACATGACCTGGCCCTTCAACCATCACCTGTACTCCGGCTGCTCTAGCCCGTTTGACCAAGCCCCCTAAGGTAATCAGCTCCTTGATCTGCGGACCGTCGGTGGCATCTGCCAGGCAACCTGGCCTCAGCCCATCGCCTAAGCTTAACGTCACGTCATACTTCAAGGCAATCTCCAGCAGATAATCATATTGTTCATAAAGGGGATTCTGCTTTTGGTGATAGAGCATCCAGGCCGTAATGAAGGATCCGCCCCGAGAAACAATATCCATCACCCGGCCTGTTTCTCTTAATTCTTGAATGACCTCTAATGTTACACCGCAATGGACAGTGATAAAATCAGCCCCGTCTTGACAGTGTTTTTCAATGCCCGCAAAAATGTCCTCTGCCGTCATTTCTGCCAGGCCCCGGCCTGAATTCTGAGT
>DHGD01000161.1:11416-22352 GCA_002402575.1 Syntrophomonas sp. UBA4807
ACAAGTCTTTACCTATAGCAATAGGCTTAATACCCCTGTGGTTGATGTTGCAAGGCAAAACGGCTTCACCGGCGGCAATCTTCTGTCGCAACTCTTCCCCGCTGATCCCTTCCAGTTTAGCCGCCGTTTCCATTTGCTGCGTTACCATCCCTTTTTGGGCAGCTTTTAATTGGTTCACCGTTGTCAACTCCTTTCAAAAATAGCGCACAATAAAAAACACAAACCCTTATGCAGGGTCTGTGCTCCAAAAAAGCTAAATAGCCTTCTCCACCTTCCCTACGCTGGTATTACCCAGATCAGGTTAAAGGGTCAAAGGATTTATCGGTCCTTTATCTCAGCCGGCCTTTTCCAGCCCCCCTGGTATCTATGCAATTTTTAGACAAATCGGGCAATCATGGAACGGTTTAATGTTCCCAAATGTAATCCTAGCGTACGTCCTCTGTTGGCCCGGCATTTTTGCATTAATCTAATCTATTTCTTCTGCAGGAACCCTTTTATCAAGATGCACGGAGTTCCCGCATCGGCGGAGCCGCTGACCAGATCCGCCAGGCTGGAGAGAAGGTCCTCAGATTTCCTGGGGGTGGTCCCTTCGGTCTCAATGCTGCTGCGGTCAAACTGCTCGTCTTTGCGGGCGTGAATGTGCTGGGCGATAGTATCGATATCATAACCCTCATCCAGCATTTTGTCCACCACATATTTGTATTTCAGGCCTTCGCGATACTTGCCGCGCAATCCCGCTGTCATACCGAAGGCAGGCTGAGGGTCGGCCAGTTCGTATATGCCGGTGGAGGGATCGCAATACGCCCCGTCGCCATAAATTATGACCTCAACCTTTTTATTCAAATCCTTTGCCACCAGGCTCTGGATCTGATCGGCCAGGAGGTCACAGTCGCGCGGGGCTAGTTTGAGCTTATCTCCCGACGACAGATTACTTCCCAGCACGCCCCATTCAGACCAACTCTTGCCACCACCACTGCAAATGTCCTGAAGGGTGATGCAATTCACACCGTTCTTGACCAGCTTGGCCTGGACACGGATGCGCTGATGGATATTGGCCACTATTACCCCGTCTAATTCGTAGCTGGCCAAATGCAGCGGATCGTTGCACAGTATCATCTGGCAGGCCGCTCCCTGTTCATTGACTATCTCTTCGTACAGGGCGATGTAATCCACCTGGGTGATGGGATGCAGGAAGCGCTCCTCGCCGATATCTTCCAGGAGTATCAATTCGCCTTCGCATTTGCCCAGGGTTTCATGAAAATCGAACGGCAGCAGCTGGTTGCCAACTTCATCGGTGGGATAGGAGAACTGTATCACAACCTCGCCCTGGGGCACTGCAGCGGCCAGCCCTTTTAAAATAAGGGAAAACCGGTTACGGCTGAGTATGGGGAACAGGATTCCTATCCTCCCTGCCGGACCTATCTGTAGTTTATTTCTTACATCTGCTGCGATATCTTCTATTGTTACATAATTGTTCTGCGCCCGGGCCACAACTGATTCGGTCACACACACCGTATCACCGTCATCCAGTAAACCATCCTGGTCGCACTTTTGCAATACTTCGCCAACCATGGAGACTACGTCGCTGCCAGGTACGATGACCCCCATTTTGAGGCCAAATGCTGAAACCCCGATATAATCGGGCAATCTACTCATTGCAACATCCCCCTTCTCCTCTATGAACAGCTATATAGAACCCTCGACCAATATAACTTAAAAACGTCCTGATGACAATATACAGAGTGGCGGCTTGTTCGTTTTTCTGTATGCGGGGCATAATTACCTGCTGGCTTATAAATGCTAATTCATATAGGCAAAGGATAGGTGATTAAGATATGAAAACCCTGTGGAAAGGCGCCGTCAGCTTCGGCCTGGTGAATATCCCGGTCAACATGTACGCCGCCACCGAGCATAAGGATATCAAGTTCAATTATCTGCACAAGGAGTGCCAGGGGCCCATTGAATACCGTAAATACTGCCCGCGCTGCCAGAAAGAGATTAAGAGCGCAGACATCGTGCGCGGCTATGAATACCATAAAGGCAGTTGGGTGGTAATAACCGACGAAGACCTGGAGCGCATCCTGGCTGTTAATACCAGGACCATTGATATACTGGATTTTGTGAAGCTGTCAGAGGTGGACCCCATTTATTTCGACAAAAGCTATTATCTGCAAGCCAGTCCCGGCGGTGAAAAAGCCTACGCCCTCCTGGCAAAGGCTATGAAGGAAACCAGTAAAATAGCTATCGCCAAGGTGGTCATCCGCAGCAAATCCTCCCTGGCGGCATTGCGTGTCAAAGAGAGGCGGCTGGTCTTGGAGACCATTTTCTACCCAGACGAAATTCGTTCCGCTGAATCTCTTTCCTCCGGGTTCAACGAGGAAGCCTTGCATGAAAATGAAGTCAAGATGGCGGTCAGCCTGATAGAAAACCTGTCTACTCACTTTGAAGCGGAAAAATACCAGGATAATTATCGCCAGACCTTATGGGAACTGATTTCCGCCAAGGTGAACGATCAAGAATTGGTCACACCCGACCTGCCCGCCCCGCCTGGCAATATCGTGGATCTGATGGAGGCCTTGCGCGAAAGCGTGCGCCTATCACAACAGAACCGCCAGGGGGAGGATTCGGAAGCCGCCACCAAGGCGAGAAAAAAGCGGCCCCGGGCCGCTGCCAAAACCTCCTAACCGCAAGCAAGGCCAGGGGGCCTTTCTTTTACCTTGCGGCGTCGCCTTCAGCCCGCCTTTATCCCCTTCAGCAGGGCAACTGCCATGGGGAGAAGGATTATGCAAAATGCCCGTAACTTTCCATGTCGGTCTAGTCTATCAATAAGCTTGCGATCTGCTCCGCCGTGGCGCCGGGAATGATTGTGCCCGGGTCCAGGGATTGCAGGGCCGCGGTTATCGCTTCTGGTTGCAGGGGTTGATTTATAATGGCTGCTTCCAAATCTGACAGATGGCCGATATTGAAAAAGTCCCCGCAATATCTGCACTGCGCTACTTTTCCCTGTTCGACCAGCAGGAAAGCCTCCATGCTCCCCCAGGGGAATTGTGCCTTGCGTCGCTGAGTGTATTGCGGAGATTGGCCGTAATTCCATTCCCAGGTAGAGTATTTCTTAGCCCGCAGTTCCCCTATGGCGTTCAGTTCCTGCCCGCTAAACTCCCTCTCCCGCTTTTCCCCGCTGTGACGAAAAAGATGCTCGGCTAGCAATTGTGTAAAATCTTTCAGTGTCATAAAGCGGGGAAGATGCTCAGATATGTTCGTCACCCGACTGCGCACCGAGGCTATGCCCCGGGCTACGGTCTTGCACTCGTCGGGCTGCAGGGCCTGGGCGACATCCTCCAGGTTGGAATCCCAGAGAATGGTACCGTGATGCATGAGGCGGTCCTTAAAGCGGTATTGGGCATTACCTGAGAATTTGCGCCCCGCGATAACGATGTCGTTGCGCCCGGCATACTCCGCCGCAACCCCGAGCTGCCTTAGGACCTCGATTACCGGCATGGTAAATGCCGCAAAATCAAATCCCCTGCCCTGAATGCGGGAAACAAAGGTGAAATTGAGATTGCCCTGGTCATGATACACCGCTCCTCCGCCCGACAGCCGCCTCACCACAGCAATGTTGTTCTCGCGTACGTAAGGCAGGTTGATCTCAGCGCTGCTGTTCTGATGCCGTCCCACCACAACAGTAGGGCGATTCTGCCACAGCATGAATATATCCTCGGTTATGTCGGCGGTATGTACCAGGTAATCTTCCATTGCCATATTGAAATAGGGGTCGTCGGAGGGGTTGATTATTCTCAGCATGATTATTCTCCTCCGTTCTCTGATTAGCTTGTGCAGCCGCTATTATTCCGGATACCAGTAAGCCAAAAGCAGCAAGCCGTCACTTGAAGTCCACGCGCAAGGAGCGGAAGAATAAGGCAGCCGTTTGGGCAGATACGCTGCTGTCAGTAAGCGGAATATCCCCGCCTCCGCTTATGCGGCTTACGGCAGAGGGGCAAAAGAACGTCCCCGTACCCGTTTTATTTCCGGGGCGGGGCCAGGTGTATGGCCTCCCCGTCCGCATCCAATATGGCTTCGCGCAGCGCTTCGCTCAAAGTTGGGTGGGGATGGATCATATCTATAGCCTGTCTCCGGGTAATTTCTTTTTCAACCAGAACCAGGCCTTCCATGATCAGGTCGCTGGCATGAGGGCCGATGATATGCACTCCGACGATTACATCATTGCTATCTGCCAGCACTTTCACCACTCCGTCGCTATCTCCCAGGGTAAGAGCTTTGCCGTTGGCGGCAAACTGAAATTTGCCGCTGCGGTAGCTGATGCCCCGTTCCTTGGCTTGCTCTTCGCTCAAACCCACCGTGGCAATTTCAGGGATAGTGAATATACAGGATGGCACTACGGGACTGGCGGAGCGGTTTCTCAGTCCGGCCATGGACTCCACTGCAGCTATCCCTTCTTCCGAAGCCACATGAGCCAGCATATGTCCGCCTATCACGTCCCCGATGGCATATATGTTTTCAACACTGGTTTTATAGGCCGCGTCAACCTCAATGAAGCCTTTGGGACCAGTTTTAACCCCAATCCTGTCCAGGGCCAGCCCTTCTGTATAGGGCATCCTACCGGCGGCCAGCAATACAGCGTCAGCAGGTATATCTGCCAGGCCCTTCCTGCCTTCGGCTTTAACTAAGATCCCGCCTTCCGCTCTCTCGAAGCTCTTTACGGCAGTCGCGGTCATAACACCTATGCCCTGTCTTTTTAAATAAGTCCCCAGGCGTCTGCCTATTTCACCATCCAGGCTGCTCAGCAGCGCCGGGAGGTATTCAATGACCGTGACCTCACTGCCAAAAGCCCTGAATATGCAAGCAAATTCCAGCCCGATCACGCCGCCGCCCACAACCACTATGCGCTGCGGCAGTTCCTGCAGTTCCAGGGCTTGATCACTGCTTAGCACCCCGGGCAAGTCCGCCCCGGAAATATTCAAAGCGGCCGGTACCGAACCTGAAGCCAGCAGGATGAACCGCCCCCGATGGGCGACACCGTTCACCACCACGGTGTTGCGGTCTGCAATGCCGGCCACACCGCCTATAACCTCCACCCCGTGGTCCTTGAGCAGACGCAGCACACCTGTTACCAGGGTTTCCACCACTTGCTGTTTTTTTTCCCAAGCTAAAGCCAGGCTGAAATGCCAGTCCGATACGGCGACCCCAAACTGCGAACTCCGGCCCAGGTCATGTATAAAGGCGGCATCCTTGTGATAGGCCTTGGTGGGTATGCAGCCCCGATTCAGGCAAGTCCCGCCCACCCGGTCTTTCTCGATTAAGAGCACCGTCAGGCCCAACTGCCTGGCGCGGACGGCAGCCACATAGCCGCCCGGCCCCGCACCTATGATAATCACATCATACATCGTTTCATCCCCATTCATGCTATTGGCATTATTGTTTCCCTTTAGGGCTTTATCTTACATACCTCCGGATCAATAGCTTGTTCATCCACCGCGAGGCGGATATAACTGCCCGATTTGCCGATCCTGGGCCGTGAGGTACTGCCAGGGTTCAGCAGCCAGGTTTCCCCGACCTTTTCACAGTGGGGTATATGAGTGTGACCGAAAATGACGATATCCGCCTGCATTTCCTGCCCGCGGTACCAGATACTGTTCAGGTCCCGCTTGACCCCGTATTGATGGCCGTGCGCCACATATATGCGCCTGCCCGCCAGTTCCAGCAACAGCTCATCAGGCTCCCCTTTTTTGGCGTCGCAATTGCCGGTAACGGCATGGAAAGGCAGCTTCAGCGGCATAGCTATTCTCTTGGCATCAGCAAAGTAATCCCCCGTATGGATGATATGCTCAGGCGGGTTGTTGGCCAGGACGGTTTTTATTCCGCTGACCCGGCCGTGAGTGTCACCGATAATGGCTATCCGCACACAGGCCTCCTCAATTACGCTCAATCACCGGCTAACAAGCGCTGCAGCTGCTGCAAGGCCCGCCCCCGATGGCTGATGCGGTTCTTCTCTTCGGCCGCCAGTTCGGCAAAGCTCTGGGCGTAGCCTTCCGGTATGAACAAGGGATCATAGCCGAAGCCCCCTTTGCCCTTTGGTTCACAGGCTATCATGCCGCTGCACTCCCCGCGCACCGTCCGCACCCTGCCATCAGGTTCACAAACGGCGATTTCACATACAAAACGTGCCTGGCGCGATTCTGCGGGCACATTTTTCATCAGTTCCAGAAGCTTGAGGTTGTTGGCCTCGTCATCTCCCTGCACACCGGCAAAGCGCGCCGAATAGATGCCGGGCTGCCCTCCCAGGGCTTTCACCTCCAGTCCGGAATCGTCGGCCAGGCTGAGCAATCCACAGTATTGGGCGGTAACCCGGGCCTTTTTAATGGCATTTTCAGTAAAAGTGAGGCCATCCTCCTCCACTTCGGGGCAGTTCGGAAAGTCCAACAGACTTTTCACCGCTATTTCCAGTGGGGCCAGCATTTCAATCAATTCGCGTTGTTTATACAGGTTGCGCGTAGCCAGGATCAGCGTTTTTTGCACACTTATGCCTCCAATATATGCTTCTGTACCGCAATCAGTTCCTGTATGCCAGCGGCGGCCAGCCTGAGCATTTCATCCAGTTCGGCCCGGCTGTAGGGTTTGCCCTCAGCGGTACCCTGCACTTCCACGAAATCCCCGCTGCCGGTCATGACCACATTCATATCCACTTCGGCCCGGGAATCCTCCGCATATTCCAGGTCTAAGAGCAGTTCCCCGTCGACTATGCCCACGCTGACAGCGGCCACTTGATCGATAATCGGCCATTCGCTTATGCTTCCCTGTTCCAGGTGTTTTTTCATGGCCAGGCACAGGGCCGCGTAGGCTCCGGTTATGGAGGCGGTGCGGGTGCCGCCGTCGGCCTGAATCACGTCACAATCGATCCATATGGTCTTTTCGCCCAGCTTGTTCAAATCAACCACCGCCCTCAAGGCCCGGCCAATCAGCCTCTGAATCTCGTGGGTGCGGCCCCCTATTTTACCCCGTGTGGCTTCGCGCTGGGTGCGGGTATGGGTGGAGGCTGGCAACAGCGAATATTCCGCGGTTATCCAGCCTTTGCCGCTGCCTTTCAGAAACGAGGGCACTTTGTCTTCCATCATGGCTGAACAGAGCACGCGGGTGTCTCCGGTAGATATCAGTACCGACCCATGAGGGTGCTTGACATAGCCGGGAATCATTTCCACCGGCCTGAGCTGTGCAAAGCCCCGATTACTGTTCCTTATCATCTTGCTCCTCCTTATTTGCCGGGCTGCCAAGCTTAAGCCTGACCTGCTCATAAATATTATTACCGTGTGCGTCGATGGCTACCACACAGGGAAAAGACTCAACCTGCAGTCTTAACAAGGCCTCCGGGCCTAGGTCAGGATAAGCTAACGGAGCGGCAGCAACGATGCGCTGCGCCAAATATACCCCGGCTCCGCCAACTGCGGCCAGATAAACCGCTCCATATTTCTGCATGGCGGCAATCACCTCCCGACTGCGGTCGCCTTTGCCGATCATGGCTTTAAGTCCGCGTTCCAACAACGCCGGTGTATATGCATCCATGCGCCCGCTGGTGGTCGGCCCGGCCGAGCCGATCACCTTGCCCGGCGGGGCCGGGCAAGGTCCCACATAATAAATAATCTGTCCCGCAGGATCGAAAGGCAGGATCTGTCCTTGTTCAAGCGCGGCCATCATTCTTTTATGGGCCGCGTCCCGCGCCGCGTATAAGCAGCCATCGATCAATATCTCATCGCCTGCTCTGAGACTCTGCACCTCATCGTCGGTCAGCGGGGCTTTCAACCTTTTTGCCACAACACTCTCCTTTGCCCTTTAATTCGCCGCTTACAATTCGCAACTGCTGCGCCGGGTAGCGTGACAGCCCAGACTCACCGCCACTGGCAGACAGGCGATATGGGTCGGATAACTCTCGATATTTACCGCCAGGGCAGTTGTGGCCCCTCCCAGTCCCTGCGGACCCAACCCCAGCCGGTTGACCATCTTTAGAAGCTCCTGTTCCAGTTGAGCCAGCCGGGGCTTATTATGCCGCCGGTTTATCGGTCGCAGCAAGGCCTTTTTAGCCAGATATGACGCCATCTCCATATTGCCGCCTATGCCAACCCCCACAATCACAGGCGGGCAGGCGTTGCCCCCGGCCTCCTTTACCACCTTGACCACAAAATCCCGCACCCCCTCCCAGCCTTGAGCTGGTTTGAGCATGGTCAACTGCCCCATGTTCTCGCTGCCGGCCCCCTTGGGCAATACTGTAATGATAAAATGATCGCCGGCCGCAAGTTCATAATGGATCACTGCCGGGGTATTGTCACCGCTGTTGACTCTTTCCAGAGGGTCTGTCACCACCGATTTGCGGAACCAGCCCTCCTGATATCCTTCGCGTATGCCAGCATTGACAGCTTCATTGATGTCCCCGCCCACAATATGTACATCCTGTCCAATGCTGATAGTGACCGCCACCAATCCGGTATCCTGGCATATGGCCATCCGCTGCTGTCTGGCCATCTCAGCATTGTCAAGCATGATCTGCAAGAGGCCCCGGGCGCGTTCGCTGTCTTCCCCGGCCCAAGCCACCCGGAGGGCAGCTTCTATATCCTCCGGCAGCTCCAGGTTAGCCTTGAGGACGCATTGTTTTACAGCCGCTTTTATCTGCTCATAATAGATTTCGCGCATAGTCTCCCCTTTTCAAGCCACAGCTGATGAATAAACAAAAATCTTGACCAAATACCGGCCTCTCATCTAAATAGCCTGCGTATATCTCAGCGCCATATAATCGTTCAGGGGTTATTCTGATTTTACAAATATTTGCATTTTAAACGTCAATACTAAACCCGGAATAAGCTGTAATTGTCTTGCCTGGATATACAGACTGTATCTCAGCGGATATTACACGGGCATCGGATTCAGGCCACAAGTGGGTGGCTATCAACATGCCGGCTTGGGCCTGCAAACCTCCCCGGGCCAGATCCAGAGTGGTCATATGGCCTAAATTTCCTGCCAGTTGACCATCTGCTGCCAGAAACGAGGCTTCCCCCAGGAGTATGTCCACTCCCCGGGCCTCTTTCCATAAATCATCGCTGGCGGCGCTGTCAGCGGTATAGAACAGGCTGGATTGCCCGGCCTGGAACTTGACCGCAAAGGCAGGCAGAGGGTGGAGGGCAGGGAAAAACTCCACCTTCAGACCGGGATAAGACAGTTTCATGGCCGGGTCGATGGTATAGACGCGGAACTCGGCAACAGCCTGCCAGTATTCCCATTGTTCGCGGGGAGCATTGGGGATGTACAGGTCTACCGGCCCTGCCACCCTGCCCATGGTCATACCGCCCCGGATAAGATGGCGCAGGGCGTGCAGGTCCACATAGTGATCGGGATGAAAGTGACTAATGATTACCAGGTTTAAATTATAGGGATCGGTGTATCGCCCCAAAAGCGACATCACCCCATGTCCGCAGTCCAAAAGGCAGGTGGTCTGACCCTGTTTAATCAGATACCCGCTGCAGGCTTCATCAACTTTAGGATAAGGGGCTAAAGAGCCCACCACCTGTAACTGCATACATCCTCCATAATCAACATGGAACCAAAGTTGCGTTTTTTACCTCTTTGACTATCTCTCCCAACAATCTCCTGCCCACCTGTTGGAAGGAAACCTCGTCTCCGCTGACCAGGAATTCGGTGTGGGTTTTAGAGCTATTGTCTTTGAGCAGAGCCTTCATAGTCAGCAGGTCTTTCAGCTCAGCCACCGCTTCGGTGGCGGGATCAAGCAGGGTCACTTCTCCAATCACACCGGCTATCACCGGGCTTAAAAAAGGATAATGCGTGCATCCCAAGACCAGGGTATCAATGTTTTCCTGCAGCAGCGGGGTAATATACTGCCGGGCTGCCTCGGCAGGTGCGTCGCCTACTAGATGACCCGCTTCCACCAGGGGGACAAATTGCGGGCAGGCCACCTCGAAAACCTGGCAGGAGGCGTTGATTTCCTGAATAGCTCGGGTATAAGCGTGGCTGTTAACAGTA
Organism: Syntrophomonas sp. UBA4807; assembly: GCA_002402575.1. GTDB lineage: Bacteria > Bacillota > Syntrophomonadia > Syntrophomonadales > Syntrophomonadaceae > DTU019. The sequence continues at coordinate 21,455 of DHGD01000161.1, forward strand.
GCCTGAGTGGCCAGAACCCCAATACGGTTGCTCTTGGTGCTCCGGGCGGCGGCCCGCGCTCCAGCCTTGACCATTCCCACCATGGGAACAGGATAATCGCTCTGAATGGAGGGCAGTGTCACTGAGGAATGGGTGCCGCAAGCCACCAGAACCGCCTTGACTCCCCGGCTCATAAAATATCCCATGATGTCGCGGGCATACTGGCATAACTGCGTCTCTGTTTTGCTGCCATAAGGTACATGGACAGTATCACCAAAATATATGAAATCCTCAAAGGGAAGCTGTTCCAGAAAAGCCTTCACCACAGTCAGCCCGCCCACTCCGGAATCAAATATTCCCACGGGATGGTTGTTCCCCAATCATTACACCTCTTTTAAGCTTAATAAATCCAGTCTTTAAACAATACACCTTAACAGTGGTGCCGGGTCAATAGAAACCCATTAACTAATGTATCACTTTTAATGGTCCGCTTCCATATTATACCCACTTTTGTTATCAACACAGCAAAATAGCCCGACAAAGGTCAGTTATGCTGCGGCTGTCACCGCGCTGCATCAATTTTACGCCGGGAATGCCACTAAGCAAATGTGGGCACGGCCTTATTAATGACCATGCCCATAATTTTCCATATATAAACTTATGTTTATTTTGCCAGCCCGTAGTTAGGAGACAACGGTTTGGATAAATCCATATTATTGATGGCATCAGCATACTCTCCAGCTATCAGCAGGCTGACTTCTTTGACGGTAGGGTATTCACCCAAAGTATTGACTAACGAATAAACCATCAATTCGGTCTGTGCCTTGCCGGACACATTGCGGATGTGGTTGCTGAGGTCTACTATGCAGGTACCGTCAGACTTTATATTAATGTCCAACAGCTGCGTACCTTCCGGAAA
>DHGD01000161.1:22411-27296 GCA_002402575.1 Syntrophomonas sp. UBA4807
AGTATAAAGTGACTTTTACAGTCTCAACAGGCGCCGCGGCGGGTGCTTCAGGCATCAGATCCTGTATGCGCGTAGTGGGCTGTGGAGATTGTTCCCGGTTTATCGAGGTCTTCAAAAGGTTTTTGAGATCTTCAACCTTATCAGCGCTCTGGCTCGTGGAGCAGCCTCCACTCAGCAAACAAATGCCCAATACTACTGCGGTAAGCGTAACTATCAACTTCTTGGCCATAACTCTGCCTCCTCCAAAAAATTCCTTTTAATAGATACTAATAAACCGCAGCGAATATGAATCAATTCCAAAAAAAGCGAGCACCTTGCGGTGCTCGGTATGAAGGAGGAGTTATTAAAAAGAAAATTTGATTGCAAATTAATCACTTGATATATTAATAAAATTTTAGCAGAATGGCGTGAATAATGTCAAACATCTCTAGCCGCACCCTGAATCGGCATCATTGTCTGGCGTTCTGCAGCTGTTTTTTCTCAGTGCGCACAATGTTAATCAGATTGTCTTTATTGAGGTCATCGACCACATACAGTACGCCGTTTGCCTTTTCCGCCACCTTTTCCAGGTATTGGCGGTAAGCCTCAATTCCAATACATATAAAACTGATGTTGGCTTCTGGTATCTTGCTGGCCGCTTCCAGAGCGTCGGCTTTGGCGTCCATAGTCCACAGGGGAGTATTGGGAAGCCCGTCGGTAATAAGCACCAGCAGAGGATTCTTTACCCGGGTGTTTTTTATCAGGTCTACGGCGGTCATAATACCGCTGGCCAGCGGGGTCAGTCCGGCCGGATTGATGGTTGCCAAGCCTTTTTTGAGCACTGACTGCTTGCGTGTAAAGGGAACCACCACTTGACTGGTTCTCTCCTGGAACATGACCACCGCCACTTTTTCCTTGCCTGACAGCAAGAGGTGTTCAGCCAAAAAACAGGCCGCCTGCCTCTTGTCCCCGGCCATACTGCCGCTGGCGTCGATCAGAAAGCAAATGTCTACCGGTACATAAGTCTTTTTATCATAATAATGCAAATCATCTTTTTTAATGACCAGATGATCGTCACCGCGCAGGAAACTGTTTTTCTTGGCCTGAATGATGGTTTCCGGAACTGCCAGGTTGCCGGACCAATTCTTGTCAGGATTGTTGATGGTACGGTTGCGGTTGGTAAGTTCAACCGAGGACATCTTGCTCTCTGATTTACCCAGTTTCTTGTAGCGGCCTTTGCCGCCGGAAGGCATTTTGCGAATATTGCGGCGGATTTCGGTTTCCAGCTCGCATTTGTTGGTTAAGACAAAGTCTTTCAGCGCTTGGCCCTGTTTGGTCAATACCTTGCCGAACATGGTGTCTCTAAGTATGCCCAGTTCTTCCAATTGCTCTAAGTCGTTCTCGATGTCGCCCCATTTTTTCTTCTGCTGTTCAATGCCCTTGCGCTTCAGTATATTGGTGGAGTAGTTTTCCATAAATTCTTCGATTTCTTCCACTCCGCCGAATTTTTCAGCCAGTTTGATGATTAGCTGGTTGACGTTTTCTTTATCGGGAAGCTGCCGGGCATTCTGCCCCTTGAGCTTTTTCCAGGGCAGGCGCATATAGCCGGCATAGCTCTCTTCTTCCATTTTCTGGTTGCCATGGGTGATGTTGCGCACCCGGGCCAGCTTAAGCTCGTTGTTGAGGATAAATTCCTCCACTACTTCGGCAATCACATAGACCAGGTAGTATTCCTCTTTTTGCAGTTGAGCCAGGATATGCACATGGTCGTAACCTTCATCGGTTTGGCCGAACGCTTCCACCTTTTCCTGCATCAGGTTGTAGACCGTACCCTTGCCCATGCCGGTAGTGACAAATATCCTGGTAGCATAATCGGCGGTGATTTTGAAACGCTCGTCTTCGGCATATTGAAGCTGCGGATCCTTGACTATGAAATACTGATTTAAGGCCCAGAAAATCGCTTTGGCCAGCTCTATCGGCTCTATCTCCCCAGGGCGGTGGAAAACATCGATATGAACTACTTGACCTTCGTCAACAAAATCCAGGAAGCATTTACCGGCATCGCGGTTGGTGAAAATCTTGATTTGTCCTTTAACCCTTTTTTCCGGCATGCGCCCGTGGGCATGGCAACTCACCACTGTGCTCTCCCCCAGACGCACACCCTGCCCCTGACCCAGATATAGGCCCAGATAATTGCCGACTGAAGCAGCCTTGTCGACTTTGGATTTTTCCATCCATGCCATTTTAAGGCCACTCCCTTCTTAGTAGTCGGTCGGAGTCAGATTTTTCTCAGTGTTTATTAGTTCTCCTCGGCTCAGATCCTTCAAGGAACGAGCATCATGCTGGAAGTACTCCGGTTCTTCCTCTTCTTTTTTCTTGTCCTTGCGGTTCTTGAAACTGAGGATGCCTTCTTTGCTGCCGCGAGTGTCAAGATCGTTGATGATGCGCACCAGCGTATCGCCGTCCACACGATGCTTCAAGACCAGCGGGATAGTTTCGGTGACATCGCCGATCTGCACCTTGTCGCGGTTCTTTATCAGGCTGCGCAGAACCGCGCCTTGCTGCATGGCCTCTATAGCGCGTATACTCTCCAGATTATGTTTGATATAAAGCCGGGCGATAAAGTTGCGCAAAAAATCGGGTAGTTCGGTTTTGTCGTACTGTTCCGCCCAGCGCACAATCTGCTGGCGATAGGCCTCATTTTTGCTTTCGTCCACCTGCACCACTTTTCTCTGCTTGTAGAGCCGGGTTTTCTTTTGATGGGAGTTTTCGGCCAGCATATTGGAAAGGATATCCACGGAATGAGGTCGGCCCATATAACAGACCATGTCAAAGCGGTCGGACAGCTGACGACGAATTTCCTCTAAGGGGCCTGGATCCTCGTCAGGGTTTGAGGCCGCCCACACCGATACATTGACGATGATCTCCACTGCGGGCAGGCCGGCTTCTTCAATCTGCAAATGGCCTGGCTTGTTGCCCATCACATCCAGCAGGATGTCGGTGATCTCCGGAGAAGTGTCGGCTAGACGGTTGATCTCGTCGATGAATAATATGCCGCGATGGGCTTGAGGTATCAACCCCGGGAGCATGTGGGCTTCAGGATGATTGGGATCGGTAAGCCGGGCCAGGTCAATACTGCCTGCCACGGTGCCCACTTTGGCTGAATGGGATATTTCCAGGAACGGCATGGGAATCATTTCCGTCCCTATAGCTTCTATCTCCTCCTGGCTCAGGTATCGATGCTGCGGGCAATGAGGGTCATATGGGTCGCAATTGTAGATGCATCCTTTGATTCGTTCAATGGGCGGCAGTATTCCCCGGGCGGATCTCATTATGGTGGTTTTGCCAGTGCCGCGCAGTCCCTCGGCATGCACGTGCAGGGGCTCTCCGGCATATGTAGAGACGATGGACATCAATACCAGGTTAAATAAGGCCTCGTTACCTTCATACCTTTCTAATACATAAAACGGTAACATTTTCTATCACTCCAATCTCACGCGGCTGAAGTCCCCCTTGACTAAAGCCCGCTTGCACCCCTCGGTTATGCCATATCCATACGGGAGTCATATGAATGGACAACGTTCCGTTCCATTACCCATTCGCTTTGCTCCTCTTTCTTCCCTCCTCACATTTTTCTCTAAACGTTCTAAATCCCTAATTGTATAGTAATAGTTTTTGTGATTTATTTCCCTAGATTTTTTTAGTTGGTAGCTATTACCGTACAGTTTGACAGTGCATGCTATTCTCCGTACTAAAATCCGGCTTTGATTGATGAATAACCACCATCAGGGTTCGCCTCTGTTTTACATACGGATTTTCTCTGGTACATGGCTTGCTTCACATAGTCGGATTATAGCCATAAAAGCATCAAATCAGGTGTGGAATTCACATTTTTAAGCGTGGTTGGAACTATAATCAGTATAAATCATATATTTAATCTTTGCCGCAATAGTTTTGCCCGGGAACGGCTTAGAATGATATCCCGCTGGCTGTATTGCATGCGCAAGATGTAAGAACCTTCTCCAAAATTGAGGATTTCCTTAACATAATCCAGGTTCACAATAAAGGCAGGGTGAGCCCGAAAAAAGGACTGCTGGTTCAATTTGGCGGCAAGTTCGTTGAGAGTGAAATTGCTCAAGTGGGTTTCGTTTTTGGTGCAGATGGAGACCTTTTTGGCCTGGCTCTCGCAGTAAACGATGTCATCCTGCTGCAAAAGGGTAATCTTGCCTTTACTGCGCACTGGCACCAGGTGATAGGCTTTTTCTGTCACCTGGTAATTGTGCCAGAAAAGATCGAGACTCTCTTTAAGCCGGGATTGCACCAGCGTATTGAGGTAATCATTGTCACGGCAGCGCTCCCGGGCACGCGTTATGGTCCTCTCCAGGCGTTCCAGATTGAGCGGTTTGGGCACATAGTCCAGTGCGCCTATTTCAAAAGCCTGCACTGCCACCACCGCTGCTGATCCCAGCAGAGCTAACTGAGGAGGTTCCTGTAAGGCGACGATTGCCGCAACTAAGCGCATCTCAAGTTCCGAACCGTCCGTGTCAAAAATCACCAGATCGACTGCCTGCTCCTGGCAAAATACCAGAGCATCCAGCGCGTTAGTCACTTCCCCGACGATTTGCAAGGCTTTGATCCGCTCCAGCAGGTAGCGTAAGACTATTCTCTCCCTATCCTGGGAGGCTGCAATCAAGACCCGAATTGGCATAATTTCGCTCCTCGGCGATTGTTATAGCGATTCAGCGGGTTGGCAGGAAATAAATTCCCAACCCGGCCTAGTGACTGCAATTATCAGTACTCCTTATCTGGGCAAGTAGCGAACAGTGTCAGCAACCTTAAGGCCGTGTCAGCGGCGTCATAACCTAATCCCGGTAAACGTTGTCAACAACTCCGTCCCCTTGACACC
>DHGD01000157.1:0-14690 GCA_002402575.1 Syntrophomonas sp. UBA4807
CCATAATTACTTTGCGGGGCCTCCATGCTTACAGTTATTCTATACGAAAACCGTAACGGTATGAGCATAGCTTGGCATCCCCTGCCGTCCTATTCCTGGACGCTCTTTAAATTTACAGCCAGTTCTTGCGGCGATAGAACATCAGCAAACCTGCCGTGACCGCTATCATTAGGATCCACACCCCCGGGTAGCCGAAACGATGCCCCAGTTCGGGCATATAAGTGAAGTTCATGCCATACACGCTGGTAATAAAGGTGAGAGGGATGAAAATGGTCGAAATCACCGTCAGCACTTTGATGACCTCGTTCATCTCGTTGTTGGCCAAGGATAGGTAGGACTCCAGAATGCTGGCGGTAATCTGACGATAGGCCTCGGTGCTGTGCAGTTGCTGCAGAGTGTGGTCATAGCAGTCACGCAGATAGACCAGGGTACTTTCTTTGATCAACGCTATTTCTCCGGTGCGCATGTCCTCGATGACCTCCTGTGCTCCGGTGATGTCACGCTCCAGCGCCCACAGCCGCACCCTGAGGTGATGCAGTTTTGATGCCATGGCATCCCGGGTGATCGAGAAAATCTGATCCTCAATCTCAAAAACCTCTTTGCCCACCTGCTCCAGCGCTGGAAATACGCTGTCAATAATGCGGTCGCATAGGCTGTAACAGAGGAAATCGCTGCCCATTTTGCGCAGGTTACTGTTGCCATGCTTTAACATTTCCTGCACCGGCGCAAACAGCCCCTTGTCGTCGGGCATTAGAGTAATCACATAATCACCGCCCACGAACATATTGACCTCCAGTCGCTGCTGAGTTTCAGCGTCCAGGGCATAAAGGGACAAAAACAGGTATTCATCATAGGTTTCCAATTTGCTGCGTTGGCCGGAATGGATGACGTCTTCAATGGACAGAGGATGAAGGTTATAATGTGCCGCCAGTTGATCGAGGAAGTCAGAATCGGGGGGACCGCTGCTATGTATCCAGGTAACGCCCGGGTCTTGCGACTGCCAAACGCTGTAAAGGCTGGTGCCAGACTGAACCGCGATGGCATCCGGGCTGTATTGAAAAACGGTGATCTGTGCGGCTTGCTCAGGGATATGCTCGTTTGAGTGTGTGGTTGTCGGCACCGCTCCACCTGCTTCCTGCTGGATAAAGAACCTATACTCCCCATATTATAGCCCAGCCCAGGCCCTTTGAGAAGAGGGCCCGGGCTGCCTCTTCTCCCGGCCCGTGGCAGCGGCTGCTCCTGTGAAGCAAAAGGGGGTAAAGGCGACTAACAGGTGACCCCAAGTCGCTCTCTTACGAGAGGCCCATTCCAGTCTGGGCTTCGGCGGTCAATATAGTAAGACCGAACCTTTTGCGGAATCGGTGCAGCTGCTGCCAAATCCAAACACCAGACCCGTGCCGGTGTTTTGACTTACTGGTGTTGGCCAGACTATAGCACTTTGCGGACCATGCGGCAGATGCGGCGGGTGTTTGCCGCCCTCTGCCCGGAGCAGTTCAGGAGCGTTTGAGCCATTTCTTCATAACCCTGGGCGGCTATTTTAGGGTCAGACAGGTAAAGCCCCAAAAGTCCCTCCACCACCGTGGTGTGAAAGGCCGGATTGGGCATGCTGGCGGCGCAGTCGTGGGCCTGGCAGATGAAGAATTTCAATCGTGCGATCATGTCGGCCTCATCGCGGTAGTAGAAAGTAAAGTTCAAATCCCCGCCCTGACGGTCTTCGTCGCGGTCGATAAAATAGTCCAACAGGATGTGCAGCCCTGAAATCCAGGGGAAATAGGCTTGCCAGCTGCGGTGCATGCTGGCGTCATCCAGTTCTTCCCGGCAGGCCAGGCCTAACAGCGCAAAAATGCCCAGAGTCGAGCCGGTGGCGGCGGCAAATTCCTGCCAGCGCACCCCCGGGTAACGGGCTGCCTGCTGGTTGGACCAGCTTACCAATTGATCTTCACGGACCTCGTAATCAAGGTGCTTGCGCACCTGCAATTCACTGTACCAGTTAGCCAGCCTCCACAGCCTTTGCTGCACCTTCCAGTAATTAGGCAGCATTTCAATCTGCGCCTGGCACTCCGCTACCAACTTATTGATGTAGCCGCCATCTCGTTTGCAGGGATAGTAAAGGTAGTAGTCCTCACAGGCGCTGCCAGGGGTGAGTGCGGTTAGGAGGCTGTTGTGCAGGAAGCGGAATGCCTGGCCGTCAGTGCTGCCGGCCCGATCGCAAAGGTTGTCGAGGTAATCGCACAGCGTCTGATAAGCCACGATAATTCGCAACAGGGTCTTTTCATGTCCAGGGGAGAGACTGGCGAATACCGCCCCGCCCTGACAGTGGAAGGCCTTGTGTTTCAGGCTGGCCAATGCCATCTGCCGCAGCACCGGGTCGGGACAGCGGGCGGCCTCAATTCTCCATTCACCCAAAAGGCGCTGCACCCGGGGCAATATGACCAGGATGTGGTGCAAAAGCAGCGAGGATTGCCCCGGAGCCGGCTTGCGGCGGGGGCGTACAGTTGTTGATTGGGGTGCAATTCTGGCAGTCAATGTTAGGCCCGCCTTTCCATCACAGGATAAAAGTGCCCCAATACCGGGCTATAGGCTTCTATGAATCCCATGCCGGTATTTTTAAGCGCATCCAAACTCTCCCCGGGTGGCAGTTCTTGCAGATGTTTTATGCCTCGCTCCAGGAAAGCGGCGGCATGCTCGACAGCCGCGCTCACCGAGCCGCTTTCTCTGACTATGGTTATTATCTCTCCCAAGCTGGCGGAGATGCTGTTGCGCCGTTCCAAAAGACCGCGCAGACGCGCCCCGTGCAACCCATCGGCCAGTGCCAGAATGACCGGCAGGGTGATGTTGCCCTGAGTGATGTCATTGCCCACCGGCTTGCCCAGGATCTGGCTGTCTGCTACCAGATCCATGACATCGTCGATGATTTGATAGGCATAGCCCAGACACAGCCCAAACTGTTCCAGATGCTTGGCCTGCTGCGGGGAAGCCTCGCTGGCCAGGGCACCGGCTTTGCAGCTGGCAGCGAACAGACAGGCGGTCTTGCGATAAGTCTTATCGAAATACTGGTCAATGCTCACATTTACATCGTAGGACATTCCCAGTTGGATGATTTCTCCTGAGCACATCACCTGTATGGTATGAGTGATATCTTCCATGACTTGCATCTGCTGATGGCGGTTGATGAGATTGAAGGCTGCGGCAAACAGGAAATCGCCGGCCAGCACGCTGGTCTGGTTGCCGAAATGGGTATTCAGGCTGTCCCGGCCGCGCCGCAAAGGGGACTGGTCGATGATATCGTCATGTACCAGCGAGGCCAGATGAATTAATTCCACCGCGGTTGCGATGTCGCGCACCACGATAGGGTCGTGCGGATTGAGGGCCGCAGTGTGGCACACCAGGCGCGGGCGCAGCATTTTGCCGCTGTCCTCCAAAAGATAGCTCATTACTGCATCCACACGGGGATTGCCGGTGCTGGTCACCTGGCGGAGGCGGTTTATTATAATTTCATCCGGAAACGGTGCCGGTTTTATAGCAGTTGGCTGTGCTATGATAAAGACTTCCCTTCCGATAGATTCTGTATGGTCTAGTATCCCCTAACACATACAAAATATACCATTCAGGGAAATTACCAAGATCAAGCCGAAGGCAAAGGGGACTATTCTGTCGCGCCCTCGTCTCCTTAACTCACGGTATTATTATGAATTGAGGATTTTGTATTTGACCTGCTGATGGGCAAAAGTCTCGATGGCGTCGTACAGCGGGGTGATGTTGGCGTCCATTCCGCGCCGGACGGCCATGGCCTTGATGAAGAAGTCGGCCACAACAGGGTTCTTGGGCAGCAGCGGACCGTGCAGATAGGTGCCTATGAGGTTGCGGTATTTAATGCCCTCGAATCCGTCCTGGCCGTTATTGCCGTATCCTTTGAGCACCCGGCCAAAGGGCTTTAAACGCGCATCATTGAGAAAGGTGCGCCCGCCATGGTTTTCAAAACCCACCACTGTGGTCGTCTGCCCCCCCAATTCAGTCTCCACAAGGATATTGCCGATAAGGCGGGGCTGTGAGCCTTGAGTGGTGAAATCGAAAAAGCCCAGCCCCCGCAGTCTCTGCCCATCGGCGGAAATATAAGCCTGGCCCAGGAGTTGGTAGGCGCCGCAGATGCATAACACCGGTAAGTCCGTTTCGATGGCCTGACGAAACTCCTCCGCCCGCTTGATAAGATCCGCATACACCAGCCCCTGCTCACGGTCGGAGCCGCCTCCCATGAAAACCATATCAATAGCTGCGAAATCGATGCTCTGCCCCAGGCCCACGTTTTGTATCCGGCACTCTTGGCCGCGCCACTCCAGGCGTTTCTGGAGGCAGATAAGGTTGCCCCGGTCGCCGTACAAATTCATCAGGTCTGGATATAGATGGGCTATGTTAAATTGGGCCACAGGTTTACTCCTCCATTAAAGTTTGCTAATGCCCACTTATGGTCGAATATTGGCGTTATTTGAACGGGGGCGGTGCCACCAGCACCGATTTAGGTCCCTCAGGTGCTGCCGCTCTGCACCCTGGCGGCAGGTCGTCAGCTTCATGTCCCCGTTATCCTATACGACTTGCGATTAGAAAACTTGCGCGCTGTTTGCAACTCATTCTGCGCAATGTTCGTTCCGGGGCCATACCGGCGGCTCTGTTTTGCTCCGGCCAAATTCTGAGCGCCGCAATTAAGATACCATACCCGTTCTCCGAATCGCCTGATCCAGGTCAAAGAACCGATCCCATGCCTGTCCATGCCTTGCGGGTCAGGATTTGCCGTAAATCCGCTCCCCGGGGATGGCGGAAGGTGCCGGGTCACCCTGCAGGCGCAAAAGTATCTTGCGGCACTTGAACAAGGCGGTATAGGTAGAGAGGATATAACTAACCTTGCCCGGTCCGCCCAAGGCCTTCTGTATCCCCGAGTCCAAGTCGCTCTCAATCTGTATCAAGTCAGTTGCCACCCCGGCGTATTTCAACCTTACCGCCATGTCTCCGCTGCGCAGCCCGGAGCATACCAACATACATAACTCCGCTTCAGCGGAAGATAAGGGCTCCAGCTCCGCATCCCAGATCCAGGAAATATCACGTCCGTCGGCAGCATTGTCATTTAAGGCCAAAAACAGGTTTTTAGGGCGACGGTCGTTCAACAAGGCCTGCAGGCTCTGGTCGAAGCCGGTGGGGTTCTTGACCAATATCAAGGTGGCCTCCTTGATTCCCACGGTGAATCGTTCCATGCGTCCCGCCTGGGGCTGGAAGCGGGCGATGGCTTCCTTGATGACGGCGTCAGCAATACCCATCCCTTTGGTAATCGCCACTGCCGCCAGTATGTTGTAGGCGTTGTAAAAGCCCTGATAAGGACTGTTTACCTCAATATCATTAACCTTCATGACGATTTCGTGGCCAAGTTGCAGGTCGCTCCCCAAATAGTCGGGAGCAGGGTTGGAATTACCGCAGTGGGGACAGCGGTAAGCACCCAGCTGGGCAAAATGGAAGCGCCGGTACTCGATCTCCTCGCCGCACAGCATGCAGTAGCGCCCCTCACGGCTGTCCTGCTGGGCCTCATGGTCGTAAGCGGTTGCCGCGAAGCCGTAATAGCTGCAGGGCAGTCCGGTGTCCCGAGGCAGCGCGCTCATCAGGGGATCATCGGCATTGAGCCACAGGCGTATGTCCCGCCCTCTGACCCCCTCGCTAATGAGACGGATGGTGCGGTCCAGCTCGCCGTAACGATCCAGTTGGTCGCGAAAAAAGTTGGTTATGAGCAGCTGACCGGCATTTACCTCATTAAGCAAAGGAGCCACATTAGCCTCATCGGTCTCCAACAGGGCGTAATCCCAGTGGCGGCTGGCCTTTAGGCTGCTGGCGGCGATAAAGGCAGTGGTGATGCCGTTTAACATATTGGCCCCGGCCTGGTTGTGCACCACGCTGTTGCCGTTGGCACCGAGGATCTGGGCGATCATATTGCTGGTGGTGGTTTTGCCATTGGTGCCGGTGATGATAATCACCTCACCCGTCACCCGGGCGGCCAGTTTTTTGAGAATACCGGGGTCCAGCCAGCGCGCCACCCGCCCGGCCAGGACTGTGCCCTGGTTTCCGAAGCGGCGGCTGATGTTTATGATAATTTTGGCGGCTGCTATGGCAATAATTGTTCGCAGCATGGCTCCCGTCCCATTGTCAGAAAATGCGGTTCAGCCCGTCTTACGGCATATCGCAATAGAAACCGGTGTTAAAATATGCCGAACGCGAGGCTGTCCATTAACACTTTAACATAAACCACGAGGGAACGAAACCGGGCTTAAGGCGCCGGGCTTCGGTTTAACGTCACTTTTACTTAATGTCTAATGTTACCATTTTTATTTGACGATAATTAAATAAGCATAACGCTTCAATTGTTCTAATTATCAATTTGCATTTGGTTATTGTCCTAAATGGCCTGATTACCTGAACAGATAAAGCGCTTCATTTATCGGCCATAATAGACGGTTCATCGATTGTAAAACGAGCGTTATAAATTTGAGGGAGGTAATAGCGACTTAATAGGGTGACGGTTGACCGCAGTCGCCTAAATAAGCAAAAACCGACTTGTTCTATAATAGCCCAAAACCCGTCTATCTTGATAGCAACATTGATAAAATCATTAAAAGCATTATGCTTAAGAAATTTTGATTGGAGGTAAGAAAATGATTAGTCAAGCAGCAGCTAATGCATTTAAAGAAATCGCGCCAATAATAGTTGACATTATACCAGGCGGAGCCATAATTTTGTACACCGACCGGGAACGCTTTACCTTAAAAATACCCTCTAAAGTATTTGATATAGCAGCTATACAGGAAGGCGACAGCCTTAGGGCTGGCAGCGGTCAGCAACAAGCCATTCGCGAAAAACGAATTACCACTGAAAAGGTGGACCGCGCCGTGTATGGGTCTCGCCTTATCATTACCAGCCTGCCTGTTGAGGATGATAATAACGAAGTGACTGGCGTTATTAGTATAATTCTCCCCCGTTTACACCCTATAGCAAAGGCCTTTAATGAGTTTGCTCCATTAGTCGCAAATATGTACCCGGAAGGATCATTTATGTATATGACCGATTTGGAAAAAATAGCTTACCGCCAAGCGTCAGACAAATTCGACATGCGGACTATGCAAATCGGTAATCCAATAACTGAGAATATGGTTGCGCACAAGTCCTTAAGCACCAAAAAGGTTGCTGCTGAAGAAGTTGACGCCCATGTACATGGGGTTCCAGTACTGATAACCAATTACCCTCTATATGATGAAGATGACCCTAGTCAGCCGGTGGCCACCTTCGGCATCGCTTTGCCCCGTCAAAACGCTTTGGATCTGCGTGAAATGTCAAAAAACCTCAACCGCGGCATGAACGAAATCTCGGCGGTAGTAGAGGAATTAGCCGCTGCAGCCTCACAAATAACCAGCAATGAGCAAGAGTTGAGTCATAATATTATGGAAATTTACAATGTATCCGAGGAAATTAACGAAGTGCTCGGTTTCATCCGGCAGATTGCGGATGAAACTAAAATGTTAGGTTTGAATGCAGCTATTGAGGCGGCCCGGGCCGGCGAATTGGGCAAGGGTTTCGGGGTAGTGGCTGATGAAATCCGCAAATTATCAGATGAATCTAAAGAAACGGTTCAGAAGATTAAGGCGTTGACTGAAGACATAAAAAAATCCATTGAAAAAACAGGAAAAAGCAGTGAGCAGACCTTGCGGTCCAGCGAAGAGCAGGCTGCCGCTACTGAAGAAATGAGTGCCAGCATCGAGGAGATTGCTAGTATGGCTGAACAGCTGGAGAATATCGCCCGCGCAATGTAAATCCGAAGGCTTGCCTTGATGCGGGCTGCGCCCATTTTAATAGTTCGCCAGGGATTACCAAAAAAACTCGTCATTTCGTAAGAACTGCCGGGGGGATCCAATACAGTTCCAGGGGTACACCAGGCGCGCCCCTGTTAACTGTCGGCGCATTTTTAATTGGGGATACTTTCCGGACTTTACGGCACCATACGGGACAGCCAGTCATAGACCGGTTTGCGGCGGTGGATATTGCGGTTGGTCAGATCCTGGTAGACCTTTTCCAGTTGCAGGGCCATATTGGGCGAAGATATCTGTTCAGCCTTGATTAAGGCATTGTGGCGATAATACTGATAAGCCTTGTCATCGTCGAGCATTTTCAGGATAGCGGCGGTGAATTCTTCCTGATCACATTCGGTCAATAGTCCGTTGATGCCGTGGTCAACCATGTCCAATACCCCGAAGGCTTTGATGGCCACCACCGGCAGGCCGGCTGCCATGGCTTCCACCAAAACCAGACCCTGAGTCTCGGTTATGGACGAGAACACGAACAGGTCGGCGCTGAAATATACATGAATCAGTGTCTCGAAGGGCAACGCTCCGGTAAAGATCACGTCACGCTCCAGGCTCAGGCCGAGATCCACGGTCAGTTGTTTCAAGGCTGCTTCCTGAGGACCCTGGGCGGTGATGACCAGAGTGGTCTGCGGCCGTTGCCGGCGCACCCGGGCGAAGCATTCAATCAAGAATTCCAGGTTTTTCTCCTTAGTAAGGCGACCTACGTTGAGCAGGATTTTGTTTTCTGCAGGTATATGGTAGCGCTCCCGCAGTATGTTGCCCTCCACCCGGGCTTGGTTGAAAAGCTGCACCGGCACCCCGGTGGGGATCACCGAGATGGGAGTGGGGATATCGTAGCTGGAAAGGATATTGCTTACCTCGGAGCTGGGGACAATGAGATGGTCAACCTGACGGCAAAAGTGATTGCTGAATTTAATAGTCATCTCCCGGGCTAGTTCTTGCGCCACCGGCAGGTAATGCACATATTGGTCGTACAAGGTATGGTAGGTGAACACAATAGGCAGTTGGAAACTGCGCGCATAGTGCAGGCCTACCCGGCCCATGGTGAACGGGGAATGCACATGGATGAGATCTAAGTCCAGCTTGCGCAAGAGGTACTTCATGCCTGGGAAAACCGGTATAGCCAGAGTGAAATCCGGATTGGTCGGCGCCGGGACTGAATAGTAGCGGTATACCCGATCTTCGGTCTCGACATAGTTGGGATAATTGGGGGCAAATATGTAAATTTCATGCCCTAATTTCTCAAGTTCCATTTTAAAGGTATTGATCGAGGTAACTACACCGCTGGTATAAGGTTTGTAACTATCGGTGAAAATACCGATTTTCACATCAAGTCCTCCTTTTCCATGATGTATTGGGCAAATCTTTGACTGGTTATAAATACTATTACACAGCCAGGATTCTTTGGCAATGTCCGGCTTAGGCCAAAATCGCGGTTGAACTTCACGGATGAAGCGTCATGCGACAATAGCGGCAGCTTGCTCTCAAAAGTTAGCCGCTGGCCGGTGCCAGCGCCTGGAGTTTTATAGACTTGGTTATGTAATCTATAGTGATTTCGCCGCAGAGCAGGTCGTCCACTTCCGCAATTAATCTCAATATCTCCCCGTTTTCAGGGAGGCCGGCGACTAGCTTAAAATCTCCCGCGCAGACAACCTCCTCATCCCTTGGGGTTCGTCTGTTCATTCGCTTAAGCTCTCATAAGCTCTCAGGCGCCTCAATCGGAATCTGGATTGTGCAGGGTATTGTGATATTCATCATAATCATATCCGGCTATGTCAACGGCAGTGTCATACATCAGGCCCGGCCTGACGACTCTCTCTTCGGCGGGCCGGGTGTAAGTGTGTCCGTACCCCCGGGCACAGTGTGCACACCGGGTGGTATTGACCACTCTCTGCAAGCGGGCCGGTTCGATAGGCTGGCCGCACTGCTCGCAGATGCCGTAGGTGCCGTTCTGATAATTGACCAGAGCGTCATTGACTTTTTCCAGTTCGAATTCCAGCATTTCTAATAGCCCGGCCTCTTTTTCACGCTCATAGGTATCGCTGGCCACATCGCCAGGGTGCTGGTCGTAGAAAGAGAGTTCGTCCAGGTACTCTGACAACGGTATCTGCAGGATGTCGCGGCGGCGCGAAATTTGCTCCTCGATGTCCTCTTTGCGGGATAATAAAGCCTGATAGTAATCAATATTATTCACGGCTGTTTCCTCACCTTCAAAGTTTAGTCGCAAACCCCTAGTCGATCCCCAACTGTCTCTGCACGATTTCCACGATGTCGGCAATAAAGTTGCCGATCAAAGGCACATTGAGAAGGATGATGTGCTGCAGCAAGTACAGCACCACAGCCGCTAAGAGGGTAAAACCAATGGCCATGCCCAGCCCGCGCGCCACCCCGGACCAGAAGTTAATCCAGAAAATTCGCCGGGGATGGCTCAGCATCTCAACGTATTCGGCCACCCCGATTTTGTGCATGTTTCCTGCCATTTCTTCCATTTTGCGGTTCAGGTTCTCGAGCAGCTCGATTTGTACGTTGCTGTCCTCGTCAGTGTGCTTCACTTTTCCTCACCTATATATATATTATTCCAGGTGGGCCGCTTTCAATACGCCATTTAATTGTTGAGCGAGTGTATCGGCGCGGGAATCCTGCCCTTGCGGGCAATGAAATGGGCTGCCGAGGACGCGTTTACCGGCATCACCGGGGCTCGCCCCAAAAGCCCGCCGAACTCCACCCAATCCCCGGGATGTTTGCCCGGTGCGGGAATTATGCGCACCGCGGTGGTCTTGCGGTTGATCATGCCGATAGCGGCTTCGTCGGCGATAATGGCCGATATGGTGCAGGCGTTGGTTTCGCCGGGTATAGCTATCATATCCAAGCCTACTGAACAAACCGAGGTCATGGCCTCCAATTTCTCGATATTCAGAACCCCTTCGGCCGCGGCGCGGATCATGCCGGCATCTTCGCTAACCGGGATGAAAGCGCCGGAGAGTCCGCCCACATAAGATGACGCCATAGCCCCGCCTTTTTTGACGGCATCGTTGAGCATAGCCAGAGCCGCGGTGCTGCCCGGTCCGCCCACCCGTTCCAGCCCCATGGCCTCTAGGATGTCGGCTACACTGTCCCCTACCTCCGGGGTGGGGGCTAAAGACAGGTCTAAGATACCGAAT
Source organism: Syntrophomonas sp. UBA4807 (assembly GCA_002402575.1). Classification (GTDB taxonomy): domain Bacteria; phylum Bacillota; class Syntrophomonadia; order Syntrophomonadales; family Syntrophomonadaceae; genus DTU019. Next base: position 11,051 of record DHGD01000157.1, read on the forward strand.
GGTACTCCCAGCCGTTTGGAGGCCACCCGACCCACCAGTTCACCAGTGCGGGTGATTTTAAAGGCCGTGTTCTTGATAAGGCGGGCTAATTCGCCTAGATCGCAGCCGGGGTTGGCTCTTACCACTGTAGCCACTACTCCCGGTCCGCTGATGCCGATGTTGAGTACTGTCTCCGGTTCGCCCGGCCCGTGGAAGGCCCCGGCCATAAAGGGATTGTCTTCGGCGGCGTTGCAGAACACCACCAGTTTGGCGCACCCCAAGCCATCGCGATCAGCGGTGGCCTCGGCGGTCTGCTTGATTACCCGCCCCATGTCATACACGGCGTCCATGTTAATACCTGATTTGGTGGTCCCCACGTTGACCGAGGAACACACCCGCTCGGTGGCCGCCAATACCCGGGGGATGCATTGAATCAGGCTGCGGTCGCCACTGTTGTAGCCTTTGTGTACCAGGGCGGAAAAGCCCCCCAGAAAATTGACCCCCATCTCGGCCGCAGCCCGGTCCAGCTCCAAAGCCACTTTGAATATGTCGTCCTCGGTGAAGCCGTTGACCAGCATGCTGACCGGCGTTACCGAGATGCGTTTGTTTATTATGGGGATGCCGTAATCGCGCTGGATATCTTCCCCTACCCGGACTAAATCTTTGGCCACACGGGTGATTTTGTCGTACACGCGGCGCCCGGTTGCTTCTCCGTCATCCTGTCGGCAATCCAGCAAATTTATGCCCATGGTGATGGTGCGGATGTCCAAGTTCTGACCCTGCACCATATTTATAGTTTCTAAAATCTCTTCCTTACTGACCGCAAATTGCATATCTGTCCTCCATACTCAGAGACATTTCTGCGCAGAAAATGCGTCTCTGTTCCTTGAAACGCGCAAACACGGGGGACTATCCTGGCATTTATATCCGGTGCATGTAGCGGAAGATGTCCTCGTGCTGCACCGTGACCCGCAGGCCCAACTCCTGGCCTTTTTGGTCCAAAAGAAGTTTCAGTTCATCCAGGCCCACGGTGGCATCGGCAAAATCCGCCACCATCACCATGGTGAAAAATCCCTGCAGTATAGTCTGGCTGATGTCCAGAATGTTGACATTGGTGTTGGCCAAAACCCCCGATATCCCATATATGATACCGACCCGGTCATGGCCCAGGACGGTTATTATCAAACGGTTGCCCTCTTCCATAGGCTCCTCCTGTTATTTAGAATTGTCCCGGGGGCAAAGGAGCGCCCCTTCAATCTATACTCGAACAACCCTCTCGGTGGTCGCAGCGCTGCCGCCTCATCCACATCCCTCCCCGGAAATGTCGTTTAAGAGTATGTCAGAGAACCGTCCGTGTCACACTTCTCGTTCAAGATTGTGTCAGAGAACCGTCCCTTGACACTACCTCGGCGCAGCGCTGGCACAAGGTGGAGTGCCCGCTATGCTTGCCTACGGTATTGTCGATTATCCAGCAGCGTTCGCATTTTTCACCTGGGGCGGACTCCACGGTCACGCTCAGACCGGGGACGTGCTCCAAGGTGACGGCGTTGACGGGAGGCGCCGTGGCAGGCACTACTTTGCAACTGGAGACGATGAACATTTTTTGAATATCGGTCATTCCGACAAATACCTGCTCCCAAGCCGGGTTTACGAACAGGGTGACAGCGGCTCCCAGTGAATGCCCAATAATTTTCTTGGCGCGGGCCTCTTCCAAGGCCTTAGTCACTACCTCGCGGGCGCTCAGCACCATGTCCATGCGTTTTTCCAAAACCGGGTCCTGGTATTTGTCATCGGGGCGCGGCCATTCCAGGAGCTGCACACTCTCCGGCTGGCCGTCGCGGCGCAAGTAGGACCAGATTTCTTCGCTGGTGAAGGCTAAAATCGGGGTCAACAATACCACCAGGACGTTTATCAGCTTGTAGAGCACCGTCTGGGCGGCCCGGCGCTCGTGGTCATGGGAATTGGAGCAATACAGCTTGTCCTTGAGAATATCGAAATAGATGTTGCTCAGTTCAATAGTGCAGAAGTTGTGGATGGAATGGAATACCACATGGAATTCATATTCATCATAGGCATTGGTAACGCGGCGCACCAGGTTATCCAGCTTCAAGAGGGCCCAGCGGTCCAGGTCGGCGAGCTGTTCAAACGCCACTTGATCGCGCGTGGGGACAAAGTCGAACAGGTTGCTCAAAATAAAGCGGCAGGTGTTGCGAATTTTGCGGTACGCTTCAGCGCTCTGTTTGATGATGTTCTTAGAAACCGACACGTCGTTGCGGTAATCCGCCGACGACACCCACAGGCGCAGGATGTCGGCCCCCATCTCATTGACCATGACCAGGGGGTCAATGACATTACCCAGCGATTTGCTCATTTTGCGTCCCTGCTCATCGACCGTGAAGCCGTGGGTCAGTACCTGGCGGTAAGGGGCGCTGCCGCGTACTGCCACTGCGGTGGAAAGCGAGGAATTGAACCACCCGCGGTGCTGGTCGCTGCCTTCCAGATACATGTCGGCCGGCCAGCTCAAACCCTCATAGGTGTCCAATACCGCCATATGGCTGGAGCCGGAATCAAACCACACGTCCATGATGTCGGTTTCTTTGCGGAAATTAGCGCCGCCGCAGCCTGCGCAAACATAGCCCTCAGGCAGCAATTCGGCGGGCGATTTGATGAACCAGGCGTCAGACCCCTCCTGGGCGAAAATCTTGCTGATGCGGTCGATGGTCTCATCGTTGATGACCGTTTCTCCACAGTCATCGCAGTAGAAGATGGGGATGGGGACTCCCCAGGTGCGCTGCCGGGAAATACACCAGTCGCCGCGGTCGCGCACCATGTTGTAAATACGCTCCCGCCCCCAGCTGGGGATCCAGCGTACTTCATCAATAGCTTTGAGGGCGTTCTCGCGAAAGCCGTCGATGGAGGCGAACCACTGCTCGGTAGCGCGGTAGATGATGGGGCTTTTGCAGCGCCAGCAGTGGGCGTATTGATGCTCTATTTTAGTCGTTTTTAACAGCATATGCTGTTTTTTCAGTTCTTCGATTACCGCGTCGTTGGCATTGTGCACGTAAAGCCCTTCGAACTGCCGGGCCTCGGCAGTGAAACGGCCGCTGTTGTCAATCGGCGAGATCACTTCCAGGCCGTAGATTTTGCCCACATAGAAGTCCTCTTCGCCATGGCCGGGCGCGGTGTGTACGCAGCCGGTGCCGGCTTCCAGAGTGACATGCTCGCCCAGGATGACCAGTGAGTCGCGCTCAAAGAAGGGATGGGAGCATACCACCAGTTCCAGCTGTTTGCCGACGAATTCCCGCAGGATTGGGGCATCCTGCCAGCCCAATTCCTGTCTGACCTGTTCCAATAAGCCTTTGGCGAGTACATATTTTTCATTGTTGACTTGCACCATAACATACTCGTACCCGGGATGCAGAGAAATGCCGGTGTTGGCCGGCAGGGTCCAGGGAGTGGTGGTCCAGATAATCACAAAGGCGTCCTGGGGCAAGACCCCTTTGCCGTCCTTGACCGGAAATTTCACATAAATGGAGGGAGAAACCTTGTCCCCGTACTCCACTTCAGCCTCGGCCAGGGCGGTCTCGCACTCGCCGCACCAGTACACTGGCTTCAAGCCTTTATAAATGTAACCCTTGCTGGCCATGGCCCCGAAAACCTT